>JAJXWW010000163.1 GCA_021781415.1 Planctomycetota bacterium
ACGCCATCCTCGCCGACGGCTCCGTCCAACAATTCGACATCTACGCCGCAACGGTTATTTGGGACGGCGTGCCGCGGCAAATTCTGATTCAGGCCATCGACACCGCTCCGTTGCTTGGGATGGCTCTCTTGGTCGGCCACGATTTGCGCGTGCGAGTAGCCGTTGGCGGCAGCGTGGAGATCGAAGCAATTCCGTGAATGGCTGACCGAAGTACAAATGAGTCGCATCACTCACTCACCAATCCAGTGATTTCGGCCAGACATAGGACACCGCCTTCACCTCCTGATAATTCGCATCCAGCGCCGGTTGCAGCAGTAGCAACGCCGCGATGCGGCGAGTCATGTGCATCACTTCCGTCAGTTCCGCCAGCGACAGGGCGCGGCCGAGGAGGGCGCGTTCGCGGTAGGAGAGCCATTTCTTTATCACCTGATAGCCGCCCAGGGTGTACGTCCACACGCGCGACGGCACGCAACGCCAGAAGGCGATGTCGTTGAGGTACACGTCGAACGTCGTCGCGCCGAGACTGTCTGTAGCGGAACCGAGAGCGGCGAGTTCCTCCGGCGAGTAGGCGCGTTCGATGGCCTTGCCCTTGCCCGGCATGCACACACCGCCCTTGCCGGCGATGCCCCAACGCGCCGTCACGTCCAGTTCGCTCGATGGGTTCAGACTGCCGCCACCGACTCGCGCCGGTACGCCGATGATCTTCAACTCCGCTCGCACTTTGCCCGCGGTGACGCCGTTGACCGTCGTTTCCGGATCGAGCAGCGCGGCGACTTGTCGGCCCAGCGCGGCGGAGGCGAGGAGGAGATCGCGCGTCGCCGGCAGCGGTACACGCGGCCAGTCTTGGCTCAACGCGCCGCTATTGTCGGTCGCATAGGCCGGAGCGTGCAGCACGGCGGCGGCGTGATGAAACAGATGTGGAGCATCGGCCACGCTGCCGAAACTGTTCAAGTAGGCGAGGGCGGCGTCGGACAGGTTGGCGTAGTGTTCGCCGACCTGCCGTGCAATTTTGGCTTCCTCATTGAAGAGGCCGGAATGTTCGGGCCATTGACGGAAGAAGAGCGGGAAAAAGTTGGCACCGCGTTCGATGATATGGAGTGAAGTAAGACGGCGTACCACGGTCGGAGGATCAAACTCCTTCCGATTCTGCTGAACGGCGGCCAACCACTCGTTTCCGTCAAAGACCTGGCGGAAATACTCCGGGCGCTTCTCATCCAAGAGTTTCGTCAATGGCTCCCAATACAACCAACGGAGATCAAAGGGGCGATAAGCGTAGGGAACCACGTTTTCGGGAAGAAATCCGCGTTTCATCAATTGCTCTCGAATCGGGATCGCTTCAAAGCGAGCAGCATCCGTGAGAGCGCGTGGAGCAATAGCCTTCATTTCCTCATGGCTCATTTTCGGGTCGAAATAACACTTCATGTGTTCGACAAGATGTTCGCGGTCGATACTCACGACAAATTCATCACGGCTCGTCTTCACTCCGGGAAAACACACAGGGAACAGATCGGCCAACAGAGGCCAAGCAAGATAACCTTGATCCGTATCCATTGGCCGAAAGGGCAGCCCCAGCGACGGAGGCGGTTTTACATTCTGATACAACTTCGACCCGAAATCCTCCAAGCTCGTCAGCAACTCCGTTCGTTTCGCTTGTCCCCATAGGTGGCGGAAGTAGACGGCGGACGATCTCTCTGAGCGGGGGGCGTCAGCCCCCTGAGTGTCGCCCTTCTCAGGGGGCTGACGCCCCCCGCTCAGGGAACCTTCACGTTGGTATTCGTGTCCGGGGCGGCGAACCAATGTCGCAATGGCCGTACCGACCTGAATGCCTTCGCGGTTGTGTTCGGTGGAAAAGACGCTCGGATCGGGCTTGCCGTCCGGGGTCATTTTGCCGGTGCGATATTTGTCGCCATTGAGGCAGTCGATCCAAATACTATCGAACTCTCTTAAATAGCATTCGCGCATACCGGGGAAGGACAAGCCATCGAGCCACGAATAATTCGAGATGAAGCAGACGACGCCGTGACGCGGCTCGCGTTCGACAATGCAGCGTTCGGCCATGCGGAAGAAGCGAACGTACAGATCGTTCAAGCCTTGGCCCTGCGGTTTGGGCGCGTGTTGCGTGGTGCGGTAGGCATCGGACAAATCGCGCTCCTCGGACACGCCGACGCCGGCGAAGCCGTTGTACGGCGGATTGCCCAGCACCACCAACAGCGGCTTGCGCTGTTTGACTTCCTCGGCCTTGTCGCGTTCTTCCTCCATTTCGGAGAACAAGAGATGCTGTTTCGGTCCCTTGGGTGGATGCCAATCGGTCAGGGCGTTGGTCAAATAGACGCCGGCGCGTTCGTGTTTCGCCTCCTGCAAGGGCACGCCCTCGGCTTGCAGGAACAGACCCAATTGCAGATGGGCGACGACGAAGGGAGCGGGCAGGATCTCGAATCCGAAGAGGCGTTCCATGGCGGCGGCCTTGAGCTTGCCACCCAACAGCGCTTCCTCGCCCTTGTCCTTGAGCGTGGCGGCGATGACGCGTAACACCTCGGTCAAGTACGCGCCGGTGCCGCAGCAGGGATCGAGAACGTAGACATCGGGATCGGCCAAACCATCGGGCCGGTCCAGCTCTTCGCGCAGCACGGTATCGACGCGAGCCACCATGTAGCGGACGATCTCCGGCGGCGTGTACCAAACGCCGAGTTGCTTGCGCAATTCCGGATCGAACGCTTCCAGAAACGGCTCGTAGAAATACTGCACGGCCTCGGCGTCGCGGAACTTGGCGAAGAAGGCATCGCGGTCCACGCGGTTGAGTACGGCGGCGGCCCACTCCAGCACCTCGAACAGTCTCCACTCGCCCAGCTGCACCGGATCGGATAGTTCGCGGAACAGCTTGCGCAGGATGGGGACGTGCAGATAGCGGGACGCATTCTCCCAGTCGAAGCGGCGACCGGCCACCGGCGCGGTGCGCTGCCACAGCACCCAGGCGGAGAAGATGCCGTAAAACAGCGTTTGCACCAACGTAGAGCGGAAGAAGCGTTCCCCCTGTTTGGGATCTTTTTTGGTGCCTTCAAAGGTGATGCCGAGCGCCTCTTCGAGCGCTTTGCGGACGGTATCGAGAGCGGGCAGGTTGGCGTCGGCCATGCGGGCGCGGGCGTCGCGAGCATAGCTGGCCAGGAACCAGGCTACGTCTTTGGGATCGGCCAACGGAGCGGCGTGCAGCATGACGCGGCGCAGATAATCGAGAAAGCGATCGCCCTGCGCGGCGGCGACGGCGGCGGGATGGGCGGCGGCTTTCCAGAACGCTTTCTCATCCGCGGCGAGGCGGTATGCTTCCAGCGTGACCGGCTTGCCGTGTTCGTCCTGACCGACCAGCACGAAATCGCGGTAGTTGGTGACGAGAACCTGGCGATACTTGTTCCAGTATTTGCTGACTTGCTCGGTATCGGCGGTGAGCCAGGCGTCGTCTTTGGTTCCCTTGCATTCGATGGCTCCGCGCGCCGGCGGCTGGCCATCGAGCGGGACATCGGCCCCTTTCTGCAATTGATCCGGTGTGAACAGTCCGCCGTCGGGCATCCCCGCGCCCTGATTCTTCAGGTTGATGACGCAACGGACGCGCGGCTTGATGGTCTGGCCGACGGCATTGAGCAGGTTCGCCAGTGGCGGATAGTACGAGGTTTCCTTGACGGCGGCACCGGTGGAGCGAATATCGTGCAGATCGCGGAGGTAGATTTCGATTAAGTGCATCGGGCTTTCCAGAAAGAGCGCCTAGCCACAGCGTGAGCAAGGTGAACGCTTGCCGGCTCTACGGGTCGGCGGATCATCTACTCAACTGGTCGAGCGCCAGCTTGCGCGCCAGTTGCAGCGCTTCGCCGAGTTTGGCGGTGTCTTTGCCGCCGGCTTGGGCGATGCCGGTGGGGGGGCCGCCGCCTTTACCGCCGACGACCTTGGCGACTTCGCCGATCAGTTTGCCCGAATGGAGACCTTTTTTAGCGAGATCGTCCGTCACCAGACTCATCAGACCGACTTTGCCCTCATCCGTCCAGCCGACCACGATGACGGCGCTCTTGGCCTTCTCGCGCAGGCGGTCGAGCTGTTGCCGCATCGCTTCGACCGGGGCGGCGGGCATCTCGCCGACGAGGATTTTCGTTCCGTCCGCTTCAATGGCCGACGCCAAGAGCTTGTCGCCCGCCCCGCTCAGATCGCTGGCCGCCCCTTTGCGAAGCTGCGTCTGCAACTTTTTCACTTCTTCTTGCAACACCTCGACGCGGCGGGGCACATCCTCCACCGCACAGTTGAAGCGCGCGGCCAAGTCGTCGACCACGGCGGAGATGCGCTGCACCGTGGCCACCGCTTCGCGTCCGGTGACGGCGACGACGCGGCGAACGCCTTTGCCGACCAGCTCTTGAGCCACGATCTTAAAGAATCCCGCTTGTCCGGTATGGTTCAGATGCGTACCGCCGCAAAACTCGATGGAATGTTCGAGGGTGGCCTCTTCGGGTTTGTGCGGCCCAATCAGCAGCACGCGCACCGGATCGGGATACTTCTCACCGAATACGGCGCGAACGCCGACGAACTTCTTGGCCTCGACCAGCGGCATCGTGATCGCTGTCACCGGCAGATCGGCGTAGATCTTCTCGTTGACCAGCCGTTCGACCTCGGCGATCTCTTCGGCGGACATCGGCTTGTCGTGGGTGAAGTCGAAGCGCGTCTTCTCGGCATCGACCAGCGAGCCTCGCTGTTCCACATGGTCGCCGAGGACTTTGCGCAGCGCCCAGTTGAGCAGATGCGTGGCCGTGTGATTGCGCATGGTATGGGCGCGGGCGCTGGAAACTTCCAGCGTCGCCGGCTGCCCCGCCTTGATCTGGCCGCGCGACACCCGGCCTAGGTGCAGCACGCAATCGCCCAGACGCTGCGTATTGGTCACGTCGAACCGGCCTGTCTCCGTATGAATCACGCCGGTGTCGCCGATCTGCCCGCCCTGCTCCGCATAGAAGCAGGTGCGTTCCAGGATCAACGCCGCCTCTTCGTCTTGCCCAAGCGCACCGTGCTTGACGACCGTGCTGTCCAGCACCCAGCCCTCCAGCTTGGCCGTGGTCGTCAAATGGGCATACTTTCTCGAATCGTCCGTCTTCGGCAACTCGCCGGTGACGGCGGTGACGCCGAATTTCTTGCGATCCTTGCCGGACTGTTCTTGAAACTCCGCCATGCGCTGCTCGTAGCGCGGCCGATCGACGCTCATACCGACTTCGCCGGCCATCTGCTCGGTGATGTCGATGAAGAAGCCGTAGGTGGTGTGCAGATCGAACGCCTCGTCGCCGCTGACGATCGTGCTTTCCCGCTCGCTCGTCCGCCGCACCACTTTCTCGAACAGCTCCAAGCCGCGATCAAAATTGCGGATAAAAGAGACCTCTTCTTCTCGAATAATCTTCACCACCCTGTCGGGGTCGCGCTTCAGTTCGGGGAAGAAGCCGCCCATCGTCTCGACGACCACGGGCGCGAGTTCGTAGAGGAACGGTTCCTTGGCGTTGAGATACTGCCTTCCAAACCGCTCGGCGCGGCGGAGGATGCTGCGCAGGACGTAGCCGCGCTTCTCGTTGCTCGGCGTCGCTCCGTCGCTGAGGGCGAACGTCAGCGCGCGAATGTGGTCGGCGATGACGCGATAGGCCGTATCTTTGTGATCGGCGAGCTTGCCCGTATACGCCGGCGCTTTCGTGATTTTCTGAATCGCCTGGAAGATCGGTGCGAACACGTCGGTATCGTAATTGCTCGGTTTGCCTTGCAACACGGCGCAGACGCGCTCGAACCCCATGCCGGTATCGACGTGTTTCGCCGGCAGCGGCGTCAATTTCCTGTCCGGGCCGCGATTAAATTGGATAAAAACGAGGTTCCATATCTCGATAACGTCCGGCGTGCCCGCGTTGACGAGTTTGCCGCCGCTTTTGTCCGGCGTGCGGTCGATGTGAATCTCGGTGCAAGGCCCACACGGTCCCGTCTCGCCCATCTCCCAAAAGTTATCTTTTTTGTTACCCATGTGAATGTGCGACGGGTCGATGTCCGTCTCGGAGCGCCACAGCGCCGCCGCCTCGTCGTCGGGTTCCAGTCCCTCTTTGGGATCGCCCTCAAAGACGGTGGCGTGCAATCGGCTCTTGTCGAGTTTCCATACCTCGGTGAGCAATTCCCAGGCCCAGCGGATCGCTTCTTTCTTGAAGTAATCGCCGAACGACCAGTTGCCGAGCATCTCGAAAAAGGTGTGGTGGTAGGTGTCCTTGCCCACGTCTTCGAGATCGTTGTGCTTGCCGCCGGCGCGAATGCACTTCTGCGTGTTGGCCGCCCGCTTGTACGGGCGCGTGCCGGTGCCGAGAAACACGTCCTTGAACTGATTCATACCGGCGTTGGCGAACAGCAACGTCGGATCGTCGTGCGGCACGACGCTGCTGGAAGGCACGAACGTATGGCCGTGCTTCTTGACGAAGAAGTCGATAAACTGCTGGCGAATCTCATTGGCGGTGGTCATAAAGCATCTCAATCGAAAGCAATATCGCAAGGGATCGCAGCGGTTTATTGTCCGATTTGTCCGCGTGGCCGTCAATGGACGGCGAGGCAGCCGCGGCGTTCAAAAAAACGAACGAGGCGAGGTTGTTCACCTCGCCTCGTTCGTCAAACCGGGATGAGCCGGTTACCCGTGCTTAGTGGCAGCGGCGGCACTTCTTGCTGGTGGTCTTGCAGCAGGGGGTGCAGCAAGTGTTGCAAGGATTGCAGCACGCGACTTGCTTGGTCACGGTGCGGGGCACCATGCGGCAGCAGGTGACGGTCTGCTGGCAGGGCACGCACTTGGCGACCATGCGGGTGCATTGGGTGGCGACGCACTTGGAGACCATGACCGTGTAGGTCTGGGTCGTCTGGCACGGCACGCATTTCACGCAGCAGACCTTGCAAGCGACTTGCTTGGGAACCATCTTGCAGACGGTGACTTGCGTGGTGCAGGGGACGCATTCCGTGCAGCGAACCATCTTGGTGCAGGGCGTTTCAACCCACACCTTGTTCGGGCACCAAGTGCGGACGGTCTTCGTCGGCACGCAGCAGCTCTCGCAGCAGTTGTGCTTGTTGCGCAACTTCGTGAGGCAGCTCTGACGGCAGGGCACTTCGCGGCATTCGTAGTGTCCCATGTCCACGCACTTGCGCGACACGGTCGTCACCGGTTTGCAAGTGTGGACCTTCTTCATCACCGTGCGGGTTTCGACGCAGGTGGTCGGCTCGCAGACGGTGCGCATGACGGTCTTTTCTTCCGTCACTTGGCGGTAGACGGTGCAGGTACGGGTGCGCGTTTCCGGGGTACACACGGTCTTATAAGCCGTGTAGGTTTCCGGGACGCATTCGGTCTTGTAGACCGTCTTCGTGGTGGTGTACTGTTCGGGAACCCATTCGGTGCAGGTTACGGTTTGCGTTGCCGGAGCGCACGGATCGGCGCTAGCGACAACGGGAGCCGCGGCTACGGGAGCCGGAGCTGGGGTTTGAGCCAAGGCGGTCACAGCCGCGCTGGCCAAGAGGACATTCGCCACCAGTGCAAGACGGGCGCGCTGCCAAATCATGCCTACTTCTCCGTGAATTGCGGTCGAGTCGATCCGGCCCTCTACCTGGCACAATCCGGGGGGCCCAATCGAGCCAGAATTGTCTTCGCTTCAAATATGCCCAATTCAGGGGGGCTGGTAAAGGAAATCCATCTGGGCATGAGGCAAAAAATGCAAAAAGAGTTAGGGCTGCGCGGAGATGGAGCAAAAGTTCGTCTATTTGCAAAGAGCGAACTATTCGGAGAGCGCAACCAATGCGTGCGGAAACGGTTGTAGTCGTTCCATCGCTCGGCGGAGGCGCGGCGGGTCGAAGATATAGGCTCTCGGACGATGGCGACGCGCGAGGCGAGGCTGAAGGCGCTTCGGCGCGCTTTGCCTAGCTTGACGGGTTTTGCTCATCCGGCTATAATTCCATTAGCGCTCGGAAAAAAGGTTCGTGGGACTCGTGAGTCGAGGCAGCCGACGGGAAGTCGATTGCTCCGAGCGTGGCGGCAAGGGAATGCCGAACATGGCCAATCCGGTCGATGTCATGGACCGGGCGAAGTGTCGAGGGAGGAACGGGTGCGGAGGTGGCTCCCGGTCGCAATCCTTCAATCCGGGAATGGCCGTGCGATGCTTTCCTTTCATCCACTCCTCGTTTCAGGCCGTGGACCCGCCGCGAACAGACGAAGCAATCTCCACTCCAACCCGCGGCACCGCAAGGTAGATCCTTGACGCAGACGCGGATTGGCGGCATCGAACGGGTGGCCCTTGGCAGACGATCGGGTCAAACGGATCAAAGAGGCCAACGACATCGTCGCGGTGATCGAGGGCTACCTCGAACTACGGCCGGCCGGGGCTGCGCGGTTCAAGGGGGTTTGTCCGTTCCACGACGACCACAATCCTTCTCTGATCGTCGATCAACAGTGGCAAAATTACAAATGCTGGTCCTGTAATAAATACGGCGATGTCATCACCTTTGTTCAAGAGTACGAGCGCGTGAGCTTTAGCGATGCGCTCGAACTTTTGGCCCGCCGCGCCGGAATCACCCTCGAAAAAACTCAGAATTTCGTGCAGAACCAGAGTCGCGCCGCAATGCTTGATGTAATCCGTTGGGCGGCGCAACAATTTCACGAATGCTTACTCGATTCGCCGTTGGCGGAAGAGGCGCGACGCTATGTCGGGTCGCGCGGCTTGACGGGAGAAACGGTGCGGCGCTACGGTTTGGGCTATGCTCCGCGAGCGGGCGAATGGCTGGTGCAACGCGCGGAAACGAACGGCGTCTCGTTGGAGATGCTCGAAAAGGTCGGCTTGATCGCTCCGCGCACCGAGCAAAACGGCTACTACGACCGCTTCCGCGATCGCGTTCAATTTCCCATCCGCGACGCGCGGGGGCAGACGGTGGGGTTCGGTGGACGCATCTTGCCCACATCTCCTCTGTCGTCTCGAGCGCCGAAGTATTATAACTCCACAGCGACGCCGCTCTTCAACAAGAGCGAGCATCTCTACGGAATCGACCATGCCCGCCAGGCGGCTGGGGAGGCCGGCTATCTGGCCATCGTGGAAGGATACACCGACGCCTTGATGGCCCATCAATTGGGAATCGGGCAAGTGGTGGCGACGATGGGCACGGCCTTGAACGACCGCCACGTTCAGCAAGTGAAGCGTTTCGCCCCGCGCGTGGTGTTGGTTTTCGATGCCGACGCGGGCGGCGATACCGGCGTCGATCGGGCCTTGGAGATTTTCGCCGGTCACGATGTCGAGTTGGCCGTCGCCACCCTGCCGGACGGACTCGATCCGTGCGATTTGCTCGTGCAACAAGGCGCGGAGCCTTTTCGCCGCGCTTTGGAATGCGCCGTGGACGCGCTCGAGTTCAAGCTGAATTCGGTGCTGCCCAAGAGCGGCATGCCCAACGTCGAAGAGAAACGCCGCGCCGTGGACGCCGTCCTCGGCATCATCGCCTTGGCTCCGCCGATGCCCGGACAAGCCGGCGCTTTGAAGGCGGAATTGATGGTCAATCGCATCGCTCAACGCCTGGGACTCAAGGAGGAGACCGTATGGGCAAGGCTGAGAGAATTGCGTCACCTCAAACGGAGCGAGGGATCGGCGGCTGCGCGTCCCCCCTCCGACGAGACGGGCCAGCGGGCGGCCAAAGCTGCCCCCGAAGAGAGGCAACTTTTGGAATTGCTGTTGGCCGACCCAGAGCTGGTGGCCGCGGCGGCCCACGAGATACGAGCGGCGGAGATCGCTCATCCGGGACTACGGAAATTGTTGGAGGGGCTGTACGACCTGCGCGCGGCCAATGAGCCGCCCACGCTCGATCTCTTGCGTCCCCGCCTCGACAATGTTGCCCTGGCGGTGAAAGCACTCGAACTGCAAGCCATCGGCCGGGTCGTGCCCGACCGGGCGGCGTGTTGGCGGCAACTCCTGGCCTTCTTCCAGGATCGTCGTCTCAAGCGCGCCAAACGAGAACTACAAACGCGGCTCAACGCCGCCACCGATACCGCGTCGGAACTGGAACTGCTTCGGCAGGTGCAAAATCAAGGTTCTGAGCTACGAACGCTGAGTTCTGAGTGATCCCACTCGGCTCTCGACGCGGACCTTGGAACTTTAGACCTCAGAACTTCGGGAGGGTTTGATGGAGAAGATCGACGACGGCCTGAAGGCTTTGCTCGAATCGGGCAAGGAAAAAGGCTACCTGACTTACAGTCAGGTGAACGACCATTTACCCGATGACGACGCTAATCCCGAAAAAATCGACCGGCTTCTGATCATGCTGGAAGAGCAAGGCATCGAGTTGATCGACGAGTCGGAGGCCGAGGAACGCGAAGGCGGAGCGCCCGCACTCGACGAGCAAACGCGCGTCGAGTTGGACGTTAGTTTCCTCGACGAAGGCGACAGCCGGCGCATCGACGATCCCGTGCGCATGTACCTCACGCAGATGGGCGAGATTCCCTTGCTCCGGCGCGAAGAGGAAATCGCCCTGGCCAAAAAGATCGAAGTGACCCGCAAACGCTTCCGTCGCAAAGTTCTCGAATGCGACGGGGCACTGGTGCAAGTCGTCGAAACGCTCAAGCGCGTTCATCTGGGCGAGCTTCCGTTCGATCGCACCGTGAAAATCTCGCAGACCGAGAACTTGGAGAAGGACAAGATTCTCCAACGCATGCCGCACAACCTGAAAACGCTCGAACGCCTGATCGAACAAAATCAAGAAGACTTCACCAAGGTTCTCGATCCGCGCCTGGACGAGAACGAGCAACGCAAAGTCCGACGTTCCATCCGCATCCGTCGCCGCAAAGCCGTCACCCTCGTCGAAGAGTTGTCCATCCGCACGCAGAAAGTCCAGCCGTTGATGAAAAAGCTGGAACAAATGTCGGCGCAGATGAACGAACTCGAACAGAAAATCGAGTCGCTGCACGAGGTTCCCCCCTGTAAGGAGGAACGGGCCAATCTCGAAAAAGAACTGCACGATTACATGATGTTGACGCTGGAAGAACCGGCCAGCCTCCGCAAGCGCGTCGAGATCGTTCGCAAACGCTTCAACGAATACGAGCAGGCCAAACGCGATCTGTCCGGCGGCAACTTGCGACTGGTCGTCTCCATCGCCAAAAAGTATCGCAATCGCGGCCTCAGCTTCCTCGATCTCATTCAAGAAGGCAACACCGGATTGATGCGGGCGGTGGATAAATACGAATATCGCCGAGGCTACAAGTTCTCGACCTATGCGACGTGGTGGATTCGTCAGGCGATCACCCGCGCCATCGCCGATCAGGCTCGCACCATCCGCATCCCGGTGCATATGATCGAAACGATGTCGAAGCTCCGCAATGTCTCCAAAAAGCTGTTGCAAGAGATGGGCCGCGAGCCGACCATTGAGGAAACGGCGCGGGCCGCCAACATCAGCGTCGAAGAAACGCGCCGCGTTCTCAAAATCAGCAAGCCGCCCATCAGTCTCGACCGACCCGTCGGCGAGAGCGAAGACAGCTATTTCGGCGACTTCATTGAGGACGACACCGCCGAGTCGCCCGTGCAGGCCGCCACGCAAGAGATGCTCAAGGACAAGATCGATCAGGTGCTGAAAACCCTGACCTATCGAGAACGCGAGATCATCAAACTGCGCTACGGTTTGGGCGACGGCTATACCTATACCCTCGAAGAAGTGGGCCGTATCTTCAAAGTGACGCGCGAGCGCGTGCGGCAGATCGAGGCCAAAGCCGTCCGCAAGCTGCAACATCCGGTGCGAAGCCGCCATCTCGAGGGCTTCCTCGACGGCGTTTTGCGCCGCTAAAGTCGGTAGGCGGTAGGCGGTAGGCAGTCGGGAGATGGCTGCCGACTGCCTACCGCCGACTGCCTACTCCCTACTGGAGGAATCATGTCCGGTCCCGCCGTTGTCTTCCGCGAGATTCATCGACTGCGTCGCTTCGCCCACGAATTGCAGGAACAAATCGACCGTCAACCGCGCCAACAAAAAGCGCAGCAAGCCAAAGTGGCGCGACAAGAAGAAATCTATCGGCAAGCGCAAGATACCGTGAAGCATCTCAAAGTCGAGATTCACGGCAAGGAAGGCACTCTGAAATCGACGCACGGCCAAATCGCCAAATATGAGAGGCAGCTCAACGAAGCGGGAGCGAAGAAAGAGTACGACGCCTTGCAACACGAGATCTCCGACGCCAAGACGAAGTGTCAACGCTTGGAAGAGGAAATCTTCGCCGGCATGACGGAGATTGAGGAGAAGACGGCGCGACTGCCGGAGTTGGATCAAGCCGTCAAGCAGGCCAAGGAGGACTACGCGAAGTTCGAGTCCGGCATGACGGAGCGTCTCGCGGGTTTTCGCGCGCAGTTGGCCGAGACGCAGGCCCAATTGCAAGCCCAAGAAGCGGAGTTGCCCGTCAAACTGCGCGGGCAGTACGAACGCTTCGTCGCCGCCCAAGGACACGACGCGCTGGCGACCGTCCACGGGCAAACCTGCGCCGCCTGCTACACCGAAATCACCGCTCAGCAGTACAACGAACTGCAACAGGAATTGTTTGTACTCTGCAAATCGTGCGGGCGCATTCTCTACCTTCCGGCATGAACGAGGAACGAGAAGTCCCCTTGCTTCATCCTCGCTCTACGGCGACAGATTCGACCTCTGCCGACCGAGGCCGCATACGCGCTCGTAGATCGGACGAAACCAAGGCGGCATGCAGTCGCCGAAGAAGGATCGGCGCGATTGGCCGATGTGAATCTGATCGAACGGCTCCAGTTGTAAATTGGTCGAAGGATCGTTGCGTAAGAGAATGGCGGCGAGATCGACGGTGAAGATCTCCGGCGTTTTGCCGTCGGCGACGTGTGGCCGTATGACTTTAATGTCGCGCGGCGCGGCCCCCACGCCGATGCCGCCGACGCGATGCAAAAGATCGACGATGGTTTCTGGACCTCGATAGGGAACGGCGCGCTCCGAACCGGCGACCTGGCCGAAGAGATAAATGGATTGGCTGTTGTACTCGGCGACATCGACGTGTACGCGCTGCGGCGACACGCCGACGACCGCGGCCACCTCGCGAACCACTTCCGGGATCGTCTCACCATCCACGCGCGGTCGCCCGGAATTGCCGAGATCGAGCCGACCATCGGCTTCAATCGGCCGTTTGCCGTTGTATTGCGGCACATCGTCGAAAGCGACCTGAAGAACGTCGGGACAGCGAACGCGATAGGACGAGTCGAGTTGTTGGATGTGGAGAGACGGCGTAGGCTGGGCAATAACCGCTCGTTCGATCTGGGCGCGGTCGGTTACGCAACCTCCAGCCGCCGCTAGCAGCGGCGTCAGCAGACCGGCCCAGCGTTTCGACCGGCGTCTCCCACTTTGCATAATCCGCCATCCGCTCTTTGCGATGTTGGCGATGTCACTTCCTCTTATCTTCGGCAAGGTCGAGCCGCAGCCTTGAGAATCTTCCCGCTCCACCTCGTCCGCACGGATCATTTCACCTCGCGGAACGTGCGGAAGCGGGCATAGGGTTCCTGCCACGCATCCGCTTGGCGCGGCTCGAATGTACGCACCTCGAAGGACCGGCGCACCACCTCGCGCGCCTCGGCCAGCGAGCCGAGAACTCCGACTCCAAGCGCCTGCACCAACACGTTGCCAATGGCCGTGGCCTCGACTGGCCCGGCCACGACCGGACGATGGCAGGCATCGGCGGTGAACTGATTGAGCAATGCGTTCTGACAGCCGCCGCCGACAATGTGAATGACCTCGACCCGTTGGCCCGACAGCGCCTCCAAGCGTTCGAGAACCCAGCGATAGCAGAGCGCCAAACTCTCCAATGCGCAGCGCACCGTGCCGCCGACGCCGTCCGGGGCCGGTTGTCCGGTGCGGCGGCAATAGTCGGCCAGCGCCGCGGGCATGTTCGCCGGAAGAATGAACGACGGATCGTTGGGATTCACCAAAGAGGCGAAAGGCGTCGCCGTCTCCGCGAGACGCATCAACTCGTCGTAGCCGTGGCTGGTTCCGGCGCGCTCCCAGGCTCGGCGGCACTCCTGCACCAACCATAACCCCATGATGTTTTTCAAAAAGCGCGTCGTGCCCGCCACGCCGCCCTCGTTGGTGAAATTCGCCTCCCGCGCCGCCTCGCCGACGAGCGGTTGCGGCAATTCGACCCCCATCAACGACCAGGTTCCGGAACTAATGTAGGCCCACGAGCGCGCCGACGCCGGCACCGCAACCACCGCCGACGCCGTGTCGTGCGACGCCGGCGCGATCGCGGGAGCGGCGTTGATTCCCGTGTCGCGCAGCACCGACGGACGCAGCGGCCCCAGAACCGTCCCCGGTTGCACCAGCGTGCCGAGTATCTTCGCCGGCAGACCCAACGATTGGATCAATTCGTGAGCGTAGGTTCTCGCGTGGGGATCGAGCATCTGGCTGGTGCTGGCGTCGGTGTATTCGTTGACCTTGATGCCCGTGAGCCAGTAGTGGAATAGATCGGGCATGAACAGCAGCGTCTCGGCCGCGTCCAACAGCGGCGAGCGGTCGCGCCGCATGGCCAACAGCTGGAATAGCGTGTTGAAACGCATGAACTGAATGCCGGTGCGGCGAAAAATCTCGTCGCGCGGCACGCGGGCGAACGCCTCCTCCATGACCCCCTCGGTGTGCGGATCGCGATAGTGACGAGGGTTGCCCAAGAGCGCGCCATCGCGGCCCAGCAGCGCGAAATCGACGCCCCAAGTATCGACCCCCACTCCGTCGAGCGCGCCGTGTTTGGCCGCGCACAAACGCAGCGATTGCAGCATTTCATTGTGCAAATGCAACACGTCCCAGTGCAGCGCGTCCAGTGTCGGCACCGCTCCGTTCGAGAAACGATGCAGCACTTCGAGCCGCAAGCGCGCGCCGTCGAACGAACCGAGAATCCCTCGGCCGCTTTCGGCACCGAGATCGAAAGCGAGAAATTGCTTGGCGTTTGGCATGGTCCAACCCCACGGAACACGATGACACGAATACGCGGCGATGATACACTGTCTATTTGATATTTAATCGAGGTATCTCCGGGGATAGACATGACCAGGCAATTCGTGCAACAGTTGGCCGACGGCGATTCCGTCGAGGAGATCTACCTCGTCGTCGACAAACAGGTTCGAGCCAATCGCAACGGCAACACCTATCTGCAACTCGATCTGCGCGATCGCGGCGGTTCCATCAACGCCCGCCTGTGGAACGCTCCCGATTCGTTGGTACATACCTTCGAGACGGGCGATTTTCTCCACGTCAAGGGGAAGGTGCAACTCTTCCAAGGCGCGCTGCAGATGATCCTCTCGCAACTCGACCGCGTGGAAACCGAGAAAGTCGAGCTGGCCGACTTCCTCCCGCACACCGAACACGACATCGGCAAACTGTACGAACGCCTCTGTTCGCTGTTGCGCAAGCTCGACGATCCCCACCTGCGGGCTTTGGCCGAATGCTTCTTAATGGATCGCGATCTCATGGCCGACTTCTGCAAAGCGCCGGCCGGAGTGCGCAACCACCACGCCTACCTCGGCGGATTGCTCGAACACGTCGTCGCCCTGATGGAGTCCGCCGACCGCATCGCGCCGCTGTACCCCGAACTGAACCGCGATCTACTGATGGTGGGCATATTCCTCCACGACATCGGCAAAGTGCGCGAACTAAGCTACGACCGCGCCTTCACCTACACCGACGAAGGGCAATTGATCGGCCATCTCGTTCTCGGCGTCGAGATGCTCGGCGAACAGGTGCGGCGCGTGCCGGACTTGACGGGCGAGCCGTTTCCGACCGAGTTGCTGCTGCGGCTGAAACATCTGATCGTCAGCCATCACGGTGCGCTCGAGTTCGGCAGCCCAACCCTGCCGATGACTCCGGAGGCGATTGCCCTGCACTATTTGGACAATCTCGATGCCAAAATACACAGTTTCACCCGCGACATCCGCGAAGACCGTGGCCCGTCAGCGTGGACTCCTTACAGCCAGGCGACGCAACGCCGCTTGTTCAAAGGCAGCCGATCGTCGTCTCCTTCGATGGTGGAGGACGAATAATCGCCCGCTCGGCTAGACCGGCGGACGGCGCGTGCGAAACCAGCGTAGGATTAAGAGCAAAAGAATCGCTCCCACCGTGGCCGACAACAGCGAGCCGACCAAACCGCCGTGATAGACGCCCATCTCGCTGAACAGAAATCCGCCGATCATCGCGCCGACCATGCCGACGATGAGATCGCCGAGCAGACCGAAGCCGCTGCCTTTGACGATCTGCCCCGCCAACCAGCCCGCGCAGAGTCCAATGAGTAGGAACCAAAGAATGCTCATGGTCGTGTTCTCCTTCCGGGGGTAAACCGCGGCGCGCCAGCGGAGCGCGCTCGATGCGCCGACGCCCTCCGCCGGCGCGCCGCGGCTAAGCGAAACTTTACGCCTCCCACACGTCGCGCCATTTGACCACGCCCTTTTCCGGCAGAATGCGGCGGCGGCAGGTCGTGTTCTCGCGCTGCGGCAGGCCGCCCTCGGCGCGGAAGACGACGAACTTGTAGGCGACGGCTTGACCGGCTCGTTTGTCCAGCATCACTTCGCCGAACCAGGTGTTCGGATTGACGCACTCCAAACGCACGGCGCGCGCGACATCCCAATCGCCCAGTTCGGGACAATCGCCGATCAACCCAACCCAGTCGCCCGGCTTGGTGGGAGCGGCGTTCAACTGCACGCGCGCCAGCAGCTTGCCGGTCAAGGGCTTGCCCTCGACAGCGAAGACGCGCGCCGACTTGGCCGGAACCGTCAATGCCGCCGTCTTGCCGTTGGCGACCTGCAACTCGGCTTTGCTGAGCAAACAGCGATACGTTCCGTCGGGCATCTCGGCGTCCATCTCCGGCAGCGTCGTTTCTCCGCCGCGATTGAGCGCCACCAACACGCGGTAATCGCGATACACGCGCGCGAACACATATACGTCGGGGCTGAGGAACTTGACGGCTTGACGGCCGAAACGAACGGCGGCATTGCGGCGGCGCAGGTCCGACAGCGTTTTCATATCGCGGACTATGGGACTCGATGTATCCCATTTGTCCATCATGGGGCGGTTGTACGGATCGTTGCCCCCTTCGGTATCGTTGTGCAAATACTGTTCCGTGCCGTAGAAGAGGCAGGGGATGCCTCGGCAGGTCATAATCAGGTCCACGGCCAGACGCAGAATGTCACCGTCGCCGTTGAGCGTCTGAAAGCGCGGCATGTCGTGATTGTCGATGAACGTCACCAGTTCGGTCGCGCCGCGATAGCGGTCGTCGAGACGAAACACCTCGTCGATCACCTCGAAGCCGCGCGGATCGCCGTGCCCCAACCCCTGGCGAATGGCCGTGCTGAGGCCGAAATCGAGCAGCGACATGCCCGATAGATTGGCGAACTCGACGGAGCGCGGATCGTTGGGATTGTTGTAAATCCATTCGCCGAAAATGAACGTCTCCGGCTTGTGTCCCGTCATGTCGCCGGTGAACTCTTGCCAGAACCACAGCGGCATGTGCTTGACGGTATCGACGCGCAGGGCGTCTACCCCCTTGTCGAGCCAGCCGGCGATGGCCGACTTGATGTATTTGCGATATTTCGGATTGTTTTCGTTAAAAGTAGCCAAGCCGGCCAGTTCGCAGTTCTGCACCTGCCATTCGTCGTTCCAATCGTGGACTTCGCCGTAGTGGTGGTACCAGTGGTCCTTGTCGTCGTTGAAGTCGGCGACGAGTTTGCCATCGTCGAACAGTTGGCCTTTGACGCCACCCGCGTCCGGCGAACTGTGATTGCACACGATGTCGAGAATCAGCTTCATGCCGCGCCGGTGCATCTCGGCCACCAGCTTATCGAAAACGGTATCGTTGCGCGAGAAGACGCTCGCTTCCTCGGCAGACCCGACGAAGCGAGGATTGATGCGTTTGAAATCTTTGGTCCAATAGCCGTGAATGGGGGCGGCTTCCCACGCCATACGCTCGATCTGCTCGAACAAGGGCGTCAGCCAGATCGCCGTCACCCCGCACGCTTGCAAATAGTCGAGCTTGTCGAGAACGCCTTGCAGATCGCCGCCCCAATACTTGCCCCAATCGGTTCGCGTGGGGTCGTGCAGATGCGGATCGGGTCCGGCGCTGTTGTTCGGATCGCCGTCGTGGAAGCGATCCACCATGAGAAAGTAAATCGTCTCGCCGCGAAACTCGATGTCCGAGACTTGCAGTGGAGCAACTTCCTCATCACTGGGAACGGCCGCAAGCTCGGCTGGGACGGGATCGGCCATAATTCGGATTCTCCATGGGCGGGAAAGATATCAACATTGCTTATTATTAGACGCGGTACCAACGGGCGGCAACTCTTGGCGAGCGAACGAGGAACGCGGGGAGGTGTTTCACGATGCGTCCGACACTGCGGAACGTCCCATCGTGTCGGCTTGAGAAGGCGATACGCGGTCGGAAAAATCGTTGATGTTCGCTTGTGACTCGTTTATAGTCGAGAAAGTCGGTGTCCATCGAATGAGGGTACGCCGCACATCGCTCGCATTCGCCCGTCCACGAGGAGTCGATTCATGTCGCGGTTCGCAGTCCTATTCGGAACGTGTCTTCTCGGTACGGCCCTGGCGATGGCCGCTCCCGCGCCGAAAAAACTGACAATCTCGCCTCTCGATCTTCAACCGAAAGCCAACCGCAAACTTGCCGACAGTCTTCACGACTACAAAGATGCCAAGAATGATCTCGCCGGATTGAAGAAAGGCAAGCACAGCTTCAATGGCATCTCGTTCGAGGTCGGCGACAAGCTCATCGAACTCGGCAGCAAGAAAGTCGCGGATAGCCCGGAAAAGGTCGAAGGCATCGCCGTGGGACGGATGGTCGAGAAAATTCACTTTTTGCACTCCACGGGCTATAAGGAGAGCGCCGAGGAAGTCGTCGGCAAGTACGTCATCCACTATGAGATAGGAGGCAATGAGGAAATCGACATCGTATACGGCAAGGATGTATACGACTGGTGGACCGAGGCTTGCACGCCGAACGTGACGCGCGGCAAAATGGTTTGGGAGGGAAAAAACGAGGCCACGACGCGCTTCAATACCACGACACAATTATTCCTGATGTCGTGGACCAACCCCCATCCGCGCAGGAAGGTGACGCAGATCGATTTCGTTTCGTCGCAGACCGATTCGGCCCCCTTCTGCGTGGCCATCACGGTCGAGGCGAAGTGATTTTCGTCTCGTGCAATCGCGTTCCGCGCGGCAACGAACGCTTGACTTCCCTGGGGTTGCGACTGCTATGATGGCGACGCCGATCGGGTTCGATGCTCGACGGAGACCTCGCTGTCGCAACCCCAAGGGAACCGATGCCCTCTCTGGAAGATCAGATACTGTCGGCCATCGCGCGCCGGAGTTATGAGCCGCTCAAACCGAAAGCCTTGGCCCGCAAGCTCGGCGTGACCGCGCCGCAATACGCCGACTTTCGCCGCGCCTTGCAGAGCCTCCATCGAGACGGCCGCATCGAGATGGGTAAGAATCACACCATCAAGCCCAAGCAGCCGCACGGAACCATTACGGGAACCTATCGCCGCACCAGCAGCGGATTGGGATTCGTTCGTCCTCATCTCATCGAAGGCCAATCCGGAGCGGAAATTCGCATCAAAGAGGACCGTTCGCTCGATGCCGCCACCGGCGATAGCGTCTTGGTACATCTGTTGCGCAAGTCCAATCGCCCCGACCAACTGGCATCCGGCGAGATTGTCCGCATTCTGGAACGGGCGACGAATCAATTCGTCGGCACCTATTTCGAGCGCGATGGGCAGGGATTGGTGCGGGTCGATGGAACCGTCTTCAGCCATAGCATCTACGTTGGCGATCCCGGCGCGAAAGGCGCGAGGCCGGACGACAAGGTCGTTTTCGAGATGCTGCGCTTTCCCACGCCGGAGGATCGTGGCGAAGGCGTCATCACCGAGATTCTCGGCCCGCGCGGCCAGCCCGGCGTCGATACGCTGTCGATTATCCGAGCGTTCGGCTTGCCCGATGCCTTCGCCGAAGATGCCTTGGAAGAGGCGCGCGCCGCCGCCGCTGCCTTCGAGCGTTCTCACGCGGAGCATGGGACCGAGAATCTTGCAGGCCGCGAAGATTTTACCAACGATGTCGTCGTTACCATCGATCCCGCCGAGGCGCGCGATTTCGACGACGCCGTGTCCGTGACGCGCGACGAGGAGACGGGCCATTGGCAACTGACCGTCCACATTGCCGACGTGAACCACTTCGCCCCGCCCGGCGGAGCGCTCGACCGCGAGGCCCGTCGCCGTGCCACCAGCATCTATCTGCCGCAGCGGGTCATCCCGATGTTTCCGGAGATCATTTCCAACAGCCTCGCCAGTCTGCAACAAGACCGGCTGCGCTACGTCAAAAGCGTCGTCATCGACTTCGCGCCGGAAGGCCAGAAAACCGGCGTCCGCATCGCCAACGGAGCGATTCGCGTGGCGCGCCGATTCACTTACGAACAGGTTCTCGAACGGCTGCATTCGGCGAGCGCCACCGAACCGGAGATACACGATCTGTTATTCCGCATGCGCGATCTGGCCAAGATCCTCCGCAAACGTCGCCTGCGCCGCGGCGCTTTGGAATTGAACGTGCCGGAGGCCGAGTTGGAGTACAACGAAAAGGGAGAGGTGGTCGGCGCGCACTTTCGCAAACACGACATCAGCCATCAGATCGTCGAGGAGTTCATGTTGGCCGCCAACGAAGCGGTGGCCGAGCAGCTTTCGAGCTTGCACGTCGCCTTCCTGCGCCGCGTGCATCCCGACCCCGATCCGAAGAAGCTCTCCGCGTTCGCCGAGTTCGCCCGTAGTCTCGGCTACAAGATGCCGACCGACTTCGACCGTTTCGCGCTGCAGCGCATCCTCGATAAGTCGGCGGATCGTCCGGAGGTGTACGCCGTGCATTATGCCCTTTTGCGCTCTCTCAAGCAGGCGGTTTATAGCCCCGCGGAGGAAGGCCATTATGCACTGGCCAGCAAGGACTATTGCCATTTCACCTCGCCGATTCGCCGTTATCCCGATTTGACCGTGCATCGCCTGCTCGACCGTTGGCTGCGCTCTGGCCGTTGCGGCAGCGATGAAGCGGAGCTAATCGGTCTGGGCGACCATTGCAGCAAGATGGAACGCCGGGCCGACATGGCCGAACGCGAACTCATCAAACTCAAACTGTTGACGTATCTGAGCGCGCGCGTGGGGCAGGAGTTGGAAGCAATCGTGACCGGCGTGGCGGATTACGGCTTCTTCGCTCAGGCCGAGCAGTGGCCTGTCGAAGGCATGGTTCACATCAGCACGCTGACCGACGATTATTACTACTATGAAGAGGCCAATCACAGTTTAATCGGCCGCCGCTCCAAGAAACGCTATCGCCTCGGCGACAAAGTACGCGTCGTCGTCGCCCGCGTCGATGTCCAGCGCCGCCAACTCGACTTCCGCCTCGCCCCAACCGAAGCCGCGGAGAGTAAGCGAAAGAAAGGGAAAAAGAAGCAGAGCTAATCGACCCGCAACGGCGAACCGGCAGCGTAAGCTGCCGGGTATGGCGAACCGGCAGCGTAAGCTGCCGGGTGATGGCGAAGCTGCCGGGCGATGGCTCCCCGGCAGTTTCCCTGTCGCCTCACTTCGCCGCCGACTTGCTCTTCTCCCCGGTCGGCTTTTTGGCCAGGCGGTCTTCGTGTCGTTTGCGGCGGCGCAAGCGATCCGTGCGCCGTTTGCCGCCTCGATTGTATCCCATTGTCGGTCTCCTTTATGTGTAAAAACGCGAGTACGAACGGATGTCGTTCGCCCGCGCACTCGTTGGGTCGATTGTAGGGGCTTTTCGTCGTCGAGCAAGCGAAGGTTGTCTCCACGCCGGTTCAAATCTCTATCATGCTCACGGAGAGGCTTCACGGAGTGGACCATGGGTTTGTCGATTCTCGCGTTGACCGTCGTGCTTTCTTACCTGCTTGGCGCGGTTCCGTTCGGCTATCTGATCGCGCGTTGGCGCGGCGTGGACATATTGAAGCACGGCAGCGGCAACATCGGCGCGACCAATGTGGGCCGGGTATTGGGAAGGCCGTTCGGTATTCTCGTGTTCCTTCTCGATTTCGCCAAGGGCGCGCTGCCGGCGCTGATCGCTCGGTGGTGGTCGGCGACGCACTCGTTGGACCTCCCCGCGGAGAGTCTGGCGGTGGCGGGAGCCGTGGCCGCATTTTTGGGACATCTCTACCCCGTTTATCTGCGTTTTCACGGCGGCAAAGGCGTGGCCACTGCGGCGGGCGCGGTGATGGTGCTGCTGCCGGGGCCGACCTCGGCGGCCTTACTGATTTGGCTGGCCGTTGTCGTCGCCTCGCGCACCGTCTCGTTGGCTTCTCTCGCCGCCGCCGCCGCGTTGTGCGTCGTTCGTCTGGCGACTGAGCCGCAGCCGTGGAGCGAGGAACAACGCATACTGACGCTGTTTTGCCTCCTCGCCGCAGGGATGATCGCCTTGCGCCATCGCGCCAATGTCGGCCGTCTGCTGCGCGGCAACGAAAATCAACTGAAGGATACCCCCGCCATGATGCACCTCAGTAAGATCGTTCATGTGTTGGCCCTCGGCCTGTGGTTCGGCACGACGATCTTTTTCAGCTTCGTCGTCGGCCTCAGTCTGTTCGGCACTTTCGAGACGATTGCCGCTCAACCGCCGGAGAAGCGCCCAGCATGGTTCCCCGCGTGGAAGGCCTTCGATGGTCCGCCACCGTCGCCGGACTTGCCCAATCCGCTGCGCAAGGAACAAGGCAGCCGCGCGGGAGGAGTAATCATCGCGCCGATGTTTCGCTGGTATTTCGGTATTCAAGGGGCTTGTGCGCTGTTGGCGACGGCGACGGCGTGGTCGTGGCGGCGCTCGCATCCAGGCCGCGTCCATGCTTTGCGTGCCTTCGTCTTGCTGGCCGCACTCGTTACCGTGGGGGCGGGCGCGTGGCTGGAACACGAAGTCAACGCGCTGCGAGAGCCGCGCAACGCCGCCTTCGACGCGCTGCTGCGCCACGATCCGCCGCACCACGAAGACGTGGCCCCCACCGTCGCGGCACGGCAGACGTTCGCGCGCTGGCATTTGTACAGTCTGGGGGTGAACATGCTGACGGTGTTGTTGGTGACGGGAGCCATGACGCAGGCGGCATTCTTGCCTGCGGAAGACAAGAGCGACGGTTAGCCGCGACGCGCAGCGGAGCGCGGGAGCAATCCCGCGTTCCGCCGCTGAGAGGCTATCCGCAAAGCCCCCCTCGCCCCTGTACTCAGGGGAGAGGGGTCGGGGGTGAGGGGCGAGAATACTCGAAAAACTCACCCCCTCACCCCAACCCCTCTCCCCCTGAGGACAGGGGGAGAGGGGCTTCTCGGATCGCTTCTGAGACGCAGCCAAACGGTAGTTCGGCTTACTTGGCCGAAGCCGGAATCTCCAGGCTGCCCACAAACGACAGATCGCGGGCACCGAGTTTATCCACCTGTTTGGGCGTCATTGTGAATACGACGATGGTTTGTTCGCCGTCGGCGGTGGCGATGAGATAGCAATTCTGCACGGCGGCGACTCCATCCATCTGCCCCGACGACGAATAGCGATAAATCCAGCGGCCCTTCTCGGCGGGCACTTCGCCGGACTGCAATTCCTTTTCCGGTTCCCAGCCGGCCATGTCGTTCATGGTCTGCTTGAACTCTTCCGGCGTCATATGCTTGTCCTTGTCCGCCTTCTTCCACGGCGTCACCGTCGCCTGGGCCACGAAGTCGCCGCGATCCATGCAACGCAACACCAGCTGATCCTTTACCTGCGCCGTGACGTGCCATTCGCGCGGATACAGCATCGAATAGCGATTTTGTCGATCTCGATAGTCGAGTTGAGTCATCGACGCGGGCGGCTCCCAATCCGACGGCACCGAGACCAGCGACACGTCCGAAAGCGCGGCCGGCTGCTCGATCAGTTGACGCATCAGCTTGGTCGTCGATTCGACGACCGTGATGGGGCTGACCGGACCTTGATCGCGCTCGTCCTTCTGCTTCCATTCGAGCGAGGTAAGACAGTTCGACTTTCGATCGAATCGAGCGATGGCCTCGATCTTCAACTTGGCGATGGCACCGAGGTCGATGCCGTTGGCCGTGCCCTCGAAGCGAAGCGTCGCCGCGTCGTCCGCGACCGCTTCGAGTTTGCCCGTCAGCGTGTGTTCGGTCAACCCCTCAAAGTTGCACAGCGCTTGCACGACACTGGCGGGGACTTTCCAGGTATCGCCGACGGCTACATCCTTTTCGGGCAGAAGTCCGGCGACGGCGGCGCTGTCGAAGTGGCCGGCGCTCAGGTCCAGTTCCTCGCGCGTGAGCGGGCCGGAGGGCGAATACACCAGCGCGCGGTCGTTGTGTCGCTGGGAGACGAACAGGCGGCGTTCTGTGCGTAGAACGCGATCGTTCTTGTCCTCGCCAACGAGAATCGTCGCCCGGGCCGTCTCGTACAACCGCGCCGTCTTTTCGACGCTGCCGTCGCGGCCCACAATCAGCAGGCGCTCGGGATATTCGTGAACGGCGGAGGCTTCGAGTTTGAGGGGCACGGTCTTGTCGTCCTTGCGAATGCGCATTTCGCCGGACAGCTTCATGTCGAGTTTAATCTTGAAACAAGCGCCGGCCTTCGCCGACTCGCGCATAGCGCAAGTCTGCCCCCAGCCGAACGGCGTCGCCGCCAACAACAGCCCCAACGTCCCCACAACGCGCCACGCAGACATGGTTTCCCCTCCTCCTCGAAATCCGCTCTCCACCGAGCGGCGCGGCACCATACCCACTTGTGGCTTCGGCGTCAACGGTGACGACGAAAGGGGATCGATGTCAACTCTCCATGGCAAAGTGCGGGGAATAGGAGCAATGCACTGAATGACGCAACACCGATCGAGACGCGCCTAATTTTGGATGGGAGCGTCACGGAGCTTCTCGTTCCCACGCTCCGCGTGGGAACGCAAGTCCCGCCGCGCCGCGGCGCGCCCGACGGGGCGCAGAGCGTCCGCGCTCGTTCCCACCCACGCAGGAGCGTGGGAACGAGAATCAATGAAGCAGAGCAAGCGCCGCGTCAGGCGGTGATTTGGTGGAAATTGTCGTTCGGCACGCAGTCGCCAGAAGGGAGCCGGTTTGTCGAGCAATTGCTGACGAGGGTGGAAACGTTTCGGCGGCAAAAGCGGAGTGTACGTTCTTGGATGGTGGAGGCAGTCGAGGCTCGCTTCGCGGGCAAATCTGCTCCATCTCTCTTGTCCGGGGTGTGAACCTTTACGGATATTAAAGTGAAGACGGCGCGTCGGATTGTGTTTCCTTGACAGGGAGAGAGAGTCTCTTGATTCGATTGCTCCACATGGTAACGAGGCCGATGAAGCCGATACTCATACCCACCAAGTCGAAAGTTAATCGAAATGGTTCATTCGGTGGATTTACACTAAGATGAAGTCCACCCATCACGATCAGAAAGACGAACAGTACCCTAAGTCGCTGAAGACCGGGTGGATAATCCGGGCTTACCCGCTTAAGAAAGCCATAAATGAGTGGGCACACAAATCCACCAATCAGAGCGAACTCCAGCACTTGCTCAAGATTAATCCTGGGCTTCGGTACATCAGCAACCAGGCCGGACTGGTAGTCGTATGAAGGCTCGAATGAGAAAGAATCTAAAATGAATTCGAATTCTGCCCTGTAGCGCCTCACATCGTCCGCTGAAAAGGTGAAATTCAGCTGGGCCACGCCAGCCTTACCAGGACAGATGCAAGTCTTGCCCGTCGACTTGCCTCGATTTCCGAGGACCACGAACTGCTCGCTCTCGACAATCACCATGTTTCTGCGCCGATCTATCACTGATTTTGCAAGCTTCGTGGCTTTCACAAATCTATTTAGTTTGTTGTCCATCGATTCGGCATCGCTGTCGAGACCAGCTGCCAGTTCGTCCAGTGTCGGCATACGGCAGATTTGGCGACTGATGAGCAAATAGGGGAAGTCCCCAACTGGCCTGTCACTTCTTTGGAACCAAGCGTCGTATTTCGGAGGAGTATTCCCGGTATGAAGTCGGAACTCCTCAACGACCTGATCCAGGATTTCGGAGGGAAGACGCCGCCAGCCCTCCGGGAACTTGATCGAGTAATGAAGTTCTGGATCGCTGTACTGGATACCCTCACCATGAAGGGGAACTGTGGCGATGAGGAGAACAAGACAGAGCATAGCCGTTTTCATTGTCTGACTCTGTTCCTCGGTTCGATTTTACGACGTCGGCCTGTAATGGTTCAGCCTAAATCGGATAATCGCGGCGTTTGAATTAGAGACTCAAGGATGACATCGCTCGAAGCGCTCAGAGGATTGTACAGGTGTTTGAATCGGTGGCTACGGCTTCCTCTCCTCTGTCGCCGGGTGCCGGTGGGGCCAGGTTCGGCACGGGGATGTTGAGACGCTGGCATAGTTCCAGGGTCGTGTCGTAGATCGACAACTTTTGGGCACAAGCCTACAGGTCCAGGCCATCGCCGGAACGACCGCACTTGAAATGGTGAAAGATGTGGTTTTCAGTATTGACGCTAAAGCAGCAGACCTCGCCACGCGTCGAGCCGTGCAATTGGACAGGGACCGTGTTGCTGGCCGGGGCGGTCGAAACGAGGCACGAAACCCAACAGCGTCAGCACCTGGACGATGGTGATGCTCGCGCGCAGAGCCGGGAAGTCAATGGCTGAACGCGACGGGTCGGGCAATTCTTGCCGTCGCTCGTGTTGCCGCGTTTGCTGTTGCTTAGGGCGTTCGCGTGCCTCGGCCAGCTTGCGTTCGCGTTCGGCATGAATGGCCGCGTCGTTGCCCAGCAGCTTGTCCTGGGGCGTGACGTAACCGATGGCACTGTGCAAGCGAGCAGTGTTGTAGTGTTCGACGTAGCCACGGGCGACGACATTGGAATCGAGCTTTGCGAAGGTCATTCGGCGATAGCCCTCCGAAGGATTCTTCCCGGCAAACTGGCAGATGCGTTCGATTTCGACCTGGCTGAGCGCGTGTGAATTCTTAGTCAATTGTATACCATATTGCCAATTTGGCAGGTTATAAGTTGTTGTGCAATAATCGGTTGCGAACATAGTGCATATAAGCAATGGATACAAATGTCGAATAATTCACATGCTCTGAGGCAAAACAAAACAGCTTTCGCTCATTGACACGGAAGCCCCTGCCCGGCGATCGTCCGAGGCTTCAGGCGTGGGTACGTCTTGACCATCCTTGGAGAATCCTAGAGAGTAAACATTGCCTGCTTTCAAGGAGAACTTTCCATGTTTCGCATCTTTTGCGGCTCCACTCCTCGGCACGGTTTCTTGCTTCTTTTGGCTTGGTGCGTCGTCTTCTCTCCCACTTCGGCAGCGGCTCTGCCGGACTTGAAAAAATGGACGCCGGAGGGACGCGCGCGGATCGACCGCTCGGCGGAACGGTATCCGCTCGACTCCCCGAAGCAACAGACGCGCAACGCGGCGGGCAACTTGCCTCTGTGGGCTTTGAGCCATCTCGCGCTGTCCGCCGAAGACGAGGCGGAACACGCCCAGGCCGCCCGCAAACAGATACTCGAGAAGGAGCGCAAGGTCGAGACGCCGGCGGCGGCGCGGCGGGCACTCGACCATTTGGTGAAGCACCTGCCTCGATCCCTTAAATCGGAAGCATTCGAGTATCGGATAATTGTCATCGATAAACCGGATGCCGTCGTCTTCACGCTGGGCGGAGGAATTATCTATCTCTCAAATCCTTTACTCGACGCCTTGCTGTCGGACAAAGAGCGCGGCGAAACGGCCTTGGCGTTCGTGCTGGCGCACCAGCTGGGCCACATGGCTTTGCAGCACACGCGACGCGGCTGGCAGGTGCAAGAGTTGGAGCAGGAATTGCAAAAGGGAATCGAGTTGCACATCGCTCGACCGGCACTGCGCGATGCGCTGCATACCGGCGTTCAAGCGGCCGGCGAGCGCACGAGGTTTCTCTATTCGCGCCAGCAGATTTACGAAGCCGACACATTCGCCCGCCAGCTGTGCCGCAACGCCGATTTGTCCGCCGATGCCGCCCTCGACGCCCTGCGTTGGTTGGCAGTCGTCGATGAGCCGCCCCTGCTCGACGACGATAAGTATGCCCCCAAGGCCGACGATCCCCAGCGCGAGACGCCCCCGGCCTTGCTGCGGCTGCGCCGTCTGTTCGCGGAGCGCGACGGACTGGTGGACGACAAAACAGATAAATATGGACTTTTTATCTGGAATAAGGTCGGCGACACCTTCGAGCGCTGCGGCAAGCAGTCCCTCGCCGTCGAGGACAAGACCATCGTTTTCGTCCACGGCTTTCGCGGCGACATGCGAACCTTTCGTGCCTATTTGAAAGCGTTCGCCGACGACAAAGTCTTGAGCCAGTACAAATTGCTCGTCTTTCGTTACCCCAACAACGCCGGACTCGAACGCAGCGGTCAATTCCTCGTCCGCGAGATGCGCCGTGCCGTCGTCGCGCCGGCGAAGACCTTCTTCGTCTGCCACAGCGCCGGCGGACTCGTCTTTCGCTGGTACGCCGAGATTCGCAAACAACCCTTCGACCGCGCCGTCCTCCTGTCCACGCCGAACCAGGGGACGAACATGACCGCGTTGCGCTACCTCACGGACATCGGTGCTTTTTTCGACGAATGGAAGAACAACGGCCCCGGCGCGCTGGCACGCATGCTGCCCGAAGGCGAAGGGCAACTCGTTCTCGACGTATCGCGCGATAGTTTGTTTTTGCAATATCTGGGACACAATGCCGATCTCGCCAAGCGCTACCACGTTTTCTCCGGCGAATGTCTGCGACCGGCGGCCCTGTTCGCCTTGGAGGCCGGACTCATTGCCACCAAGCGCGTGCTGCTCAATCGCTTGATGCCGCGCATGGAATCGATGGTCCTGCGCCGGCAGATTCAGCGTCGCATCGAGAAGCTGCGCATCCCCGCCGAGATCGCGCGCGGCGACCTGGTTGTTTCGGCGAACAGCGCCTTGCTCAACGACGCCGGGCGCTCGACGCGCACCGCGCTGAATCACGAGCAGTTCGAGACGGACGAGAGCGTAATCGAAGAAATAGCGGATTCAATTAAGAGAAAATAACACGGCACCCGAACGGCATCGGGTTCGCCGCCGGAGGTACGATCATTTACCGTCGAACAAATCGTGTTCCGGCCATCTGTCGATTTTTTCAATCGCCTCGTGGAGGATCGGCCACGGTCTCTTGGCTGCCGCCTTGCGGTCCCGTCTGCCGGCTTCCTCGTCATCGCCTTTGAAATTGCCGTTGAAGAACGCCGCCCAACAGACGCCGTTGGGCATGTGTTCGATCCAGGTGGCGATACCGGCCACGCCGCCGTTTTTCGAGTACAGGACGCCTTCCGGCGAACGCTGCACCACATCCCAACCCAGGCCGTTATGGCGCTCGTTCGCTTTCTTGCCCAGCGACGGCAAAGGGGCCAGCATTTGTTGATAGGATCGTTCCGATAAGAAACGCCGGCCGCGGCCGCCGTCCAGCGCGGTTACGAACCGCATGGCATCCACGGTCGAAAGTACCCAATTGCCGCCCCCTTGCTTCATCTGGCCGTGTCCGCCGGGGTGCCGCTTGCCGCTGGCGGGGTAGCGATGAACCTCGTCCGGCAAATAGCCTTCCATGCGGTCGAGGTGAACGTCGTGAATGCCCATCGGTTTGAAAACGTGTTCGATCGTGTACTTTTCGTATTCTTGACCCGCCGCCTGTTCCACGACCAGACGCAGCGTCAGAAAGCCGAGATTGGAATATCTCGTCTCGGTGCCCGGATCGAACAGCAGCGGCTTGCTCATGTCGAACGCGATGACTTGTCTCAGAGAGATCGGCGGTTCGATTTTCAGGCGGCGTTCGATTTCTGGAAGCGAGCCTTGGCTGCGCGCCATGCCGCCGGCGTGATGCAGCAGTTGGCGCACGGTTATTTCTCGCAGTCGGGGATCGACCTTCGCGCTCGGAAATGGTTTGAGATCCTTGAGCAACACGAACACCTTATCGTCCAAACGGAGTCTCCCCTCATCCACGAGCTTCAAAAGGGTTACACCGATGATGGGTTTGCAACAACTGGCGATATTGAAGCGCGAGATGGGGCGCACGGGTTTGTTGTTCTCCACGTTGGCCCAACCGTAGCCGTGCGCGAACACCAGCCGGCCATCCTTGGCAATGGCCAACGATGCGCCGGGAATGTCGTGTTCGCGGAGAAACTGCACCATCAGCCGATCGAGCCGTTGCAGGCGCGGCGCGGCTTTGCCGGTAATCGGCGGTTCTCTCTTCTCGGCACCGCGCAGAGGAGACACGGCGGCCAACGAAACGCAAATCCACAACGAGAACAATCGAAGAAGAGAAGACATGAAGTGAGTCTCCAAGCCGAACGGCCTTACGGCGAACGATTTCGTCGACGCCCTAGAAGCCTTAACTTACAAAAAAGGGAGTGAATGAGTCAAGTTTCATGCCGGGGATCGCTTGGATCTCCAGATAGCGTTCGATTTCTCTGTCGCGTTGGTCGAAGCGCTGGCGAAAGGAGGACTCGGAAGACCTTCGCTGCCATCCCAATCGTTCGGAGATCGAGGGCGGTATTTTGGAGCAAAAGCAAAATGAGTGATCCCCGTCTTCGATTGTGCCGTTATAATACCAATGGGCTTCGATGTCCGTCGATGCCTCAATCGTGCGATAGGGTGGGCACGGATGACCGATACGAACGGTTCTGCGAGAAGCGGAACCCGGTCGGCAAGTTAATCGCTCTCGGTAAGGTCCGCACGTTGGACACGAACCACCCTGCTCGCACCGGCTCATCCGCCTGGACCGCACGGACGGCTCTCCTTCCAGGCCGATGAATCCTCTGTGGGTCATTCGTGCAGCACCATCGGGATGCGTCTTCGTGATCCGGCTGGGACGCGAAAGGGCCGATCCCATGTTCCACGCTCTGTCTTCGTTGGGCAAGGCGGCGGCATTGCTCGCGGTGGTTTTAGCCGCCGCTCCCCATGCCTCCGCTCAAACCTCGTCATCGGGACACGTTCCCGCTCGGACGCCGTATCCCTCCCGCAACTCCGTGGACGCGACCACCCCCCAACTCTACCCCGGCGACCACCTCTTCCAAGCGACCATGAAAATCGCGCGCTCGTATCGCAATGTCGAAAGACCTGTTCAAGTTCCGCCTCGCCGCCCAACCGCGCTGCAAGGGAAGGTCGTGCCGATGGAAGTGACCGTGACCGAACCGGAGGGGCCAACCGAGATGGTTTCCATTCGTGGGCCGGACGGTCAAGTCCGTTCGTTCCCCCTCGTCGGCGGACGCAAGGCGATTAAGGCGCGCACGCTCATTGTCCGTCCGGGGCAGACGCTCAACCTGACGATTTACGGAGGCCGCGTGACGGTGGCGCGAAAGTGATTGCCCATTAGCGAAAGAACAACGCGGTCGCCAAGGCAAAGACGGGCAGCAGCACCGGCAGCGAGTAGGCAAGATAGCCGAGAAACGAGGGCATCCGATAACCCATGTGTTCGGCAATGGCGCGGATGAGGAAATTCGGCCCGTTGCCGATGTAGGTCAACGCGCCCATCCACACCGCTCCGCAACTGAGGGCGGCGAGCAGTTCGGGGCGCGCGCCGGAGAGTACGCGGGGACCGCCCGGATCGGCCAATGTTGCGAAGGCGAGATACGTCGGCGCGTTGTCCAGCACGCTCGATAGCCCGCCGGCGGACCACAGCAAGCGCGCCGGGGTCCAGTCCGAAGTCGGCAGCGAGCCAAGGAGTTGCAACGCTGGTGCCATGGTGCCGAAGATGCCGGCGAAGAGGATGGCCACCTCGCGCAGTGGCGTCCATACCAGCACGCTCTTTTCTCGGCCCGGACGATGAATGAGCAGAACGGCCAGCGCCGTCAACGCGGCCAAGACGACGATCCCGCCCCACGGAGACAACCACGGATCCCGCCAGGCCAAGCCGTTGGCGCGGAGAAATCGCCCCAAAGACTGCGCAATCGACGGAGCTTGCAACAAGAGAGTCGCGATCACCCCCGCCAAAAACAAGAGCGCCGTTGTCAACCCCTCGACGCGGAGCGGATGCCGTTCCTTGGGAGTTGCGGCCCAATCTCCTCTGGCGCGCGTGTCCCAGAGATAAAAGACCAGCAGAATAAGTCCATTGACGACGGACCATTGCGGCCACAGACGCAGCGTCCAGAAGAAGTCCACGCCTTTCAGAAAACCCAAGAACAAGGGCGGATCGCCGACCGGCAGCAGCAGACCGCCACAATTCGCTACCGTGAAGATAAAAAATATCGGAATGTGTCGATTGTGCTTGCGGTGGTGATTGGCGCGGAGCAGGGGGCGGAGCAGCAGCATACTCGCGCCGGTAGTGCCGATGAGATTGGCCAGAATCGTGCCCAAAGCCAACCAGAGTGTGTTGCCGCCCGGTCCATTGGGTAAATCGCCGTGAATGACGATGAGGCCCGATACGGCATACAGCGCCGCCAGCAACAGGAGGAATTGCGCATACTCGGTCAGGGCGTGCCACAACAGCTCGGAAAATCCCTGCAACACGAGCCAAAGGATGGCGGGTACGGTTAACACCAGCGTCACCCACGCCTTGTTGCGATCCCGCTCCCAAAAATGACCGTGCAACAACGGCATTAAGGCGATGGCCAGCAACAGGAAGACAAAGGGACCAACCTGGAACAGGAGTGTCATGTGTAGCCGTGAACCGAGGGATCGAGGACGCCAAATGCGCTTGCTTTTCTTCGCCGGAAGAGCATTATAGGACATCTTAGGTTTCGCGCCAGGGCAAGAAGGGCGCGTCGGAGCTTGGGAGGGAAGGGATGCCTCAGCCAGCGGGAAGGTCGATTCCTCTATCGTTGCCGCGTCAATTGATCTGCGATTATTTGCACTTCGCTCGGCAAATCCCCACGGTGCCTGTACAGCGACGGATGCGTTTGGGCGCGGTCGTCGCCGCTCGTGCCGCCACGGGGTTGCGTCCGAGTTGGTGCGCGCTGTTTACCAAAGCCTACGGTTTGGTGGCAGCCACCACGCCGGAGTTGCGCCGCTCTTATCTATCTTTCCCCCGTCCTCACCTATACGAACATCCCGTCAACGTCGCATCCATTGCCGTCGAGCGCAAATTCGGCGACGAAAATGCCGTCTTCTTCGCCCATTTGCGCCGACCGGAAGCGCTCGGCCTGGCGGAGATCGACGCGCGCCTGCGCCGCTTCAAGGAGCAACCCATCGAATCCATCGGCGACTATCGGCGCATTCTGCTCTTGAATCGCTTTCCCCGACCGCTTCGTCGATTGCTGTGGTGGATCGGTCTGAACGTCTGGGGCCGCAAACGCGCCGCCTTCATGGGTACCTACGGCGTCACGGTGTACGCCGGTCTCGGCGCGGCCTCGCTGCATCCCCTGTCTTTGCTGACGACGACTCTGAACTACGGCATCATCGAAGAAGATGGCTCGGTGGACGTGCGCCTGACCTACGATCATCGCGTCATGGACGGTGCCACGATAGCGCGGGCCTTGGCCGAGCTGGAGCGCGTGTTGACTCACGAAATCCTCGCCGAACTGCGCTACCTCCCTCTCGCCGCCTAATCGTACAGCGCTGCTCTCGAATTCTCCCCCTCGCCCTGTATTCAGGCTTGAGGGTCTAGTGCTGTACTACTAAGGCGAGTTATTTTGTCGCGCCGATCCCAAATTTGCCGTACCCCACTCCAAAACGATATCTTCGGCCCATCACGATCGATGGAGAGAGGCGATCGCTTAAAGCGGTGAGGAATTCTTGTCGTGCTACTGGAGTATCTTCGGGCGCAGAATGAACTCGTTTCAAGTATACATTTTAATTGACGGACGGGGTTCCCGGTTGTGGGCAATGCGACATCGTGAATCGCAAGGCGATGGTGATACCACATGTTGGCTTTAATTGACGAGAGTGGCGATCCCGGAATGAAGCTCACGACGGGTTCCTCTCCGCTCTTCACGGTGGCGATCATCGCTCTGCAAGATCCCGATTCCAACGAGTGCGATAGACGCATCAATGCACTCCGTTCCTCTCTTAATTTAAAGACGGACTTTGAGTTTCACTTTCCCAAAAGCGTAAAGTACCGGGAGGTCTTTTTGCGTACCATTGAGGAGATTCCCTTCATATTCTTTTCGTGTACGCTCTTCAAACACAAACTCTCCGGAAAAGACTGGCACAAAAAGGAGTATCTTTACCAACGAGTTGCGATAATGGCGCTTAATGCTGCGCTACCTTCTCTCTCTGAAACCCGTCTGTGGCTCGATGCAGGCAGCAGTAGGCAGTTTGATAACGATTTGCTGGCTCATCTACGAAGGCACGCCGGTCACAGGGATGGCCGGCCCATTATTGTTGCTACGAAAAGACACGAATCCCACAAATGCAATATGATCCAAATGGCCGACATGGTATGTGGCGCTGTTCATTGCTCCCATCGAGGAGAGCAAGAGTCCCACAAAACCCTTCGCAGGCTTTTGAGACGCCGAGAAGGCAGGGTTTTGAAGTTTCCCGATGGCTAAGATGAGAAAAAAACAACCCCGGTCACTACTGATCGGGGTTGTCCAATACTCGCCTGTCCGGGTGAGGAAGGCCATCCAGAGGATGACTCTTGTCGCCGCCTTGGCAAGCAAGGGGGCTAATCCTCACCTAAGAACCACCGCTCGCCCCTGCGGCGCTCTGTGGCGTGTTTGTTGCTTCTTGAGGTACGTTTGATACCTCCATCTAACATTATCGGTCCCTCTGCCCTAAAAGTCAAGGCATTTGTAGGACAAATCTCGCGTCCTTCGCATCGTGGGAGCGAAACCGAGGATGCGGAGGTGGAATAAGTCACCGATTGTTACAACCTATCCGACGCCCGTTGTCGGAAGAGAATCCTATTTTTCCACCGCCACGACGTTGATGGCGTGCAATAGTTCCTCGAACCAGGACACCAGAGTTTGGGAGTCTTCGGCATGCGCGGTGACATCGTTTGGAGCCAAGGGGCCGACGCCGACGGCAACGCCGCCGTGCCCTGTCACGGCTTCGAAGGCTTCGCGGTCGTTGGGAGCGTCTCCGGCATAGAAGAGAAACGACGGTTCGCCGACCTGTTCCAACATTTTGCGCACGGCATCGCCCTTGGTCCAAGTGCCACCCACCAGCACCTCGACGGCGCGAGGGGCATCGACGATGCGCAGTTTTTCGGCCCACGACTCAAGAAAACCCAGAATGCGCGCTTTCACTTCGGGAAGCAGCGACTCCTCGACTCCTCGATAGTGTACCGTGAAACCGTAGCGTTTATGCTCGACCCACGCGCCGGGATAGACGCGCTCGATGGCACGGAGACGGCGTGTGATTTCGTCGATCAATTGCACGCTGTCGCGGGCGGCGGGGTGAACGATCAGACTGCCTTGCAAGCGCATCTCGATCCCGCTTAGCCCGCTGTAGAGCAATTGCGGCAATCCGATCATCTCTTCCAATTCGTCGATGCGGCGTCCACTGAGAACGCCGACGTGAACGCGAGGCCGAGCTGCCAACTCGGCGAGAAGTTCGCGCGTTCCCGCCGCAAGCCGAGCCTGCCACGGATGTTCGACGATCGGCGTCAGGGTGCCGTCGTAGTCGAACAGCAACAGTAACTTCTCGCCGGAATGGTAGGCGGCGACAAGCGGCATCAGAACGTCGGGGAAAGGTTCGTTCACGATACGCTCAACTTCAGTAAGGGCGTGCCGTTCTTGTGGGGCGAACGCAGGCCGCGCCGGAGTACCAACGTCTCTTCCGGTTCCACGTATTGACCGGCGGCCGACAGCAACATCCCCGCCCAGCGGTAGATGTTGTTATCCGACACCTGACGCCGCATGCGCTTCATACGACGCCGTTGCTCGGATGCCGGCATCGTCAGCGCCTTGTGATACGAGTCGGCCAAATCGTCCAAAGCATAGGGATTGACAATTACCGCGTCGGGCAGCTCGCGGGCCGCTCCGGTAAACTCCGAGAGAATCAGTACGCCTTGCTCGTCCGCGCGCGCGGCGACAAACTCCTTGGCCACGAGATTCATGCCGTCATGCAGCGAACTGACGACGCATGCCGAGGCCATGCGATAAAGCAGATACAATTTGTCCGGTCCATGATGCTCGTGCAAGAATACGATGGGATCCCAGGTCGAGTCGCCGTGCCGCCAGTTGATCTCCTCGACCAGCTTTTCGACTTCCTCGTTGAGCGCCCGATAGTCGCCGATGTGGACGCGGCTGGGAGCGCCGACTTGCACGAAACAAAACTTGCGCCGCCAATCGGGATACCGGCAGAGAAAGCGATCGACCGCCCGCAGCCGTTCCGGGATCCCCTTGATGTAATCGACCCGGTCGACGCCAACCAGCAACGGCAGATTGCCGACGCGCATCTGGGCGCGGAAGCGTTTGCTGGCGCGGTCGAGATCGGGCGGGGCCAGGTTCGCAATCTCGTCCGGATCGACGCTGATCGGCTGAGGTTTGATGCTCGTCGATTGGCCGCGCCGCGTGACGGCGAAGCGCTCGAAACAGACGCGCGCCTCTAAATTGCGATCGACCGTCTCCATGAAATTGTTGCAGTGATACTGCGTGTGGAAGGCGAGCAGGTTGTTGCCGAGCAGGCCGTCGAGAATCTCTTCCTTCCACGGACAGACGCGAAACACTTCCGGATTGGGCCACGGGATGTGCCAGAACTGAACGACGATCAGATCGGGCCGAGCCTGCCGCAACATGCGCGGCAAGAGCGCGAAATGATAGTCTTGAACGAAGACGATGGCCGATTCGCCCTCAATCTCTTCTAAAACGGCTTCGGTGAACTTGCGATTGACGCGGCGATACGCCTCCCAATGTTCGGATTCGAACCGGGGTCGGGTGTAGGCGGCGTGACACAACGGCCAAACGGCGGAGTTGGCGAAGCCGTAGTAATATCCCTCCTCTTCCTCGCGGCTAAGCCAGACGCGGCGGAGGGTGTAGCAAGGGTTGTCGGGGGGAACGCGGAAGCGGCCTTGCTCGTCGCTGACGGCGCGATCGGCGTCACCGCTGCCGTGCGCCACCCAAACGCCGCCGCAGGCACGCACGACCGGATCGAGCGCCGTCGTCACGCCGCTGGCCGGTCGAACGCAGAGGATCTCCTCGCCGCGGCGCACATGAATGTACGGTTCGCGATTGGCCACGACAACGAGACGATGATTGGCCAGCCGCGTTTGTACCACTTCTTCCAGCCGCTCTTTTGTCCATGCCATGTGCTGTTCCCTCCGAGGTGTCAACCGAGTGCGAGACATCCCCTTCGCGCCGACCGAGAATCGCGCGGAAAGGAGAATCATGCCAAAACGGGATCGAGCCGTAGGTTGCGAGATACGACTCTCAAAGGATATTAAAGCAGCATTTCTCGTGCCAAACGCGGCACAATGGTTCGATTCGAGTCCATATCACGAATATGCGAAAGCCGAGCGGCCAAACTGGAAAGGGGGCGAATCATCTCAATGGCAAGTTTCAGGCCGGATCGGAACTAAATTGCTCACACGGTCGGAGACCTTCCCATCCGAACTCGCTCAGCGCTTATTACCATACCAGGTAAGTCCGCCGACGACAAGCATAACGGCGGCGCAGACAAACAGAATTTTTCCGGGATAGCCGCCGCTGCGATCGACCCAATCCCACAATTTAACGAAGGGAAGCACGATTTCATCCACGGCCGATTCCTCCCACGCAAGAGATTTAATCTACTATAGCTTGCGTCCGAGCAACTTGCTGGCTCGTTCGGAACGTAGGGGTTTTTAGGGACGGCCTCGCCGTTGGAACGCGGAATCGCGGCATCTTCGTCACAGTCGGCGCGACGCGCGGTCGGATAATTACGAGGGATGGATTCCATAATGCGAAAGGACGAAGCATGATACGCTGCAAGCGCACGAAAATAGCGAGCCTCCTCGTGGGCATGAGCCTGACATGGGCGGGAGTCGTCTCCGCGGGACCGATTCTCAATCCGATGCAGCCGTGCGACTGCCCGCCGACGCATTACAGTGCCATGCACGTCTTAACGCCGTTCGCCTGGCGCTGGGCCGCTTGGTGCCAGGGACCGCGCCTCTACACCTTCGCTCCCATCCACCATCCCGACGTGGCCACCAATTCCATGGTGGTTCGTTACCGTTGCCCCACCGTGCAACCGCTCCAGTACGAGTTGAAGAACTATTTGGGTTTGAATGGCTCGCCTCCCTCCTCCACCTATCAATCTCTCGCTCAAACACCGAAGGGACCAAGCCAGCAAGATCTGCCCCGTCCCAATTTGGAATACAATCCAGAGAAGCTCCCGCTACCAAAAGAAAAGTAGTTCTATCGCACCGTCGTCAGCTGCCCTGCTCGGCGAACCGGCGGCGTGAGCCGCCGGGTAAGGCGAACCGGAGCCGCGTGAGCCGCCGGTCGTTTGTTTGCTCCACCCGGCGGCTGACGCCGCCGGTTCGCCATTTTCCTCCCCAAACGCGACAATAGGGATATGCCGCCCGCGCCGGTCTTCCGAAAGACGGCGTTTGCGTTTATTCTGAAGGAGGAGGAATTACGTTCATGAAAACCTCGTTGTCGATTGCAGCCATCGTGTCGCTGTTCGTCGTGTTACCGGCATGGGCGGCCAAACCAGCCGTCCTTGCGCCGAACGTCGTCGTCATTCTCGCCGACGATCTCGGCTACGGCGATTTGCATTGCTACAACAAAGATTCCAAAATCCCCACACCGAACCTCGATCGCCTTGCCTCCCAAAGTTTGCGTTTCACCGATGCCCACACCCCGTGCGCCGTTTGCACGCCGACGCGCTACGGCCTGTTGACCGGACGCTACTGCTGGCGCTCGTCGCTGAAAAAAGGTGTTCTCGGCGGCTATTCGCCCGCGCTGATCGAACCCAAGCGCATGACTCTGGCCTCGCTCTTGAAACAGCAAGGCTACGTCACGGCGGGTCTCGGCAAATGGCATCTCGGACTCGGCGACCAGGCCAAGACCGATTTCGGTAAACCGCTCCGTCCCGGTCCTCTTTCCGCCGGCTTCGATTCCTACTTCGGCATCCCCGCCTCACTGGACATGCCGCCCTATCTCTTCCTCGACAACGAAGGGGTTTTGGAAGCGGCGACGGAGACGATTGCCGACAGCGCCATGCGCCGCAAGGGCGGCAAGGGATTTTGGCGAGGCGGAGCCATCGCGCCGCACTTCAAACACGTCGAGGTCTTACCCACGTTGACCGATCGCGCGGTCGAGTTCTGTCGCAAACAATCGAAGGACCATCCGTTTTTCCTCTATTTGGCGTTGACCGGACCGCATACGCCGTGGATGCCGACCGAGGAGTTTCGCGGCAAAAGCAAAGCCGGCTACTACGGCGATTTCACGGCGCAGGTCGATGCCTCCGTGGGCCGCGTTTTCAAGGCCTTGGATGAGGCCAAGGTGTCCCACAATACTTTGGTGATTTTCACCAGCGACAATGGAGCGCATTGGCTGCCCGAAGACATCGAGAAATGGGGCCATCGCGCCAACGGCAACCTGCGCGGCCAGAAGGCGGACCTGTGGGAAGGCGGGCATCGGGTGCCCTTCCTGGTGCGTTGGCCGGGCCAGGTTTCCGCCGGCGCGACGAGCACGGAGTTAATCTGTCTGACCGATGTGTTGGCGACCGTTACTGAAATCGTCGGCGACAAGCTGCCCGACGACGCCGGCGAAGATAGTTTCAGCTTGCTGCCGGTTTTGCGCGGCGACAAGCGCGATCGACCGATCCGCGAGGCAATCGTGCATCACTCCGGCGACGGCACCTTTGCCATTCGCCAAGGTCCGTGGAAATTGGCGATGGCTCTGGGATCGCACGGCTTCAGCGCGCCGCACGACATCAAGCCCAAACCCGGCGAGGCCAAGGGACAGCTGTACAATCTCGACGACGACCCAAAAGAGCAGAAGAATCTCTGGCTGGAAAAACCGGATATTGTGGAGCGTTTGACGGCGTTGCTCCATAAATATCAGCGCGAGGGACGCAGCAGGCCGCGCTGAGGGCATTTCGCGAAGGGGGACGAATGGGTGCCACCGACAACGAAGTTGAGGAAAAGGAACTCGACGATCTGCTGAATCGTCTGAAGCGAGGAGAGCAGCAGGCGTTGGCGGAGTTGTTCGCGCGCTATCGCGAACAACTGCGGCGGATGATCGACGTGCGCCTCGATCATCGGCTCAATGGCCGCGTCTCCCCTTCGGACGTGTTGCAAGAAGCGTACATCGACGCCCTCAAGCGCGTCGATCACTACTTCGCCAAGCCGGAGATGCCGTTCTTCCTCTGGCTGCGCTGGGTGGCCGGCCAACGCCTGATCGAAGTGCATCGCCAACATCTGGGCGCGCAGATGCGCGCCGCCGGACAGGAAATCTCGTTGACCTACGGCGGGACGCCGGCGGCGAGTTCGGCGTGTTTGGCGGCGCGGCTGGTGCAAAACCTCACCTCGCCGAGCGAGGCGGTGGTCCGCGCCGAACGCTTCTCCATGCTCGAAGACGCGCTGGCGCAAATGGACCCGATGGACCGCGAAGTGCTAACGCTCCGCCATTTCGAGGAGATGAGCAATACGGAGACGGCGATGGTGCTGGGAATTCAACCTGCCGCCGCCAGCAAACGCTACGTCCGCGCCCTGCATCGTTTGAAGGAGATTCTCACCCAGATTCCCGGTTTTCTGGACGAAACGCCATGATCGACCTTCCCAACGCGAAATCCGTACTAGCCTCGACCGAAGAGCGCGATCCGCTCGATTTGGTGGCCGAGGAGTTCGCCGAGCGCTGCCGCGTCGGAGAAGCCCCTTCGTTGAACGAGTATCTGACGCGCTATCCTCAATGGGCCGAAGAACTGCGCGAACTGTTGCCGGCCGCGGCCATGATGGAGGAACTCCGTCGCCACAAGCGCGGAACCCGCGCCCTCGCCGACTGCGAAGCCATCCAGCACCTCGGCGATTATCGCATTGTCCGCGAGATTGGCCGAGGCGGCATGGGCATCGTCTACGAGGCCGTGCAGGAATCGCTGGGTCGGCACGTCGCCTTGAAAGTGTTGCCGCGCCATTCGCTGCTCGATCCGAAAAAGCTGGCCCGCTTTCAACTGGAATCGCAAGCCGCCGCCGCCCTGCATCACAGCAATATCGTCCCCGTCTTTGGCGTGGGCGAACACGAGGGCTTGCACTACTACGTCATGCAGCTCATCCCCGGTCAGGGGTTGCACGAGGTTCTCGCGCGTCTGCGGCAAGGGGAGTCGTGGACGACGATTCTCGGTCGGGATAAAGAAGTCAATCCCGATCTGGAATGGCGCGAGATCGTTCGCCTGGGCATTCAAGCCGCCGACGCGCTCGACTATGCCCACAAACACGGAACCCTGCACCGCGACGTGAAACCGGCCAACATTTTGCTCGATTCGCAGGGGACGGTTTGGCTTACCGATTTTGGCCTGGCCAAACTGATGGAACAGAACAATCTCACCAGCACCGGCGATCTGGTGGGCACGCTGCAATACCTCGCGCCGGAGAGCCTGCACGGTCAATCCGACGCCCGCAGCGACGTTTACAGTTTGGGGCTAACCCTGTACGAACTGCTGACGCGCACCCCACCTTTCCCCGAATCGAATCCCGCGCGGCTTCTGCAACAGGTAAGCAACAACGAACCCATTCGCCCGCGCAAGCTCAAGCCCGCTCTGCCGCGCGATCTGGAAACGATCTTGCTCAAGGCCATTGCGCGCGAGCCGGCGCGGCGCTATCAATCGGCCGGAGTATTCGCCGACGATCTACGCTGTTTCCTGGACGATCGACCGATCCGAGCGCGGCGCATCAGCGCGGCGGAGCAATTGCTGCGCTGGTATCGTCACAATCGCATGGTCGCCGCCTTGTTGGCCGCGTTGGTGGTTGTGTTTCTGACCGGCTTTGGCGGAGTCATCTGGAAATGGCGCGAGGCCGAGAGCGCCCTGAAACGCGAGGCCGAACAACACGAATTGGCCGAGAAGGCGACCGAGCGGGCCGAGAGCAACGTCAAGATGTCGCTGCAAGCGCTCGAGGGCATCTTCAACGATTTGGCGGCTCGGGAATCGGGACCGCATTTTGCGCCGATGCCGCCGCGACCGCTGCGCGAGACGGAGCAAGAGGCCTCGCTCCTGCAACACATGCTGCAATTCTACGACGATTTCGCCAAAGAAAACGAGACGAACGCGCGCGTGCGGATCGAGGCGGCCAAGGCTCATCGCCGGGTCGGCGACATCCACGCACAGCGAGACGATCGCGCCAAAGCGACGGCATCCTACGCGCGCGCGACCATCATGCTCGAACAACTCGTCGAATCGGTTCCCTCCGACCGCATTGCTCGCTGCGAGTTGGCTGAGACGCTCACCCGTTTCGATCCGCGCAATCCGCCTTCCGATGCCGAGACTCGGTGCAATCGCGCGCTTTCCCTTCTGGAGCCGACCGAGGATGAAGAATCGCCGATCTCGCCTCGCTTTGCCCGCTTGAAGCAACGCATTCACGCCCATCTGGGTGGCATTCTGGAAGCCCAAAATCGTCTCGATGAGGCCGAGAAATCGTATCGAACGGCGATCGCGCTGATGAAGTCGATGGGCCGGCGCGAGTTGCAGACTCCGTGGGTCATGCCGGAATTGGCTCGATTGCGCGAACGATCCGCCAAGCTATTGATCGAGCAAAAGAAAACGACCGAGGCCCATCGCGTCGCCGAGGACTGGTTCGCCGACTTGCAAAGATACGCGCGCTTCGGCCCTCCGTTCGCGGGGAAGAAGCATCCCATTTCGGGGCAATACAAAGAGCTGAGCGACATCTTCAAGCGTCTGGGCGATCCAATCCTCGCCGAACAAGTCGAAGCCGCTGAGAAAAAGCTGCGCCCCGGTCCTCCCCCTCGCCGCGGCCCCGACAAACGCGAACCCCCGTCGCCACCCTTCTGACCTCATCTGACATCATTCCCTCGCTCCGCGAGTAAACGCACATCCCTTTGGCTTGCTCCATTTTTATGTACCACGCGCAATGAGAGACACTCCGCACAGCCCCCTCGCTCCTTTGAGTACAGGGGAGAGGGAGTGGCTCTGTACGGTTAACCGCTCTACAGTTCTTGCTCGCTTCAGCGATCTGTGTTACAACACAAGAGATAAACGCGCGACTTCGAACGGCACCCAAGGTTTAAGTTCCGCGATCGTTCTCAAGGGTACGAGGTAGCGAGCAGGGATAATCACGGCGCGATTATGATACGGGGTCTGCCGATATCTCCGGGAGTGACCGTGGCCCATGCCTTCTGCTTGGACCATGGCTTGCTGCCGAAAGAGTCTCTCTCCTTGGACGCCGCTTCGCTATCGGGTGAAGTCGGTCGTTTCGATCGTGCCTGCGCTGCCGTGTCGCGCGAACTCGACGACGCCATCGACCGCGTCGGCAAGCAAATCGGCGAGGAAGAGGCCGCCATCTTCCGGACGCATCGCTTGTTGCTGCGCGATCCCACATTGACCACCCGCGTCAAAACGGCCATTCTGGAGCGCAGGATCGATGCGTCCACCGCGCTCCGCGAGATCCTCGAAGAATACAATAAACTCTACGGGCAGATCGCCGATCCCTATTTACAAGAGCGCATGGCCGACTTGCGCGATGTGATCGGTCGCATTCTGGCACAGCTGACCCGCGAGGTACAAGCACCGATTTTGCATCCCCAAGAGCCGGTGGTACTCGTCGCCGAAGAAATCCTACCGTCGCAGGCGTTGACGTTCGATCGCCATCTCGTCGCCGGTATCGTCACCGAGTCGGGTGGGGCGACCGGACATGCGGCCATCTTGGCGCGCGCTCTCGGCATTCCCGCCGTCTCTGGTCTGCGCGGTCTGCTGCGCGAGGTTCAGACCGGCGATCTGCTCGCCGTCGATGGACGCGAAGGCCACGTCTACGTCAATCCCGGTCCCGAAGTGGAGACGGCGTATCGCAAGTTGCAGCGCGAGTACGCCGACTTCGCCGGCAAACTGATCGAGAACCGCGATTTGGAGCCGATCACCGCCGACGGCATTCGCTTGGAACTGTTGGCCAACGTCAACGGTCCTCTCGACGCGGCAACGGCCGGCTCCGCCGGAGCGACGGGAGTTGGGCTTTATCGTACCGAGTATCTGTTTTTGACCCATCCCTCGGTGCCCGACGAAGAGGAACAACTTGCCGCCTATCGCGCCGTCGTCGAGGCAGCTCCGAATCGACTCGTCACCATCCGCACGCTCGACCTCGGCGGCGACAAGCACGTTCCCTATCTCGGCCATCGCCGCGAGGCGAATCCGTTCATGGGCTTTCGCAGCATCCGTCTCAGCAGTGCCTACCCCGACTTCTTTCAAACGCAGCTGCGCGCTATTTTGCGCGCCGGAGTCCACGGCCAAGTCGGTCTTCTCTTTCCGATGATCTCCACGCTGGAGGAGGTGCAACGCTTAAAGAAAATCGTCGATCGCACGCGCGTCGCGCTCCATCGGGCCGCCATCCCTTTCAGCGAGGAGATGCCTTTGGGAATCATGTTGGAAGTGCCCGCAGCCGCTCTGTGCATCGAGGCGCTTCTGGAAGAGGTCGATTTTGTCAGCATCGGCTCCAACGACTTGATTCAATATCTGATGGCTGCCGACCGCGATAATCCGCACGTCGCCCATTTGTGCGAGCCGTTCAGTCCGGCGTTGATGCAGCTTCTGCATCGCGTCATTCGCGCCTGCAACGAACACGGCAAGCCCGTGACCCTGTGCGGCGAGATGGCCGGTTGGCCGCGTTGTTTCTTACCGCTGTTCGGCATGGGGCTGCGCCGTCTGAGCATGAGTCCCGCATTCGTGCCGTCCATAAAGGAAGTGGTGCGGCACACGACGTTAGAACTGGCCGAGCGCGTCGCCAACCGCGTGCTACAAATGCAAACCTACGGCGAGATACGCGGCTATCTGACGCGCAAAATCCGCGAAGCCTGGCCGCACGTCTCGCTTCTCGATGTCAGCCGATAGACGATTCTTCCCGCGTTACTTCTTGGGCGGAGTGAAGTCGGCGATCCACAATTGCGAGGGTTGCCGACCGTCGCGCGTCGAGGTCCACATCAACCGTTTGCCGTCGGGACTGAATACCGGCAAGACATCCGCTCCCGGAGCATAGGTCAGACGAGCCTTTTTGCCGGTCTCCACATTCATCCAATAGAGATCGTAATTGGGTCTTCCCGCGACTCCGTGATTCGCTCCCGCGTAGACGATGTGCGTGCCATCCTTGTACCAATAAGGCCCCCAACACACCCAGTTCAGGTCGTCGGTCAGTGCGCGTTCGCCCGTGCCATCGACGTTGATGACATATAACTGCAAATGGTCTGGCTTCTTTCGATCGCTGCGAAAGATCACACGCTTGCCGTCCGGCGAAAAGAACGGGCCGCCGTTGTAGCAACCCGGCGCGTGCGTCAATTGGCGGACATTCTTGCCGTCCCTGTCCATGATGTACAGTTCGAGGTTCTTTTCGCCGCCTCGATTGGAACAGAACACGATGGACTTACCGTCCGGCGAATAGCTGCCCTCGGCGTTGTAGCCGGGTTCCGATGTCAGGCGCTTCAAGCCGGAGCCGTCCGGATTGGCCTCGAATATGGACAAGTGCGCATCGAAATCCCACTGATAGCGGCGGCGCTTGCCGGACTTGCGATCTTCCTCGCGCCTTCCATATTCCTCGGCATATTGTTTTTTCGCATTCGGATCGAGATGACTGCTGGCAAAGATTATCTTTTTCCCGTCCGGAGCGAAGTAGGAACAGGTCGTCTTGCCCACGCCCGGACTGACGCGGCGGACGCGCTGGGTTTCGAGATCCATCGTGAAGATCTGATAAAACGGATTCCCACTGTCCTTTTCTTCCGCCTGAAAGATGATGCTCTTTCCGTCCGGCGAGAAGTAGCCTTCGCCGGCACGGACGAAATCCTTGGTCAGCTGGCGAATGTTTTTCAGACAAACGGACTCATCTTTATGCCACTCCGCCGGCTCGGCGGCGAAAAGCGTCAGAAGTAGGCAAATCGACATGGGTATGCTCCTCGACCAAGCGACATAAACGTCAAGCCAAAGCGTCTCCTGACAGTCTACGAGAATCTGGACCATCGAAAGCCCCAAGCGACCAAATCGCGCGATACCCAATTCGAGAACCGTTCCTCCGCGTCCCTGCAGGGGAACCCATGCAGTTCCTTGACGACAAACACGGTTCGCCGTCATAAGATAAAGATCGAATACATTCCGACCTACCGCGATGAGGAACGTGAGTCGTTTCATGCAAGCAATTCAATTGAAGCAACCCGGACATTTCGAGCAGATACGCATCGACGAACCGAGCAAGCCCGGTCCCGGTGAGGCATTGGTACGAGTGCATCGAATCGGCATCTGCGGCACCGACATTAGCGGCTATCTCGGCAAGATGCCGTTTTACAGCTATCCGCGCATCCCCGGGCACGAGCTGGGCGTCGAGGTGATGGAAGTTGGCGAGGGCGTGGCCAACGTCAAGGCGGGGATGCGCTGCTCCATCGAGCCGTACATGAACTGCCAAGAGTGTTTCGCCTGCCGGCGCGGGCGAGGCAACTGCTGCGAAAAGCTACAAGTGCTGGGCGTTCACACCGACGGGGGAATGCGGCCCTATTTCCTGGTGCCGGCGCGTAAACTGCATCCATCGAGCAAGCTGACGCTCGACCAACTGGCGCTGGTCGAGACGTTGGGCATCGGTTGTCATGCCGTCGATCGCGGTCAACCGCAAGCCGATGAGTTCGCCCTCGTCGTCGGCGCGGGGCCTATCGGGTTGTCGGTCATCGAGTTCGTCAAGCTGACCGGCGCGAAGATCATCGTTCTCGATCTCAACGAAAAACGCCTCGACTTCTGCAAGCAACAGATGGGCGTACCGTACACCATCCGCTTCCGAGGCGACGGCTCCGAGCTGAAGGAATTGCAGGACATCACCGAAGGCGCGCTTGCTCCCGTGGTGTTCGACGCGACCGGCAGCGCCAAGTCGATGTGCAATGCGTTCAATTACGTTGCCCATACCGGCCGTCTGGTTTTCGTCGGCATCGTGACCGATGAAATCTCCTTTCCCGATCCGCTATTGCATCGCCGCGAGATGACGGTGTTCGCCTCGCGCAATGCGCTCCCTCACGATTTTCGCCGTATCATCGGTTTGATCGAGGAAGGCCGTATCGACACCCGACCGTGGATCACGCACCGCACGCCGTTCGCCGACCTCATCGGCCATTTTCCCTCCTATACCAAACCGGAGACCGGCGTCATCAAGGCGATGGTCGAAGTCGATTGAAAAGAGGCTTACCCATGGTGCGCTCGTGTGTGACGATCAGCCTCGTACCCGAGGTGCGCGGTGGTCCTTTTGTTTTCTGGGACGATCTAGCCGAAGGCTGCCGGCAAGCGAAACAACTGGGCTTTGACGCCGTGGAGATATTTCCACCGTCGCCGTCCGCCGTCGATGTCGCATTGGTGCGGCGTGTGCTCGAGGACAACGGCTTGTCCGTCGCGGCCTTCGGCACCGGCGCGGGGTGGGTGCTGCAACGACTGTCATTGACCTCCGCCGAGGCCGGCAATCGCGCTGGGGCGCGGCAGTTCATTCGCGGCGTCATCGACTTGGCGGGGCCGTTTGGCGCGTCGGCCATCATCGGCTCGATGCAGGGACGGTTCGGCGAAGTCGATAAACCGACGGCTCTCGAATATCTCCGCGACGCCCTCAACGATCTCGGCCAACATGCCGCCCAGTATGGCGTGCCGCTCCTGTACGAACCGCTCAGCCGCTATGAGACGAACCTCGTCAACACCGTTGCCGACGGCGTCGCGCTGCTGCAAGCGTTGTCCACGCGCAACGTCAAACTGCTGACCGATCTGTTCCACATGAATATCGAAGAGGCGGACCTGGCGGCGGCGCTGCGAAGCGGTGGCGAACACGTCGGCCATGTGCATTTCGTCGATTCCAACCGACGACCCGCGGGTTGTGGGCACATCGACTTCGCGCCGATCGCGGCAGCGCTGCGCGACATCGACTATCGGGGCTATCTATCCGCCGAGGCGCTGCCGTATCCCAATCCGATTGAGGCGGCGAAGACAACGATAACGACGTATCGCAAGTATTTCGTGCTGTGAGCAACGAATTCTCCCCTCTCCCCCGCTCCGGGGGAGAGGGGTTGGGGGTGAGGGGGCGTCTTCTCTCCCCCAATGCGAGGGAGAGGGGTTGGAGGCGAGGAGAAAAACAGACCCTCACCCCTGCCCCTCTCCCATGAATACATGGGAGAGGGGGAAATAGCGTGCTGAAGCATCGGTTGATCCATCCGCAAATCAACGCCATTCTCGGCCGCGCCGGCCATCACGGAAAAATACTCATCGCCGATGGCAATTATCCGGCTTCGTCGAAAAAGGGGCAGAATGCGGAGGTCATTAGTCTCAATTTGTCGCCGGGGATCGTTACCTGCTCGCAGGTTCTCACCGCGATTCTGTCGGCCATTCCCATCGAATCGGCCCACACCATGATGTACGAGACCACGGGGCCCTACGCTCTGACCGAAGATCCGCCGGTGTGGAGCGACTTTCGCAAAATCCTCGCCGCCGCCCAACCCGGCCTACCGCTGCAATTCATCGAGAAATGGGAGTTTTATAAAGCTGTCGAAACGCCGGATCACATATTAACGGTTCAAACGGCGGACCAACAACGCTTCGCCAACCTCCTGCTGAGCATCGGCGTTCGCATGGACGAGTGAACAAATCGCCTCAAGCAAAGGCGCAAAGAACGCAAAGAGAAGACAAGAGGTAGAACAAGGTTGTGCGTAAAGCTGGAAGGAGATTTATCGAATTCTCTCGGCATCACTGGTATATTTTTTCTTTGCGTCCTTTGCGCCTTTGCGTGAGGTTTTTATGAACGAAAGCGCTTCGCCAGACTTCTCCGGAATAGTAGAATTCGTATGGATATGCGAATAAAGAGCCTCACGCGAAGGCGCAAAGAACGCAAAGAGAAAACAAGAGAATGAATGAGAATGTGCGTAACGCTGCGAGGGAGATTTGTAAAATTTCCGGGGATAGAGCGCTTCGTCCCTGGTCTCCCTCATGGATGTTTTTCTTTGCGTCCTTTGCGCCTTTGCGTTAGGGTTTTTATGAACAAAAACGCTTCGTCAGGCTTCTCCGGAACGTCGATGTTCAGATGAATACTTGAATAAAGAGCCTCATGTGAAGGCGAAAAATCCACGAAGGGAAAAACATGACGGAGAATGAAATCGCGCAAATCATCGTGGATACGGCATATAGAATTCACACCACGATTGGGCCAGGATTACTGGAATCGGCCTATGAGGCAATTTTTGTTCACGAGCTGCGCAAAAGGGGACTGCGCGTTCAACGTCAAGTTGGAGTCCCTATTATTTATGAAGATGTGGCCATCGAGGAAGGGTTCCGAGCCGATATGATCGTCGAGGATCTCGTTATTATCGAATTAAAAGCCGTCGAGCGACTCGCTCCAGTCCACAAAAAGCAACTATTGACATACTTGCGCTTAACGAGGAAGAAACTTGGACTATTAATCAATTTCAACGAAGAGAAAATCAAAGACGGAATTCATCGCGTCGTGAATGGTTTATAAATTCTTCTTCCTTTGCGTTCTTTGCGCCTTTGCGTGAGGCTTTTTATGAACAGAAGCGTTTCACGAAATATTCTCCGGAACGTCGGTATTCGCATGGATACTTGAATAAAGAGCCTCACGCAAAGGCGCAAAGAACGCAAAGAGAAGACAAGAGATAGATTGAGATCGTGCGTATCGGTGCGAAGGTGATTTATAAAATTCATCGGGGATCGAGCGCATTCTTCATGGTCTCCTTCTTGGATGTTTTTCTTTGCGTTCTTTGCGCCTTTGCGTGAGGCTTTTTATGGAATATCGCACTCTGGGTCGAACTGGATTAAAGCTGCCGATACTCAGCTTCGGCGCGTCGTCGCTGGGGCAGGAGTTTCGCGCGGTGGATATCAACGAGGCGTTGCGTGCCGTGCGCGTGGCGCTCGATCTGGGGATGAACTTTATCGACACTTCGCCCTTTTACGGACGCGGCATGTCCGAAGTGCTGCTCGGCGTGGCACTCCGCGGCGTGCCGCGCGACAGCTACATCCTCGGCAGCAAACTGGGCCGTTACGATCGGGATCACTTCGATTTCTCGGCCAAGCGCGTCGTCGAGAGCGTCGATGTCAGCCTGCATCGCATGGGGGTCGAATATCTCGACATCATGCTCTGCCACGACATCGAGTTCGTCGATATGGTGCAAATTGTTGAGGAAACGCTGCCGGCTCTGCGCAAGGTACAGCAACAGGGTAAAGTGCGTTGGGTCGGCATCTCCGGCTATCCCATGAATATCTTTCGCTACGTTCTCGAGCGAACCTCGCTGGACGTAAGCTTGTCGTATAACCATTACACGCTGCAAAACACCATGCTAGGCGACCTGGTGCCGTATCTGAAATCGAAGGAAGTTGGTATTATGAATGCCGCTCCGTTTTCGGCGCGGTTGCTGACCAACGCACCGTTGCCGCCTTGGCACAAGGCGACGCCGCTGGTGCGAGCCGCGTGCAAGCAGGCGGCGGAGCATTGCCGGAACAAAGGCGTGGACATCGCGCAATTGGCGTTGCAGTTTTCGATCCGGCATCCCGATATGACGACGTGCATCACGGGTTCCGCCGATCCAGGCCGCGTGGCACAATGGGTCGAATGGGCGAGCAAGCCGTTGGATGAAGAGTTGCTGCGTGAAGTACAGGCCATCCTCGAACCGATCCACAATTGGTTTTATGTTGAAGGAAGGCCGGAGAACAACGACGCGCCAATTCGCCCTGGATAAATCGGAAGCAGAGGGAGAGAAATGTTGCAGACGGAGAAGAGTACCAGTATCACCAATCGAATTCGCCCGGTCGCCGCGTCCAAGAAGGATGCGGCGACCGGGCTGACGCGGAAAGAATGGCTGTTGATCGTCGTACTGTCGGCAGTTCAGTTCACGCACATCCTCGATTTCGTCATCATGATGCCGTTGGGGCCACAATTCAAGGACGATCTACAACTCACCGATCAATGGTTCGGCTTCTTGGTGTCGGCGTATGCCTTCAGCGCGGCGGCGGCGGGTTTGCTTGCGGCCTGGTTCATCGATCGCTTCGACCGCAAGTCGGCGCTGTTGGCCCTGTACGCCGGCTTCACGCTCGGCACGCTCTGCTGTGCCGCCGCTCCCAACTATGCGTTTCTTCTGGCGGCGCGGGCCGTGACCGGGGCGTTCGGCGGAGTGGTGGCGGCTTGCATCTTGGCGATTGTCGGCGATGCCTTTCCAGGACCGCGACGCGGTCGGGCCATGGGGGCTATCATGTCGGCGTTCTCGGTGGCGTCGATCGTCGGCATTCCGGCGGGACTGTCTCTGGCCAATGGGTATGGCTGGCGCGCGCCGTTCGTCGCCTTGACGGCCTTGGGCGTCGCGGTCTGCGTGCTGGTCAATTTCGTACTCCCGCCCATGCGTTCCCACCTGGTGCGCGGCAGACAGACCGTCTCTGTTTGGAGCATCTTCCTCGAACCGACGCATCTACGCGCTTATGTGCTGATGACCGCGCTGGTCCTCGGTTCGTTCATGATTGTGCCCTATTTGGCGTCTTATTTGGTGTCCAATACGGGGCGCGATAAAGCGGAGTTGCCTTACGTCTATCTGTGCGGCGGATTGGCCACGCTGTTGACGATGACGTTTTTCGGTTGGCTGTCGGATCGCCTGGGCAAATTGCCGGTGTTTCGCTGCCTGGCGCTGTTCACGATGATTCCGATTCTGTTGGTGACCAATCTGCCCGTGTGCCGTTGGCCGTCACGCTGATCGTGTCCACGCTGTTCATGGTGACGACCTCGGGACGCATGGTCCCGGCGATGGCGTTGATAACCGCCAGCGCCGCGCCGCAGCAGCGCGGCAGCTTCCTCAGCGTCAACGCCGCCGTGCAACAGGCCGCCGCGGGCTTCGCGACGGCGCTGGGCGGTTCCATGCTCGGACAGGGGGTCAACGGCGAGATCACGGGTTTCCCGCTGGTGGGAATCCTGGCCAGTGGGGCGACGCTTCTGAGCATCTGGCTGGCCGGCCATCTGCGCCCCGCTGTCGGCGGCGAAGAGGCGGCGTTGGCGCTGGTTGCTGAGTAGGTTGCTCTCAACCCTCGCCGAGCAGGCGTGCTATCGCGGCGACGGTGTCGGCGGCGACCTCGAAGGGGGCGTCGGCCGAGCCGTCGGTGCTTATCATTTTGGTGGTGGCAAACACGTCCTCCACATCGCCCTGAAGGCCGCAGATGACCATGCGTCCACCGCTCTCGCGCAACTGTTTGCGAAGGCTTAGCAGTGGCCAGAAGGCAGCGCTGGATAGATAGCGCGCGTGACTAAAGTCGATGACGACGCGGTTGACGCCGGCCTTCTCCACTGATTGCCGCAACGCTTCGCGCAGCTCGTGGGCCATCTCCTCGCCCTGAAGTCGCGCTTGAGAAATCGTCAAAACGAGGACTCCTCGATCCAAAGAACCTTGTAGGAGTTGGCCGGGGACAAAAGTCATCGGATGCTCTGGGTTAAGGTCAGGGATCGAGTGGCAGGTTGCGAGCGGCTCCGTGCCGCGCTGCACGCGGCGCTCCTCCAACCTCGATTCGTGGAGAGCGCGGGGGGTGGAATGCGAATCCATGCTCCTTTGGAACCACCTTCGAGTATAACCTAAGAGTGCGGGTAGCCAGCGACAAGCCGCGTCCCTCGAAGGGCCGTCGATTGCATCCTGGGCAAATGCTTTCTTTCTCGCTCAAAGGGATCGCGGAGCCGGCCGCATCTACAAGAATGACTGCAATGATACCACCGCATCGACTTCCTCTCTCCGCGACCGCGAACGGCACATAGAGCTACTATAGAGACAATAACTATGCCGAAGATCCCTTATACGCCTCTCGTTCTCGTCGCCGATGATGAGCCGACGATTCGTGCCAATTTGAGATTGATGCTCGAATCGGAGGGCTATCGGGTGCGCGAGGCCGCCGATGGCGAGCAGGCGGCTCAGATGTTGCAAGATCCGGAGGTGGCGCTCTGTTTGCTCGATTTGAAAATGCCCAACCGCGACGGCATGGAGGTGTTGCGAGGCCACGCCGACCGATTGGAGGAGACGCCGATCATCGTCATCACGGCCTACGGCGGAAGCAAGGCCGCTATCGAGGCCATGAAGCTGGGAGCCTACGATTACATCACCAAACCGTTCGATTTCGACGAGGTATTGTTCTCGCTCCGTCGGGCTTTGACGCAGCGCGCCCTGGTGGCGCAGGTGGAAGCCCTCTCGCGACAAGACATTCACGACCGCGACGACGACGAAGACCTGGTCGGTCGCACGCCGATCATGTTGCAGGTGTTCAAAGCGATTGGCCGAACCGCGCCCACCCGCGAGCCGGTTCTGATCGTCGGCGAGAGCGGGACCGGCAAGGAACTGATCGCCAACGCACTGCACAAAAACTCGGAGCGCGCGGCGCAACCTTTCGTCAAAGTCAACAGTGCCGCGTTGAGTTCGACGCTCTTGGAAAGCGAACTATTCGGACACGAAAAGGGATCTTTTACGGGAGCCGTGGCCCGACGGCGCGGGCGGTTCGAGCAAGCGCACAAGGGCACGCTCTTTCTGGATGAGATCGGCGAACTCGACATCGACTTGCAGGCTAAATTGCTGCGCGTTTTGCAGACCGGCCAATTCGAGCGCGTCGGCGGCGAGGAGACGATCCAGGTCGATGTGCGGGTGTTGGCGGCGACGAACCGCGACTTGCCGGCCCGTATTGCCGAGGGACTCTTCCGCGAAGATTTGTACTATCGCCTCAATGTTCTCACCATCGAACTGCCGCCGCTGCGGCAGCGTCTCGACGACGTTCCGCTGTTGGCCGATCACATCCTGCGCAAGCTGTCCGACAAGTACGATTGGCCGAACCTCGCGCTCGCGCCGGAGGCGATTACCTATCTGAGTGCGCAGCCGTGGCCCGGCAACGTCCGCGAACTGCAAAACGTACTGGCGCGGGCGGCGATTCTGGCGCGGGGCCGCATCATCGGCGTCGGCGATCTACAACCTGCCACGCCCTCCGCCGTCGCCCCGCCCCTTCTCGCCGGTTCGCTCCTTCTGCGCGACATCCTCGCCGAGACCGAGTGTCGCGTCATTCGTCAGGCGCTCGAACAAGAAAAGTGGAATCGCACCCAAGCGGCGCGCGTTCTGGGCATCAGTCGCCGACAACTGTTCGACAAGATCCGGCAATATGGATTACAAGAGTAGGGTGGGGCGAGGAACGAGCCCCCTACGAACTAGCTCCAGCGGCCAAAGCGATCCGCTCGATAACCGAGCGAACGGTACACGGCATCGACGAGACTTTGGCCGCGTTCGTTGAGGCAGACGCCGCGCCCCTGTTTGTTCATGGTATAGCCAAAGGATATTTGCGCTCCGGGATCGGCGAAACCCAGCGAGCCGCCCATGCCGGGATGACCGAACGCCTCTTCCGAGAGAATCATGCTATCGCGCGCGCCCGGTGGGCCTTGGCGATTGTCCGACGATTTCCAGAATCCCAAGGAGATGCGCAGGCCAATCAATAGCGTGGCATCAATGCCGGTAGCCGAACTGACGGCGCTCATCTGCCTCACGGAATCGGCATCGACGAATGGACTTCCACCCGTCGCCAGGGGAGCGTACATGCCGGCCAGGCCGCGCGCGTTGGTGATGCCGCCCGAACTGGGCAAGACGGAAGCATGGGCCTCGCGCGAATCGTGATCGCCGGGGGATCGTCGTCCGGTGTTTTTCACCATCAGCGATTGGATGCTTTCGGGATCGTTGGCCATGCGTTCGAGAAAGAGCGAACGCGGTTCGCGCTGCGACGGTGGATCGGCACGGATGATCGGAGCGACGCGCGCTTCGTCCTTTTCAGATAAACCGAGATGAAAATCGAGTGTGAGCGGTCCCGCTATCTCCTCGCGGAAAAACAGATCGAACGGTCTGCCATCCACGCGCCGGACCAACTCGCCGACGAGATGGCCGAACGTCGTGGCGTGATAGCCCTGTCGCGCGCCCGGTTCCCAAAACGGCGTCTCGGCGGCGAGCATCCCCGTCATGTACTCCCAATCGTACAAGCCGCCGGGCGCGAGTGTTTGACGAATGACCGGCAGTCCAGCTCGATGGTTGAGCAACATGCGAACGGTGGTACTCTCTTTGCCCGCTCGTCCGAACTCCGGCCAATAGGACGCCACTTTTGCATTGAGGTCGAGCAAGCCGCGTGAAATGAGCAGGTGAGCGCAGAGAGCCGTTGCTCCCTTGGTCGAGGACCATACCAGACTAATGGTGTCTCTTTCCCACGGTCGGCCCGTGCGCCGATCCGCGACACCACCCCACAGATCGACGACGGTTCGCGCCTCGTGTATCACGCAGACCGAGGCACCGACCTCGCCCCGCTCGGCGAGATTGATCCCGAATTGTTCGCGCACGGAGGCAAACCGCGCATCGCACTCGCCTTGTATCATGCGCTCTCCACGAGAAATAAACGCAGTCGGATGAGTCGAACTTGGCGAAACCCATTGAGGAACTTGAGTTCCTTCGGTATGTCTCGCCAAGCTCAACTCATCCGGCCTACACCGGATTGGTAAAGGCTATTCCACCGTCAGTCCTTCGATATAGCCTACATAATCCGCGTTCACTTTTTTCTCTTTTCCTTGTGCCTCCTTCATTTTCGCTTGGAGGGCCTCGATCTCTGTCTCCAACTTATCGAGTTTCTCCAAATAGCGCTTTTGCAGAGGCGTATTGGGCGGAACCTTGTCCAGACTATTGCGAACGCGCGTTTGTTCTTGCGACACGGCGTTGTATTCCATTTGCAACACGGAAACCTCGCGCAGTGCCGCATCGACCTTGCGCTTGTGTTCGATGAGCTTCTCCACCGCCTCGCGCACTTTCGGACTCGCCTTCGCATTGCGCGCCAGCCAGGCTTGCCAACCCTCCGTGAGCTTGACCACCGAGTAACTCTGGCGATTCGTTCGCTCTTGGGCTACCTCGCGCACCAGCCCCTTGCCGGCCGGAATCTTCCACGCGAAGCGGTAGAATTCGCGAGTGCGTTCCGTCGGCTTCTCCTCGCCGACCAGGTTCCAGTCCACCTCAATCGGCTGTTCGACAATCAGAGAGCGTTCCTGAGTGGAGCGATTCTTGATGAGGTATTTCATTGTGGACTGCTGGAGGCGTGTTTCTTCGACGATGCCTTTTTCGATGCGAATTTTGGCCAAGGTTTCCGTCGAGCTTTTCGGTTCGGCCTTGATCTCGACGGCTTGATCGACGGCGAAGCTGAGCAGCCGTTCCTCATTGGCTTGCAGGTCGGGCAGCCGTGCGTCGCCAGCATAGCTGCCACCGTCGAAGATGGACACCGGCCCTTGCATCAGCGGTTGCCCCGTCGCATTCTTCACCTTTAGGCCGCGCAGTGGGAACTTGGCGTTCACCCTTGGATTGAAAATGCTGACGCGGTTCGCCGATACTTCCTGATTGATGAGCGGCAGCATGGCCGAACGCTGACGGGCCAAGCTCAACTTCTGGTCGATGGTGTAGCGGGCCTGATCGCCGACCGTCTCGGCCAAGGCGGCGGCGTTGACGCTTTCGGTGGGATCGAGGTCGGCGATGGCGTTACCTGCTTTCTTGGCTTCCTCACGTTCCAACTCTCGTTCCTTACGACGTTGTTGCAACTGATCGTAGTTCAGCCGATTGAGTCCGGGTAGTTGACTGAAATTGTTGTTCTGGTAGCGATTGAAGTTAGCTCCCTGAAAACCGCCCTGAAAACCGCCCTGAAAACCGCCTTGAAAGCCTCCTTGGAAACCGCCTTGCTGGCCCATTTGCTGGCCGACTTGACCGCCGAGTTGATTCAAACCCTGGCCGACTTGACCGACTGGTTGGTTGAAACCCATCCCACCCATTCCCATCATACCCATTCCGGCAAATCCGCCGAGGTTGCCGAGATTGCCTCCTTGGTTCGTCAATGGCCCCTGGTATTCCGGCGGACGCAGCGAGGCGAAGCGTTCCGGCTCGACGACGGGGCGCGGGACGAAGAGAGGTTGATACAAATCCATTTGGAACGAGATGGGTCGGCTGGAGATCAGAGCTAAGCGCACATCCTTCCAGTCTTCTTCCGTCGTGTTCTCGACGATGGCCCAGCCTTGCAAGGTCGTCTTGCCTTCCTTGTCGAGGACCAGACGATAGCTGCTCTTCCACATCGGCGCTTCGACGACATAGCCGACCTTGACCATCCTCTTGCCTTCGCCGCTGAACTGCACCGACACGCTTTTCTTTTGGCTATTGTGGGCGTTGGCTAACACATCGAGCGCGCGGCGCAGCTCGCTATCGAGAACGGCGTTGAGAAAGCGGACGCGCTGCACCGCGTTCAGGGGTACGCAGCGCATCCCTTCGGCGCAAAGCAAGTTGAGCATGTGGACCTCGCGCGGTCCCGGTTCGGTTTGCGATTCCATGCCGACGATGCTGCCGGTCATGGTGGCGGGTCCGGCATTGGCGTTCTGCATCGTCAGCTCGACCTTTTCGCCGCGGGCCTGGTTCAGCAGCTGGCCGAACGTCGGATTGCCGGTCAGATCGACGGCGAACGTCTTGAGAGTGCGTTCGATAGGTTCCTGTCCGTCGTAACTGACGGCGGTGACTTTGCCGTTGCCTAGATCTTGCAGGACGAGGCTCTTGAGCAGATCGTTGACATCGCTGGCCGTGAATTGCAAGTCCACGCGGGCCTCGCCGTCCACGCTTCCTTCGCGCTGAAAGTAGCCGACGCCGCTGTTGAAGAGAACGATGTGTCCGAGGGGCAGATTCTGTCCGGGATGGCGTTCGCTTACCCCGGCTCCAATTTCGCCCGGCTGCGGCGCGCCCGAGGACGACGAACGCCAGACGGCGAATATGGACGCGGTGACGGCCGCGACCAATACCAGATAGAAATGGTGACGACGCATGACGGCTTTCCTTCCATTTGAGGGAGAGAGAATTATCCGATTGAAGTAGGAACGATGGGATGGGCGATTCCTTGCGCGAAAAAATGACGAATGGTTTTGAGGAACTCGCGGAGCGGAGCGCGGGGATACCTCCCGCGCTCCGCTTCGCGTCGCGGCTAACCCAAGTGGATCTCACCAATCCGCGCCGAGGATTTCGCCGCCATTGGGCGTCATGGCTGCCTTCCAGGTGGTGTGCGAAACGGTGGTGGACACGCTGCGCACGCTGCCGTCGCACAAGCCGGCGAGGACGATGCGATTGTAACTGCGCAGAGCCGACACGCCGCTGACGCCGCCGCAACTCACGTCGGGCCGTTCGTCGTTGGGCCGCAGTTTGCCGTTAAATGTACCTTGTAGAAAGCGGCCATCCATCCAACTGGCACAGCGGTCTCCGGCGATGTTCTTGTCGTCTTTGAAATACTTGACGCCCGTTTCAGGTCCGGTGTTTTTGAGATCCTCTTTCTTCAAACTCACATACTGTCGCCGAACATCGGTCGCCTGCTTTTTCCCATCGCCCTTGAGCGTCTCGCCGATGGCGACCGTGTTGCTCGTGCCATCGGTAATGCCGGCGAGCTTCGTTTTGGAGTTGAGGTAGAAAATTAAGTCGTTGAAGAGGTAGCTGGTCGGCCCCCATTCGGGATTGACGCGATCCACGAAATCGGAAGGGTTGACCAAAACCTTGAAGGACAACCCCCGCACTTTGGCATTGGCATCGTCGTCGATGGATTTCTTGAAATTGATCAGGTTATAGGCGTTCTGTTGCTCCATGAAGGGTAAGAGCCGACTGGTCGCCGAGAAGTGTTTATCATCTACGCCAGATGGAAACACCCTATAGACGGATTCGTAATTGAGTATACCCAGGTTGATTTGCTTGAGATTGTTCATCGACTGCGTTCGTGCCGCCGCTTCGCGCACCTTTTGTACGGCTGGAAGCAAGAGGCCGATGAGGATGGCGATAATGGCAATCACCACCAGAAGTTGAAAGAGCGTGAAAGCGGATCGTTTTTGTCGTTGCATGTGCGTTCCTCCCATTTGTTTGAGTTCTGAGAAGCTGTCCGATAAGCCCCTCTCCCCCTGTACTCAGGGGGAGAGGGGTTGGGGTGAGGGGGTTATTTTTCCGCATATTCTCGCCCCTCACCCCCGACCCCTCTCCCCTGAGTACAGGGGAGAGGGGGGCTTTGCGGATAGTCTCTTAGTTTTAGGGTTAGCCGCGAAGCGGAGCGCGGGAGCGATCCTCGCGCTCCGCTTCGCGTCGCGGCTAAGCCAAGTGGATCTCACCAATCCGTGCCGAGGGGCATGCCGTCGTTGGGGTCCAGGGCGTATTGCCAAGTGGTCTTCGAGATGCTGTTCTTCACGGGGCGAACGCTGCCGTCGCCGATGCCGACGAAGACGGAGTCGCCGAAGCTGCGAAGTGCCGACACGCCGCTGACTCCGCCGCAGCTCACATCGGGCCTTTTGTCGTTGGGAAGCAGCCGTCCGTTGAACGTGCCTTGCAGAAAGCGGCCGTCCATCCAACTGGCGCAGCGATCCTCCGCGATATTCTTGTCGTCTCTGAAATACCTTACGCCGGTATCCGGTCCCGTCTTCTTGAGATCGTCCTCTTTCAAGAGAACGTACTGTCGGCGAACATCGGGTATTTTGTTCTTCTTGTCGCCTTTGAGCGTCTCGCCGACAACGATGGTGTTGCTGGTGCCATCGGGGAATGAAGCGGGGATGCGCGACTTGGAGTTGAGGGAAAACAGTTTGTCGTTCAAGAGATAGTTCGTAGCGCCCCACTCTTCCTTTACCGAGGCGACGGGATCGGAGTCGCTGAGGAAGACCTTGATTTTCGTCTTCCGCGCTTCGGCGTTGGCCTCGTTGTCGATGTTTTTCTTGAAGTCGATCTTGTTGAAGACATTCGTTTGCTCGATGAATGGGAGCAGCTTGCTAGTGGCCGAGAAGTGGTTGTCGTCGACACCCGGAGGCAAAAGGCCGTAGGTGTCGTTGTAGTTGTGCAGCGACAAGCCCAGTTGTTTGAGATTGTTCATGGCCTTGGCTTGTTCGGCGGCGAGGCGAGCTTTCAGGATGGCCGGTATCAGCAGAGCGAACAACAAAAGCAAGATGGCCAGCACGACCAAGAGCTGAAAGAGGGTGAACGCGAAACGGCGGCGCTGGTTCATGGGGAGACTCCTTATCCGATGGGCCGACTCGCCAGTCCGTTAGGGACGACCTATTGGGGCGCGGCGAGAGGTCGATACACCACCTAGGATTATTTTCGCTGGCGCGGCGGAAAGCAAGTACAAAAGGGAGTCGATGCGATATTGGGCCACCGGCGAACGGAGGGCGTCGGCTCACGGATGCCCGGCAGATCGGGGGGCTGACGCCCCACGTTCGCCGACGAGATGATCCTTGCGTACTTCCAGAATGGCCTCGGCGGCGCGTTCGCGGGAGGAGATACCCGGCTGGGGAAACAAGCCGCCGCCGAGGATGAATGCCGACAGCGTTAACACGACGAGGCGTTCGCGCGGGGTGATGTTCAGCGATACCGACGAGGTGTGGCGCGCTCCGGTAAACAGAAGCAGATAGACGCGGAGGATCGCGATGCCGTTGAGTGTGGCGGTGGCGATGACGGCGAGTCCGACGAAAAGATGGACGCCAGACGCCCCCTCGACGAGGAGATCGGCGGCGACGAATCCGAGCGTTCCGGGGAAGCCGATGCTGGCCAAGCCGGTTAGAAGGAAGGACACGGCCAACATCGGCGAATGCTCGTACAGTCCGCGATGTTGGCGCGGCGACAGCCAACCGAATCGGCTTTCCACCGCTCGCAGAACCAGTCCGAATCCGCCCAACGACAACAGGACCGCAAACCACAGCGAAAGTGCGCCGGTCAGAGAAACGGTCGTGTGCAATTGCAGTCCCACGAGAACCAGCGAGGCGTGACTGAGGAAAAAGTAGGCGAAAAAGCGGCGCAGATCGCGCTGGACGAGACCCATGCTGGCGGCGTAAAAGGCCGTCGTCAGCGAGAGCAGCCCCAGCCCGGATAGCAGCCAATCCGGAGCGATGGGTAGAACGAGGCGGATGGCCGCATACACCCCGGACAGCGGAATGACGTACAAGAGCGCGATGCCCAGCGAGGCTTGCTCGAACCAATCGGTGATCCAGCAGTGAAAGGGCACGACGCCGCAGCGGATGAGGACGGCGGCTAACAAGACGATGGCCGCGGGGGTTCCGCTCGGCAACAGAGTGCCCAGCCACAACAGAGCGACGAACAGGCTCATGTGCAGAACGTAGACGCGCGCGGGCCGTCTTCGATTGATCAGTTCCACCAACGGCAGGACGGCTCCCAGCGTCAGCAGAACCACCAAGACGAGCGGTTCCTTACAAGCGAATTTGGCGAGGTGAAAGGCTTCGGCGCTGAGCGACCAAGTCAACGAGAAGCTGCGCATGCGCGTCCGTGCCGTGGCCAACGCCGTCAAGAAATGCAGCAAGGCCACGGCGGGCAATAGGGGAGCGTTTAACTCGTCTAATCCGAGATAGGGTCGGCCAAACAGAATCGTTTGCAGGTTCCACTCGGGATAGGTGGCTTCCGGCGTTTGCAGCAAGAAACCGAGCGAGGCCGCGCTCGCGCAGACGAACACCAGTCCGGTAAGAGCGACGCCCCAGCGCCAGGCACGATCGAGATTTCTTACCCTGTTGACGGCGAGAGAACCTACGAGGGCCAGGAGAATGGCGGCTTCCAACCAAGGCAACGGCAACACGATCATGTCACCTCTTCCATGCCGAGCGACGGCGTTTTGCTCTCGTCCTCCGCGCCGGAGCGGTTGCCTTGCAGCCAGCCGGTCCAGGCGCGTTCCAACTCGTCGCAACGGCGAAAGACGCGAACGAAAGGGAGAACGAAACAGGTTAGTAGAAATGAATCGAGATAGGCGCGCTCGAAGGCGAAGCGATAAATCCGAGCGAGCGTGTCGGGCTTTGCCCATCGTAGAAACGGTGGCGGAGCGTGGGTCAAGTGTTTGCCCAGAGCGTTTTCCAAGCCGTGATAATCGTGCAGCAGCGACGGGGCGCGGATAAATTGCAGTGTCCGCAAGCAAGCGTGGCCGAGCAAATGCACCAGAGCGAGGTAGCGAAATCCCAGCCCGATCTCGGCAACGATGACGCCGACCTGCGATAGCGAGGCGAACGACAAGATCGCCTTGATGTCCGTCTGCACCCTGCCGATGAGATAAGCCAGTCCCGCCGTCGCCAATCCCAGTACGACGAGAACCGCCCCCAGCGCCGGCGAGCAGTCGATCAGCGGACTGACGCGCAGCAGCAAGAAGGCCCCCAGATGAACGGACAACGCGCCGTAAAAAACGGCGCTGGACGGCGTCGGTCCCTCCATGGCGCGCGGTAGCCAACCGCAGAAGGGAATCAGTCCCGATTTGCCGGCGGCGGCGATCAGCAGCAGCAGACCGACGACGAACGCCTCAGTCCCGGTCGCCGACGCCTGCCCTTCCGGCCACGCTGCCTCGCCGAGCAGTCGGTGAAAATCGCCCCTTCCCGTCATGTGATGCAAGACTACGGCGGCCAGCAACAGGGCCGCATCCGAAACCCGATACACGCTCCAGATCCACAAGCCATTCCGCGCCGGGCCGAGCCGCTCTTGATAGAAGGCTACCAACAGAGCGGAAGAGAGACCGACCAATTCCCAGCCGAGAAACAGGGTCTCAATTGTCCCCGATAACGAAGCCACGATCATGCCGAGCAAGAATACGGCATAGAGAACGAAAAAGCGGTTGTACCCGGCTTCCCGGTGCATGTAGCGTTCGGCGAACGAAGCGATGGTTCCCGAGAGAACGAAAGACAACAAGGCGAACGGGACCGACAGCCGATCGAACACGAACTTGACCGTGACGTGAAAGTCCTCCGTCTCCACCCATCGCCCCAGCACCACAACCACGTGGCGCTTGCCGGATATTAGCATGAGGACCAACACCCCCAGGCAAGCGAGCAACCCGATGCCGATGGCCGCGCGAATCGCCTTGGTCGTGGCCGACTCGGTAAGCCGCCGATCCAGCAGCGACGCGATGCCGAGAAACAGAACCAGCGCCAACGGAGCGGCAATTGCCAATCCACCCAACCACGACATCGCAATATTGAGATCGGACACGAATCCCTCTTTCGATAAATCGTCCGGGCGAGCGAGAGGCTTACGTCTCCCGCTCGATGGGTTCGATCCGAGCGAAATCCAGATGATCGCGCCAGCCGCGATACCAGGCCAAGGACGAGGCGGCGCGGGGCAACGATCGGGTTCGCGGCTCGTGGAGATGGAATCGGCCGTCTCGATACACGCTGACGCGCCGAGTTCGCGGATGCAGCAGGGCGAGATGCACCCAGCCGTTGCGACACAAGCGGCCAATCGTTTCGTCGCGTTCTAGGATGCCGAGCATCACTTCGGGGGTGGTCTCGATGATGTTCAGGAGACGTATCGGCTCGTGAATTTCCACCATTTGCCAGGGCAAGCCGGTGCGCAGATCGCTGGCCGCACCGTCCATGACGCCAAGGAGGGCGGAGATGTTGTGCGGCAGCTTCGTGCCGCTGCCCCACCCGCGGTTATCGACGTAGGAAAAGTAATACTCCAAATTGATTCCGGCACAGACGGGTAAGACGGCGCGCAAGACGCGAGTCAACACCGAAGCGTCCTCGTCGTCCTGAGTCGGGTCGTAAGAAGCCAAAAAGGCTCGGCGATCGAGAAACAGACCGCGCGTCGCCAGGCGGCGTCCGACGATGCACAGCGCGTCGGTGGCATGGCCGCACTCCGGGCGAGGTTGCGCCAGATCTTCCGAACGCGCTTCGACGTGCCGTTGCGCTTCCGACAATGTCAGACTCAGCGGAGCAGAAAGGAAGCGACGACAGCGTTCGTGCGCATTGCGTTCGCAGGCCGTCGCCAAGTCGCGCCGTGCCGCCTCGAAATCCTGTCGATGCGATTCGGGCAGCCGGTCTAGGTCGAAGAACTCGATAGAATCGTTGCAGGTGTTGTGACAGCCGGCGACGAAGAGTGTGTCGTTTGGGACGACCAGGCCGCGTTCTTCGAGCCGTCGGCGCACGCCTGGCGCGTTGAGGATACTCGCCATGGCGCGGGCGTTCGGTCCACCCGAGGCACCGCCGCACGCGCCGCAGTTGTACGCCGAATTATATGGGTTGTTCAGACTCTCCGAACCGTGGCCGATCAGCAGAACCAGACGAGAAAACCGCGCGGTCACGCCCATATCGCGGAGAAGCTGCTCCGCACGGTCGCTCATTTCCTGTTCGCTAAAGCCCCATCCTCGATCCTCTGGCCCTGGAGGAGCATCGCCGCGCTCCAGGCGCAAGCGCGTGCGCGGCGGAGTCCGTACCCAGCCTCCGAATCGCTCGCGCAGCCGTGCCGTCCAACGCGGCGACAGAATGCGCGCCACCAACGGCAACGATGCCAACACGCCCAGCGACAGGGTGAGAAACGCGCCGACGAAAAAGGCGAGCGTGGCATCGTGAACGCGATGCGCCATCGAACCGAGAAGCCGCCGGGCGCGCGTGCGGCGCTCGAACTCGTCGCGACAGTCGGCGGTCGCCTGCTCGGCCACCCAATGTTGCGGACGAATCACCACGGGACAAACGGGAATGAAAGCGGCATCCGTCGCGCCGCGATAGTACATGGCCATGTGAAAAAAGCCGGCCACGCTCTCCGTCTCCACGTCGTTCGCCGCTTCTTCCAGATGCCGCCGCAGCGACTCCTCTCGTTCGTCGATGCAAAAGACGGCTTGGAAACGCGGCGGAGCCGCGCCGCGCGCCGGTTCCGCCGCGTGCAAAGCCAAGGTGTCCAAGGCGCGATCGTAGAAGTGCTTTTCGTAGGCGCGATGAAAGATGCGTCTTCTCTCCCATTCGGAGAACGACTCGATCTCCCGAAGCAGCTCCGTCCACTCCTCCGCTCCCATTCGAGCCAATCGTTCGGGCGTCCACCCGAGAAGCTGCGCGAGTTGAAAGACGAGAAAGGCGCGCGGTTCGACGGCGGGCGGACTCGGTGGCCCCAGGCGTTTCCGCGCCGCGTCGCGCAGTTCTCGCAACGGCCCAGAGAACGCCATCGCTTGGCGAGCCGTTTCGGTCAAGACACAGCGTTCCAAAATCAGCCGTGCCGCAACGTATTCCACGAGGCTCCCTTGGGGCGCGGCGTGAGCCACCCGGTCGCCCCGCAGCTCCATCTGTCGAATCATGCCGGCCCAGCCGCGCAGGGCCAATAGGGTCGCGGCCAGGTAATCGTAACGCTCCGTTTCGTCGACGCCGAGCATGTCCAACGATTCGCGGATCGAATCCAACGGCCCCGTTTTCTCTTGTTTCAGTCGGCATAACTCCGCGCGCAAAGTGCGCCGCCAGCTTTGGCTCGGTCCCGACTTTTGGCGATACAAGGTCGAAAAAGCCGCGAAAAATCCTTCGTCGCGCCGCGGCAATCGCCAGCGCGTCAACCCCTGATCGACGAAGGCGGCACAAAAGCGAATGAACTCGTCGTTTACGAGCCAATCGGCATCCGCGCCGGTCGCGGCCAATAACCAATCGCGGTGGCGAATCGGCTCCGAAGTGCGGGGCGCGAACGAGGGCACGCCAGCCACGCCTCGACAACACGTCGCCCACAGCGCCCGCAGGGTGAACTCTTCCCACTCGGCCTCGCTCCAATTCTCCACCTTGGATTCGTCGAGCCGGTCGAAGATGCCGCGCAACATCGAAGCGAAGGGCGGATCGCCGCCCGATTTACCGTTGTAGCGGAGATCGCGCAAGAACCAGCGGCGCGTCTCGGCGATCAACGGTTCGCGCACGGTTGAAGCGACGCCGGCGCGGATGCGGCGCAGAGCGTCCGTCTCGGCGACGAACCAAACGAGTTCCTCGGTAGGCCCCGTGCGCAGCGGAGACTGGAGCATGGCCAGACGAAGGTTGAGACGGCTGCACAGATCGACGATTTTTTCCTCCGCCGCCTCTTTCAAATCGTCGCGCAGCACCTCCCATAAATCACCGAACCGAATCCGCCCGCGAACCAACTCTTGGCGAAAGCGATCTTCGGTCAGATACGGCTGGCAGCCAAACAACTCGGCCCCTTGTTTCACGGCATCGACGAACGGCATGTCCTCGAAGGCGTGCAGGGTATTGTGGTGAATAAAGACTGTGATCGGTCCCTGGGAAGGCAACAGATGCGCGGCGCGTTCGATGGCTTCTTGGAGGCTTTCGGATCGAGAATGGTCCGTAGTCTGGCTAGGGTTTGGTCGATGAAAAGAGGTGTCGCGCTGCCGAACCCCGAAGGGACTCATCTTCATTCCTAAGAAAAGTCAAAAAAACTTCAGTATAAGAGAATTGTAAAGCCCCCTCGAGGACCTTGCAAGAGCGCTTTGCGAATCGCTTTCATGCGAATCGTCCGAATGGTTCCCCGTAGTGAATACGGATCAAGAAATCGGTAAGCGTTGAACGTAGAGTGGGAGAAGGCTGAAACGAGGGCGGAAGCCCGCCAAGATTTGGCACCGCGTGGGAGCCAACCCGAATATGTCACCACGGAGATCACAGAGAAAAAATAAACGATTGTCTCCCAAGAGGTTAAGCTCATGGAAGGGCGAACGAGTTTGCCGCGGCGACATGCGAGGCAGGTGTACTTCATTCATTTCTCGTTCTTCCTCTGAGCTGTCCGCGTTCTCTGAGGTGCGCAATCCAGGCTAACACCGCTCAATCGTCTATTTTTCGATTTTTGAGAGTGCGTTAGTCGGGTATGCCCGCGCAGCCTATAGATCTGAAGTGAGAGTCGAACTCGTGCAAAAGACGGATGTTCTCGACGCGGAGCGGAACGCATCGGTTACGCGCACCGCGTCGAGCGAGGGGAACGCGCTCCGCTTTGCGTCGCGTTCAACCCCTAGCTTTAGTAACCTTGACCGCCGCCATAGCCGCCGCGATCGCGATGTCCGCCACCGCCGTAGCCGCCGCGGTCGCGTTGACCGCCACCGCCACCGTAGCCGCCGCGATCGCGTTGTCCGCCACCGCCGCCACCATAGCTTCCGCGACCGCCGCCTCCGTAGCCACCTCCCCCGCTGCGTTCCTCGCGGGGTCGGGCCTCGTTGACGGTCAGCGGCCGACCGCGAAACGGAGTGCCGTTGAGATTTTCAATCGCCGTGTCGGCTTCTCGATCGTTTTCCATTTCTACGAAACCAAAGCCGCGCGAACGGCCAGTCTCTCGATCGGTGATGACCTGCGCCCGCGCTACCCCTCCGAAACTTTGGAACAGCGTCAACAGGTCGTCGGCGGTAACGTCCCACCCCAAATTGCCGACATAGATATTCTTCGCCATCGCAGAACCTTTCCGTGCCGGGTCGCCTCGACCACTCCCCGCGCGGGGGGCACTCAACAAAAATCGTCCGAAAATCAGTCCCCTCCGGTCCAACGACCGGAGCAAGTCGGGTTGTCGTCACCTCTCGGCTCGAGGCCGCGGTTTCATGTTTGACGTTGCCAGCCGAACGCGGACGATCGGCTAATTCCCAATCCTTTCTCCAGCCCAATGTCGCTCGACGACGGGATGAATCGCTCGGACGAGGAACGAGGGTATCGGCCGGTGGTTTCGGGCTGAACTAACCCACCTTCTCGGAATCTTTCGCGGGAGACGACGACTCTGGAAAGGGAGTGAAACGCCATCGAAAAATTGCTGAGGAGGAAGGGAACTATCCTTCTCGACCGGACAACTCGTTCTCCTAACACGAACGCGCAAATCGACATCAATCCCAGCGGCCTCTTGCCGCCTAGCCGTCCTTATACCATTCTCAAATGAGGCTGTAAAGGCATTTTTTCGCTTCGCCGCGCCGAAAAGTATCGCCCTCTCCGACAGCGATTCCCACGAAGTAGTCTTCGCCGACCGAGCGGCGAAATTCGGCGTTCAATGGAGAGGAAGGCGTGGGCTTCGCAAAAGAGTGCATTTTTCTGGACAGAAGGCGCGAGAGTTGGTAAGGATACGATGATGTCGAGGTTTGTGGTCGACGAAAGGTTGTTCGGGTTATTCGCTCTGGTGTGTCCGCTCGCGAAAACACCGGCGGCAATCCCATAAAAGAAAGGATCCGATTCCCATGACTCACACCGTCTGCGAGCCGTGCTACGACTGCAAGTACACCGATTGCGTGGCGGTCTGCCCGGTGGAATGCTTCTACCAAGACGAAAAGATGCTGTACATCGATCCGGCGGACTGCATCGACTGCGAAGCGTGCGTTCCCGAATGCCCCGTCGAGGCCATCTTCGCCGAGGCGAATGTGCCGGCGCAATGGGCCAGCTTCACTCCCATGAATGCCGAGCGCTCGACTGCGTTGAAGGACGCCGGAGAAGGGCACATCACCGAGAAGGGCGATGCGCAAGAAGGACCAGAGTGCAAAAAGAAGGGTTGATGCGTTCGGTAATCGGCTATCGGCTATCGGTCGACAACAACGGATAGCCGATGGCCGATGGCCTCCGATTTATGAGTACAGGCGTTCTTCTCATCCAACTGGGCACCCCCGACGCTCCCGACGCGCCGGCCCTGCGACGCTATCTGCGCCAATTCCTCGGCGACCCGCGCGTCATCGAAGTGCCGCGCCTCAAGTGGTGGTTCATCCTCCGTCTGTTCGTACTGCCTTTCCGTCCCAGGCAATCCGCCGCGAAATATCGACGCATTTGGGATGCCGAGACCGGCTCGCCCTTGTTGCATTGGACGACGCGACAGTGCGAGGAGTTGCAAAAGGCGCTGCCGGAGCTACCCGTCAAGTTTGGCATGCAGGTCGGTAATCCCCCGTTGGCCGAGACGGTGCGCGCGCTCATTCAGGGCGGCGTCGATCGTCTGATTGTCTTACCGATGTATCCGCAGTATTCGGCGACGACGACCGCATCGGCGACAGATGTACTCTTTCAAGCCCTTCTGCAAGAACGCCGCGTGCCGGCGCTGCGCATCGTGCCGCCCTATTACGATCACCCGGCTTATCTCGACGCCGTGACCACCGTAATCCGCGACGATCTGGCGCGCCTGACCTGGCAGCCCGATCACTATCTACTGAGCTTTCATGGCATTCCCATCCGCTATGCCAAGAGCGGCGACCCGTATGCCACCCACGTCAAACGCACCACGGCGGGGTTGATCCAACGCCTGGGCTGGCCGCGCGACCGCTGGTCGCAGACCTTTCAATCGCTATTCGGCCGCGAGGAATGGCTGAAACCGTACACCGAGCAAACGCTGGTGCGCCTGGCGAATCGAGGCATCAAACGGGTATTCGTGGCTACTCCGGGATTCACGAGCGACTGCCTGGAGACGCTCGATGAGATCGGCCGCGAAGCGCGCGAGGCGTTCCAACATGCCGGTGGAGAAGAATTGCACCTCTGCCCGTGTCTAAACGATTCCCCCGCCTGGATCGAGGCGATGAAGACCATCGTTCGAGAAGAAGGCCGCGGCTGGATTGCTTGAACCGACATCTCAATCCGCCGAACGAAGCCAGACGCGGCGCGAGGTTCCGCCATTCTCGCGAGCCAGCTGAGCCAGTGGACCATCCGAAAGCGCAGCGCGGCGGCGCGTCAACTCCAGCGTATGAATGGCCGAACGTCCTCGATTTTTCCGCGTGATCTCGGCGACCTCGCGCGGTTGCAGGTCGCCAGCGTCGGTGAGAAAGTAGATGGCATCGGGTTGGAGATCGAGCGCGCGACGAAGTGCGGCTAGGTGATTCGAAACGCCTTCGGCCTCAAGACCGAGAAGATGAGCAACCGCCTTCTCCACAATCGACGACTCGGCGGGCAATAATCCCCGCTGCCCTTCCACGGACACGGAAGCGGCAAATGCGTTGTAGTCGATGACTTGAAAGCGAATGGAGGACGGCAGACGCCGAAGACGGGAGATCAATTCTCGACGCGCGAAGTCCAGTTTGCGGTCGAGTCCCATGCTCACGGAGCGATCGAGGACATAGACGACGCGGCTCGACGCGGCAGGAAGTGGAAACAGGTCGCCACCCCTCCCCCTATCCGCCCCGCTGGACGATGGCTCGGATGTGCCGGTCGTTCGAGCGGGCGTGGGATCTTCAACCAACTTAGGCCCCGGTACCGAGGACGACTCTTGAGGTATCGGCGGAGCCTCCTTCAGCTGGGCCCCGACGACGACATCGACGGGTACTAAATCTTCGGGCCACTCCCGTTCGACACCCAATTTGGCAGAGGGCGTATCGAGGACACAGGTATCCACCATCATCCGTTCGCTCTCGATGGCCAGCGTGGGAAAGCCGCTGGGTGATGGCCACAACCACAACGCCGCGAACAGAATACCGTGTAAAATCAACGACCCCAACAGCGGCACGGCAATCGCGTGAAAGGTCCAACCTCGTCTGGTGGAAGTAGGCATGAGGATCTCTTTTGGGTACTTTGCTTAAGCTCGGAAGTTCTCTCGACCGATAACAAATGTATCGAGAGGCGGTGCAACCCAGCGAAGGATGCCCCCCTGAGCCAATCACCTTGATGAAGAGTCGTTGTCGTGTGGTGTTGACCCACCTCAAGAGGAGCGGTGGCGCAAGGCTGCGCCACCGCTTTTTTTCGCGCGCCTTGCGTACGCTCTCCGCGCATGGGACAATCGATACCGAGCGACCGTCCGCCACGCAAGAGCAAACGGGAGGAACGATGGCCGTCACGAGCAACGGTTCGACGCCGAGATCGGATGCCTCAACGCAGCGTTGCCCGCGTCGCATCGTATTGCTGCGCGCGGGCGAGGAGAGCGAAGTCGAGCGCGTCTTGCTTGAGTATCGAGGCGCGGAGATCAGCGGGAAACGCCTCCATGCCGATGTGCCACGTTTGGCCGACGAACATCGGGGGCGAACGGTGGCCGCCGAGTGGCAGAGCGCGCTCGGTTGGACGCGCTTTCTGTGGTGCCGCCAAGCCTGACATACACATGCTAAATGATTGCTCTTTTCAACTCATCCACGATCCGGCATGATGGACGCCATTCCAGGAGTCTCCGTCATGTCCGAGCCGAAAGCCACTGGGTCGTTGGCCGATCTGCAAGAGATCATCGCTCGCCACTGGGGTTATCGCACGCTGAGGCCGTTGCAGGGGCAGGCGATGCAAGCCGTCCTCGACCGACGCGATTCGCTCGTCGTGTTACCGACCGGCGGGGGTAAGTCGCTGTGCTATCAAGCGCCTGCGGTATTGCGCGGCGGCACGACCGTGGTCATCTCGCCGCTCATCGCTTTGATGAAGGATCAAGTCGATAGCCTGCGCGCGTGCGGCATCGCCGCCGTCTCGATCGACAGTTCGTTGTCGGCCAACGAACGCTTCGCCTGCGAGATGGACGTTCGCCAGGGTGAAGTGCGTCTACTCTTTCTGTCGCCGGAACGGCTGGTGCAGACCGATTTCTTCCGCGTGCTGCAACAGATCGAGGTATGCACCTTCGCCATCGACGAAGCGCACTGCATCAGCCATTGGGGCCACGATTTTCGTCCAGAGTACCGGCAAATGAGCCGACTGCGAGAATTCTTTCCCCAGGCCACGGTTCACGCCTATACGGCCACCGCGACCGAGCAGGTACGCGCCGACATCATCGCGCAGTTGGCTCTGAGAGATCCCGTCGAGTTGGTCGGCAACTTCGACCGGCCCAATCTGATCTACCGCATCCTGCCGCGGCAAGACACCTTGAAGCAATCGCTCGACGTGCTGGAACGCCACGAAGGGGAGGCCGGCATTATTTACTGTCTGCGACGGCGCGACGTGGACGAATTGGCCGCCTCTCTTCAGAAGAAAGGCATCAAGGCCCGCGGCTATCACGCCGGCATGAGCGGCGACGAACGCCAGAATGCCCAGGAAGCTTTCGCTTCGGAACAAGTCGATGTCATCGTCGCCACGGTGGCGTTCGGCATGGGCATCGATCGCTCCAACGTGCGTTTCGTCCTCCATGCGGCCATGCCCAAATCGCTGGAACACTATCAGCAAGAGACGGGGCGAGCCGGACGCGATGGCCTAGAGGCCGAGTGCGTTTTGCTGTACTCCGGCGGCGATCTCTACTCGTTTCGATCGATCCTGGCGAAATCGGCCAAGGAAGCAGGCGTCGAAACGCACTTGCCCCATGCCTTCAAGCATCTCGACGACATGGACCGCTATTGTCGCGGCGCGCTATGCCGTCACGCCGCTCTGGTGCGCTACTTCGGCCAAGAGTACCCAGGCGATAGCTGCAATGCCTGCGATGTCTGCTTGGGCGATACCGAGGCGGTGCCCGACGCAACCGTGGTGGCGCAGAAGATTCTCTCGTGCGTGGCGCGGGTGAAAGAAGGCTTCGGCATCGGCCACGTCGCATCCGTGCTGCGCGGCGAAAACTCCGAGAACCTCCGCAAACGGGGGCACGATAAACTCACGACATTCGGCTTACTCCGAGGTCACGGCAAGGCCGATGTGCGCGATTGGGTGTATCAACTCATCGCGCAAGGCGTGCTGGTGCAAGTCGGCGACGAATACCCACTATTGCGATTGAACGAGGCTTCGTGGGAAGTGATGCGAGGCCAACGACAAGTTCGCCTGGTGCAACTCGTTCGCCGCAAGAAGGGCGAACAGCCCCAAAAAGCGAAAGTCGAAACGATTTCATGGGAGGGCGTGGACCGCGCATTGTTCGAGGAACTGCGGCACTTGCGGCGCGATCTGGCACGCGATCGGCAAGTCGCTCCGTTCATCGTGTTCACCGACAACACGCTGCGCGAAATGGCGCGCATGCGTCCCTCGACACTCGAACGTATGCGCCTGATACCCGGCATCGGCGACAGGCGCTTGCGCGACTTCGGAGCGTTGTTTTTACAGATCGTCGCCGATTACTGTCGCAAACACGGACTGCCGTTCGATGTCCTGTGAAGCAAAGCCGGCATCGCCCTCAATTCAGAACGCGCGCTCCCAACTCGGTCGCGGCCACATCGTCGATGTCGGCCAGCGCCCGATAGGCCCGCGCACGACCGGCAAAGGCATCCGGCGTGGGATCGCTGGCGAGCGCGCGCGTGAATGCCTCGATGGCTTTCTGATATTCTCGATTGGTCAAGTGCATTTCGCCGATCAGGCAGCCCACGTCGGAAACCACGCCGTTGCTCGATGCCGTTGCCTCAAGATCTTCTTCTCGATAATTGCGATACTTCTCGCGGACGATCTCGGCAACACGCTTGAGGGTGGCGCGATTATGCTTGACTCCCTTAAAAGCGCTATCGTCGCCGCGCACAAACAGGAAGAGGGCATGCAGGTCCGCATCGTACTCGCGCAACCAATCGTCGGTATGACCGTGTGAGATCGTGTCGAAGAGATCGACGAGCTTCGCCGCCGCCCGATTCTCCAAGGTGTCCACGGCCTCCTTGGCCCCGGTAAGCGCCTCCACGAAGAGAAACAGCCCATCGCCGCGGTGTTTCAACCAACGCAGCGCGTCGAGATCGCCTTCGAGCGCGCGCAGCAGATGGTAGATCTCTGGCTCCTCGTGCTTCAACCAGTCGAGCGTAATCTCCGCCGTTTGAGTGCCGCCGTCTTGCTTCATGGTTCCCTCAACGCTTGGTGTCCATCTCAAGGCGAAAAGTCCTCGAAGTAACATCACCACATCGCAAGGGTACTCGTCAAGGTTTCCTCGCCTTGGACGCGACTATCGCCCCTCGATTTAGCTGCGTCGATTCAGCTGGCAAGGCGATCGGTCGCCTCGGATGGTTTTGTCAACCAGCTGACGACACCGAGCAGCACGGAACTCTTCGATCCCTCCGATTTGTCTCCAGAATACTCCTTTTTCTTAAACTTTGTCTCGTCCATTTGACAGAACCGCGATCTCGATTTATGCTTCTGAAGAATCCGTGTGGAATTGCGGACCCCCCTCCGTTGTTCGATTGCGACGCTTCCGCCGGTAACATCTCCCCTCTCACGATGCCGAATGTCGATTTCTCAATCCATTTTCCACAGGCTGGGAACGAAGCCTGAGAGTGAGGGATAGCGATGATCGTCAACCAATTCCCACGTCGATTTCGATGCGCCGCCGCGACGGTCGAGTTCGCCTTTGTGGCACCGATCTTTTTTATAATGGTGCTGGGACTGATCGAGATTGGCCGCGCATGCATGGTGACGGAACTGCTGAACGAGGCGGCGCGCCGAGGCTGCCGTGCGGGAGTCATCGAGGGAACGAACTCCACCGCCATTCAAACGGCGGCGACCAACTATCTCAGCGGCGTCGGAATCAACGGGGAATCGGCGAACGTCTACGTCAATGATACCCCCGCCGGCACCACCAACGTGGCGACGATGCCGGCTTATACGGAGATCACCGTGGTTGTGACCGTGCCGGTCAGCGATGTGGCCTGGACACCGTTATGGTTCGTGCCTGGGAGTCTTACGGGACAATACACCATGCGTCGAGAATGAGAGGAATAAACATCATGCGTTTACTTCGATTTGGAAAGCAAACCGACCTGAGGCGTCGAATGCGCTCGGGCATCGCCGCCGTGGAAATGGCCTTCATCGCGCCGATTCTCGTGTTGATTGCCTTGGGCATGTTTGAATTGAGTCGCGGCGTCATGGTTCGACAGATACTAACCGGGGCGGCGCGTAAAGGGTGTCGCACGGGCATTATCCACCAGTACGGCAACAGCGACATTATTAGCGATGCCACCAACGTCATGCAAGATAATGGATTCGATACCACATTATTCAATCCGCCGACCATAGGTTCCATTAACATCACCGTTACCGATCCGAGCGGCACGGTCCTCTCGGATGCTCTGGATGCCACCCCCGGCAGTACAGTTTCGGTGCAAGTGGTTATTCCCACCTCGTCGGTAAATTGGGTGTCATCTTATTTTATGACGAATAGCATGGTCGAGTCCGATACTGTAGTGATGATGAAGCAATAACAAAAGTTTGTTTAACAGAATTCTATTACGCAATGTAAGGAGATCCGAATCGTGACATACCGTAATGCGCGCCTCGACGTTCGCCGCGCCGCCATTATACCGATGGCCGCGATACTCATGACGATGATGGTCGGAATGTTGGCCTTTTCCATCGACATCGGCTATATCTGCGCGGTGGAGGCGGAACTACAAAACGCCGCGGATGCCGCCGCGCTCGCGGGTGCCCAGCAAATGCAGTCGCCATTTGTGTCTTACTATTCTCCAGGGCAGACGCAACAGCAACAAATCTTTCTTCAGGTAACGACCGACACCTCCAGCGCGTCGAGTCCCATCCCCACGGCCCAACAGTTTGCCGCCGCGAATCGGGCGGGCGGCGTGAATATACAAGTGCCAACGTCCGATATTTCCTTCAGTTACTACGACGGGACGAACCCATTTGTCGCGGCATCTTATCCCAACTATTTTCCCAACACCATCACCGTGACGACGCGGCGCGACACCACCGCCAACGGCTCGCTCGGCCTATTCTTCGGACAGATTTTCGGCATCACGACCTCGAATCTGACCGCCACCGCCAGCGCCACGATCTATGCCGGAGACGTCTCAAGCCTCCAAGTGATTTCGGGTGTCAGCGCGCATATTTTACCCGTCGCCTTGGACATGAACGTGTGGACCAATTATGCCAACGGTAATCTGACTTCGGATTGGTTAACGAACGCTGTGACCACGGGGTCGAACGGCAATCCACAATTGCAAGTGTATATCAACGGCACCAATACGCCCGGCAGTTTCGGCTTGCTGGACGTTGGCGTGCCGTCCAACAGCGCGCCTGCGTTTCGGAATTGGATCGATGACGGTTCTACTCCCAACGATATTTCGTACCTGCTAAGTAACAATTTGCTCCCCGTGTCCCCAACCTCACCCGAACCGTGGAAAGCTGGACCCGGCTTGAAATCCACGTTGCTTAGCAACTTTCAGTCGCAAATCGGGCAGCCGAACTTGATTCCTCTGTTTCAGGCGAGCAACCCCGTGCCTGGCACCAGTTATGTCGCCGCCACGGGAACGGGTCAGAATGCTACCTATTCCATCGTCGGATTTGCAGGTATAACGATCTCACAAGCCGATGGGAGCGGCGGCGGGCTGACCATATCCATTCAACCGTCGGCCATCGTCGATCCGACCGAGGTGATCTCGAACGCCTCGCCGGCGCGAGCCAGTCAGACAACCATCTTCGGCACGCCGCAAACAACTTTTGTTTCGGCGAAGTTAACGCAATGAACGGCGAGCCATTCATGGCCGACGATCCACGGGCGAGGCGGGTTGTGTAAAGTGCAACTCGCCTCGTCCTTTTTTCCGATTGACGATCCCTCCGACCGCGCTTACTCTATAAAACATTCGTTCGAGACTCTTTTCTCGTCGCCGATTATGCGTCTGTAGATCCGATACGACTTTTTCGGTCTTAGTGACTCAAGCTCTTTGCTCGTCCGGAGGATCGTGTCATGGCTTCCTCGCGCCGATGGTCGTCTCTCGCGGCTGGTGTAGTGGTATCGGTGTTCGGAATCATCGCGCTCACCGGCGGAGAATCTCCCAAGGACGCGCCGTCGCCAACCGAACTTCCTGCCAAGAGGAAGCGACCCGCCGTAAGACCGCTGCCGATGCCCGAGCGCACCGCGAACTTGGAGATTCGTCTGGGACTAAAAGACACCAAACGCACGATCTGGGACGGCACGATTGAGGTTTCCGAAGGCCGAGTCGTTGAGATCGAGAGCTACTACGGCGGTAAACGCGAGAAGTTTGAGGACGGTCGCTTTCGCGCCCGCTCGACGATGCGGAAGCAGAATAAGCGCGATGTCGTCGTCCGTTCGCGCATCCACGTCCGCCTCGATGCTCCAGAGTCGGCAACGGTAAAGGTTTCGACCGAGTCGGGCACTTTTCAATTCAAACTGGGCGATCTCACGGTCGGGGAGAGTAAGCGCCTTTTCAACGATCGAGTCTATGTGGAGCGCGAACAGCCTGCGGTTCGCCTGACGGGGCCGGAAACCGAGGACGATTATCCTGTGACCGCAAGAGGGAAGGACGGCTCCACATGGCTGGCCTACGTCGTCTATCAACCGGGGCGGCCGATCATTATGGAGCGCGTCAAGGCCGGCGGATTCGAGGAGTTGGAACCCAAAGGCAACGGCGATCAAATTCTGTTGCGACGCTTCGACGGCAAGGTGTGGCATCCGCCGATCGAGGCAACGATGGACGGATTGCGCATTTGGAGGCCGACCGTCGCCGTCGATGGCAAGGGCGATGTTTGGCTGGCCTGGAGCCAACAGATCGATGGAGATTGGGAGATTTGCTATCGCCGTTATACGCCAGCGTCCAAGAGCGGCGCGAACGGCTCATGGTCCGAAATCGTTCGCTTAACCCATGCCCCCGGGAGCGATTTCCACGTCGTCGCAACTGCCGACGCTTCCGGTACAGTTTGGCTGGCGTGGCAGGCGTGGCGTAAGGACAACTTCGACATTCTGCTTGCCGCTCCCGTCGAGGGGCATCCGTGGCGTGAGCCGCGCTCGATCTCCCGCAGTCCGGCGAACGATTGGACGCCGTCCATCGCCGCCGATGGACGCGGCAACGTCTATGTGGCCTGGGATACCTACGACAAAGGCAACTACGATGTGCGGCTCTTCGCACTGGCAAAAGAAGCCAAGGAAGGCAAAACCATCGCTGTAGCCGAGACATCGCTGTTCGAGGCGCGACCGCATCTGGCTTGCGATCGACGGAATCGACTGTGGATCGCCTACGAAGAAGGCGACGAACAATGGGGCAAGGACTTCGGTGATCCGCGGCCGCTCCAACACAACCTGCCGAAGAATCCCGGCTGGGGGCTTTACAATCGTCGCACCGTGCAAGTCAAATGTTTCGCGGACGGCAAGCTCCATCGTGCGGCGGGCGCTCTTCAAGCGGCGCTGGATAACGGATTGCAGCGAAATAAAAGTTTGCCGCGCTTGTCCTTCGATGCCGAGGGAGGACTTTGGCTTCTCCTGCGCCATCATCCCTTGCCCGGTGGCGCGGGAGAGGTATGGAACAGCTATGCCATGCGCTACGAGGGTCGGAAGTGGTCCAAGCCGCGCCGTTTGGCGTCCTCTGCCGATCTGCTCGATAATCGCCCTGCGCTGTCTCCATTGGGAGACGGCGTTCTCGCGGTTTACAGTGGCGACGGCAGATTGCGAACTCAGGTGCGCGATCAAGACGATCTTTTCGCCACCATTCTCACGGCATCCGGGCCGACGCAGCCGCTCGAATTGATCGACGACACCCCGAAGCCCGAAGCCAAACTATCTACGGTCCATAAAGAAGAGGGCGCGGACATCTCCCGAATGCGGGAGTATCGGATCGCTACGGGGGACAAAAAGCTGCGCCTCCTGCGCGGGGAGTTTCATCGACACACAGAGTTTAGTTCGCACAACGACCAAGACGGTTCATTGGAAGATGCCTGGCGTTACGCGCTCGACGCCGCCGACATGGACTGGATCGGCAACGGCGACCACGACAATGGCTTTGGCTCTGAGTACATGTGGTGGCATTTTCAGAAAGTAGCCGAACTCTTCCAGAATCCGCCCCGATTCGTGGCGATGCACGTCTACGAACGCAGCGTCCTCTATCCGGACGGTCATCGCAACGTCATCTTCCCGCGCCCCGGCATTCGTCCTTTGCCGCGCGTGGACTTGAATCGCACCGAAGAGAAAGGGACGCCCGATACGAAACTCCTCTATGCCTACCTCAAGCATTTTGGAGCGATTTGTTCGTCGCACACCAGTGCCACAGACATGGGAACCGATTGGCGCGACAACGATCCGACCGTGGAACCCGTCGTCGAGATCTATCAAGGTTGCCGTCACAATTACGAGTTGTCCGGCGCTCCGCGCTCGGCCACGGAGGAAACACAGCTCGGCGGCTATCGGCCCAAAGGGTTCATCAACAATGCGTTGGCCAAGGGCTATCGTCTTGGCTTTCAATCGTCCAGCGATCACCTCAGCACCCACCAAAGCTACGGTGTGGTCTTGACCGACGATTTTTCGCGCCAAGGAATCATCGACGCTTTCAAGAAACGCCACAGTTATGCTGCCACCGACAACATCGTTCTCGACGTTCGGTCGGGCGATCGTCTGATGGGCGATAGCTTCAGCACCGCCAAGCGTCCCACCTTGGAAATTCATGTCGAGGGTACGGGGCCTATTGCTAAGGTCCACATCCTGCGCGACAGCAAATATGTCTACACCGCCGAGCCGCAGGAGCGCAAAGTCACGCTTCGATATACAGACATGGAGGCCAAGGAGGGTACGACGAGCTATTACTATGTTCGCGTCGAGCAGGCCGACGGCAACCTCGCCTGGGCCTCGCCCTTGTGGATCCGCTATAAGCCGTAGCGTGCGTCAAATCTCGCTCCAACTGTTGCAGCGAGGAGAGCGAGAGGAAGTACGACGAATGAGTGAAGCGATGGGTGAGTTTGACGATGCGCGAACGACGGCGATTCACCGCTCGTCGCCGGCGGGGGTACCGAACGGTATGGGAGCCGCACGTTCGCGCGCCGTATCGATCTCCTCAATGAGCCAGCCGCTCTCGTGTCTCCGAAGGTGGTAGCGTAGACGCCGAATCCCTGAAACGCGGACCTCATCCACATCGATCCACCGAGACGCAACGTCGTCTTCTGGACCCGCGACTTGCACGAGGTTCTTCAAATCGCTGTTGTCGCGGCAGAGTGCCTCGAACCGAACACCACTCGACCGCATCCGATGCGATTCGACGAAACAGCGGGAGTATTTGTCTTCATTGCAACTCTGTAAAGAATTGTAATATCTATCGAGACATTCCTCCGGCGTCGCGGACGCTTCCGTTGTCGACCGCCGCGCCCAAAGCAGAAGTCCCGCAGTCAGGAGTGCGACCGCGATTGAGACAATCGGTAGGCGAAAGCGCTTCATTTGCTTTCTCTCAGTCGGAATTGCAACTATTTTTTCGCTTCTTTTTCGAGCAGTTCCGCATGAACGTGGGCCACATCTCCCATATAGCCGAGGCGATACTCGCCGCCCGCCAGTTTCATGTGCTGCAACGCCTTGGCTTTGTCTCCCTTCGCATCGTAATACAGCCCTAAATAGAGATGTGCATAAAAGAGTTGTTGTTTTCGCAAAGGAGCGGGAACTTCGCCGGCCTCCGCCGCCTTCAATACCTCGTCCGGCTTACATTTGCCCATAAAGAGATCGTAGACAACCATCATCGGCACGCGGTCGTCCTTGCCGATCTTGAGTATCTCTTCGCGCGCTTTGTCGATACCCTTGAGTTTGGCATTGCAGATAAAGTGCCAAACCGCGTTCTCGACATCGTTGTCAAATACTTTGTCGCCGTCCTTGAACTGCTTGCGACCATCCGCGTAGCGCCGCGCGTAATAGAGTGAGATGCCGCGCTTCCAATGCCTGGGAGCGGCCTTGGGCTGCAATTGAAGGAATTGGTCGAAGTCCTCCAGCGATTCCTTGATGTGTCCGAGTACAAACTGTTCGCTACCGCGATGGTCGTAGGCGACGGCCAATTTCGGATCGCGGGCAATGCAGGTCGTGAAGTCGGCAATGGCCTTGTCGTGTTGCCGCAGCAACCCGTACCCGATGCCTCGATAGAGATAGCCGCGCGCGTCCTTAGGATCGGCTTCAATGGCCTTGCTCGCCAGTTCGACGGCCTTGCGAGCGTCTTTACCGTTCAGAGCGCGGCCGGCCTCCTGCAAATAGTCTTCGTGAGCATCGCCGCGAACGAGAGCGACTGCAAGTGCGGATACGAGGCCAGCGAGGACGAAGCGCGAGGCGGAAAGCGAAGGCATGATGGGTTCTCCAGATCGAGCGGGGGGTTACGCCGTGGTATCTTACGCCAAGAGACACGCGGTGTCCGCAACGATAGAATAGGTTTTTTGAAAGGGGATGTTATGAGTAGACGATGGCGGCTATCGTTGCTCCTCGCGGCTTCGTGGTATTGGAGCGTCTGCGTCGTGGCCGCAGCGGAAAACATACCCCGCTGGCTGAGCGATTGGGACGAAGCACGCAAGGAAGCGCGCGCAAATGGCAAGCCATTGTTCGTCGTCTTTCGCTGTCCGCACTGACCGGACTGCAATCGTTTCGACGGGCAGGTTGCTCGTCTCGACCCCATCCTCGCGGATGTCGCCAAGCAGTTCGTCCTCGTTCGTCTCACGCGCATGCGCGGCGTCGATCTCGATCTGTTCGATTTCGATTACGATCTCACCTGGATGGGCTTTTTCCTCGACGCGGACGGTACAATCCTTGGCCGCTACGGTGGGCGCGACGCGGAATCCGCGGAGAGCCGAGTGTCTCTGAAAGGATTGCGCTACGCTTTGGAAGCGGCCCTGGAACGCCATCGCCAAGCGCGCCTCCGTTGCACCCAAACTGGCGAAGGCGAGGAGAAGGAAAAACAGCCTCGCACCGTGGAACAGTTTCCCGCGGCGCGACGGCTGCCGGAGCGAGCCTGCATTCACTGCCATCAGGTGTACGACCTGCGCCGCGAGAGTTTGCAAGCGAAGGGCAAATGGCGGCTCGACGACCTATGGGTTTACCCTCTGCCGGAGAACATCGGGCTTACGCTCGAATGCGACCGAGGCGATTTCGTGTCGCGCGTCGCCGCCGATTCGCCCGCTCACCGCATCGGAGTACGAGCCGGCGATCGTCTGCGAGAGGTCAACGGTGAATCCATATCCTCGTTTGCCGATCTTCAATATGTCTTACATCGCGCTCCCGCCAAGGGAACGCTGGCGCTGAGCTGGCTGCACGGCGAGAAGACTCGCAAGGAGGAGTTGACGTTGGCCGAGGGGTGGAAGAAGACCGATCTTTCGTGGCGCTGGTCGCTCCGAGGCGTCGATCCGCCACCGTGGGTGCGAGGCGACGATTTGACCGACACCGAGAAGAAGAAGCTGGGGCTGGGGCCGAGGCAGTTGGCCTTCCGCCAAGGTCCATTCGTTTCCGAGCCGGCCCGGCAAGCCGGAATTCGACAGAACGACATCGTCGTTGGCGTGGACGGCAAGAAGCTGGAACTGAGCGAACGTCAGTTCGGCGCGTACATTCGTCTGAATTACCGTGTCGGCGATCGCGTTACTTACAACATTCTGCGCGAAGGCAAACAGGTCGATGCGCCCTTGCTCTTGCGAGGCCGATCCGCGCCCTGAGGGGTCCGATTATAACGCGCGCGGGCGAGGCTCGGAAAATCAGAGGCCGCGCCTCATACTGGTTCGTTCCCCGTTATTCGCCTACAATGGACCTTATGGAACGTCTCAACAAATACTTGGCGCACGCCGGAGTCGGCTCGCGGCGTCACTGCGAAGAATTGATTGTCCGCGGGCGTGTCGCTGTCAACGGCCACCCCGTCCGCGAATTGGGTACCAAGGTGGAACCCACCGATACGGTGTGCGTCGATGGACAGCCGCTCCGTGGCGAGAAGCTCGTCTATTGGCTCCTCAATAAGCCGCGCGGCTACCTCTGCACGAACTTCGACCCCGCCGGTCGTCCGCGTGCCATCGACCTCTTGCCGCACGTCAGCCAGCGCGTCTACCCCGTGGGCCGACTCGACGAGGACAGCGAAGGACTCGTTTTGCTGACCAACGATGGTGAACTGGCCAATCGACTGACGCATCCCCGCTTCGGCGTGGAGAAAACCTATCGCGTGCAGGTGGCCGGTCATCCCAAGCGCGAAGATATGGAACAACTCCTCAAGGGGGTGTGGCTCAGCGACGGCCACGTCCGTGCGCGCCGCGTCCGCCGACTGAAATCGCAAGGCGAAAGCACTTGGCTCGAAATCGTTCTCAACGAAGGCAAGAACCGCGAAATACGCCGGATGTTGGCCCGATTGAATCATAAGGTTCTCGTGCTGCGCCGCATCTCCATCGGTCCCGTTCAACTCGATAAACTACGACGCGGCAAAGCGCGCCGCCTCAAACTCGAGGAACTCGAATGGCTGCGCGATGCATCGAAGCGAGGGCCAAAGCAGCCGGATGATGCGTCGGCGACCGAAGTGCATGAGTTGCCGGGTGACGCTTCGGCGAACCGGCAGCGTAAGCTGCCGGGTGATGCGAAGCGACCCTGGAAACCAAAGCTGCCGCGTCGCCCCTCGAAGAGGCCCACGCCATGACGCCGCTCGTTCACGCCTCGGTCGAAGTGATCGAGAACGTCCAAGTGGCACGGCAAACCTATCGTATTCGGCTACGATGTCCGGCCTTGGCTCGCGCCATTCGCCCCGGCCAATTCGTCATGGTTCGACTATCGGGCCACAGCGACCCGCTGCTCGGTCGTCCTTTCGCGCTCTATGACACCGTTCTGGACGAGGGCGGACAACCCGTCGGAATTGATGTCGTCTATCTGATCGTCGGCAAAGCCACCGGATTGTTGTCGAAGCATCGGCAGGGCGACCAACTCGACGTGTGGGGACCGCTCGGCAACGGCTTTCCCGATCTGAAGGCTCTCGACCACATTGCACTTGTCGCCGGCGGAATTGGACAAACGCCCTTCCTCGCCTACGTCCGCGCTCTGCTCGGCGCGCGCGGTTACGGTGGACGATCTGTCCAACGTACCGCCCAGCGCGTTTCGCTTTATTACGGAGTGCGCAGCTCCGACCTCGCCGCCGGCGTCGCCGATTTCCTCGCCGCCGGCGCGACCGTTCACTTGGCCAGCGACGACGGTACTCTCGGATTTCGCGGTTTCGTCACAGAATTGCTTGCCGGCCACGAAACGCCTCAGCACCTTGTGGGCTGCGGGCCCGAACCGATGCTGCACGCCTTGGCTCAGCTGGCTGGAAGCTGGAACGTACCCTGTCATCTGTCGTTGGAAACTCCCATGGCCTGCGGCGTCGGCATCTGTTTCAGTTGCGTGACGCGCGTGCGCACCGCCGAAGGCTGGGACTACCGCCGCGTCTGCGTCGATGGCCCAATCTTCGACGCGACGGACCTGGTATGGAGCTGACGCGAAGCTCCGCTGAATACCTTTTGTTTTGTAAACGGGTCGATGCCGATGTAGTACCCGCAGGTGCGATGTCTTCAGGTAAAACGTGAAAAGTTCTCAGTTGAAATCGAGTACCAGCTTTTGGTCACCCTTGCGGATGGTCACGATGCCGCTGCCGAAATCCCCCTGGATGAACGGACTGTCGTACACCTTCTTCGGCGCGTAGTTGACCTGCACGCCGTCCACCAGCGGCGACTTCGAATAGTCCGGGAATAGCGTCAACGTCGTGCGGCTCAACGAGCTGGCGTAGTCCAGACGGCGATCGGTGTACTTTAAGGTATTGCCGAGAACGGCGGTCTGGAAGGCGGTGAAGTCTTTGAAGTCAGCCTTGCGCGCAGCCTCGATGATGACAGGAGAGTACTCGTCTGCGCACTTGAGCCATTCGCCGCCGTCCGTGCGGCCTTTTCTTTCGCGATGCTGCTCGATGGTGTCCTTCTCCCAACTCTTTTCTCCCTTCACCACGCGCACCGCAGCGTAGGCCTGTGG
>JAJXWW010000110.1 GCA_021781415.1 Planctomycetota bacterium
ACCGGAACGCGATAACGCTCCGGCAACCGCTGGATCTCTTCGTCGAGAACGGCGCGCAAATCCTGCCGTTCGCATTCGTCGTCGGGCTCGACTTCCTGCACGCGGACGGCATGCCGTTCGTGAGAGTTACGCCGCGCCATCTCGATCTTGGCTTTGCGGGCCGTGCGCGAGGCGACGCCATAAAGCCAAGGACCAAGCAACTCCGGCTGCGTCAGCGAACCGGCCTTGCGCGCCAGAACCAGGAAGGTCGCCTGAAAGGCATCCTCAGCCGCATGGGCATCGCGCACGATCCGACGACACACGGCGAGAACCATTGGGCCATACCTGTGGACGAGAGCGGTAAATGCCTCCTCTTCGCGGTGAGCGGCAAAGCGCGCGAGGAGTTCGGCATCCGTGGCGTCGATGTTCCCCTTGGGCGCTGTCAGCTTGCGAAGGTAACGAATAACCGGGGCTAATGGTTGGTCGGCCATGCCAGCCCTCCTGGCCTATGCGTGTCTCTACTTACATACTGCCCGCGTAGCGGGTAGTGCTGTCGGTTATTTATCTTTCGTACTGTCGGTCAATCGCTTGATTTGTTCGTCGCGCTTTTGGCGTTCCTCGAAAGCGGCTTGAGCGGTTTGCGCGATGAGAGTGGCGGGATCGCCCTTGCGAAGAATCTCAAGCATCTGCCCGACGTGTGGCTTTTCGCTACAGGCGAAATGAGCGATGCTCCGTCTCCATAGAGGCGGCAGTTCGGGCTTTTCCTCCCCTTTCATCACTTGACGCAACCGCCGAGACGCTTCGGGCGATAATTTCTCTCTGGATATGTTCCAAAAATAAACGATCGCGGCATCGCGCGAGGCGGCCAATTCCTTGCTGGCTTGCTCGCGGACCAGAAAGGCATCATCGTCCAACTGATCCAGTAGTTGCAGCAAACGCTTGGGAGGCTGAGCGGCTTCCCGCAAGTCGGCGAGAAGCGTGCCTACCCACGAAGCGGGGCACCGATCCGAGAAGTGATCGTAGAGCAAGGCACGGACCCAGACATTCTTCACGGCGAGAAGCCGCTCGAACTGCTTCTCGGTCAGGCGCGTGTCGAGATGACGTTTGGAAGTTCGCCAAGCCTCCTCTTCGGAGCGCGTGTTCTCCAGCATGAAGTCGTCGAGTTGTTTCCGCTCCGGGTCGGTGGAGGGTTTGCGCTTCTCCCGCAATTCCGCTTGCCGGCGCGCGCTGTCCTTGTGATCGCTTTCTTGCCTGTCCCAATAATGAAACACTTCGACGGCAGCCGCGGGGCAGGGAGAATCGAGATAATCGGCCAAAATATCGAAACTCTTCTCGGGAGTGTCGAAACTTTCGTAGACCGTGGCAACGAGTTGGCGGCGCGAGTCTGAGGCAGGCAGTCGATCCAAGGCACGGAGCAGCAGCGGGACAAACTCTTTGCGGCGACAGCCGGCAAGGGTATGAACGAAGTCTGCGCTAGGGTCAAAAGAAGAAGAGTGGTAATCGCGTTCTGCCGCAACCTTCTTAGCCACGACGGCAAAATCGGCTTCGAGTTTGCGGAGAACCGGGGCCAGGTTCTCCTTCGTCGCGGGCAGCACCTTGACGTTTTGGGTACGTTCGAGGGTGAAAAGGAGTTCGAGCGTCTCATCGCGGCGCGAATCGGCTTCTTTCGTCGCGGCCTTCCGCGTTCGATAGACTTCCCAGCCGAAGCGGACGGGCACCTCGCCCGCGGGCACTTCCAGGAACGATTGATGGAGATAGAACGTGTGCGACGACGATTCTCCGGGAAAAAGGCGGTGGGAATACGGCCCCACAAGTCCACAGATAAAATAACACTTGCACAACGGTTCCTTTTTCGCTTTCCAATTGGCTTGCACACGACAAGTGGCTCCGGCAATCCACATATTCGTCGCATATTCGACAGGTCTCTTGCCGATATTCTTCAGGTTGACTTGACAAATGAGGGGTCCGTCTTCGAGCGCGTGCAGAACCGTGAGACTGACCTCCAGTTCGTCCTTGCTCGGCCATTGCCGTTGTGGCTCATTGTCGTCGCTCTTCGCGGAATGAATTGCGACCGCCCCTGCAAGACCGAGCGCAAAGCAGATCGCAATAACTTCCAAAATCTTTAGCGAACGATGAATGCTCATGGAAATCTCCCTGTCTCACGGCGTTGCCGGCATTAGGGATACGAAAGATGCCTCTGGTGGCGACACGGGCGCGGTTCCAAGGACGGATACCCTCGGGCAATGGGAGTGGCAACAGCTAGTGCAAACTGGAACCCATTCTCGACAACCTAAACGGTGCCGCCAGTGAATCACGGGGTAGTCTATGGCACCTTAACCGGTCGTCGCGATCCATTCAAGTCGAGTGCCGTAGCGTAGCCTTCCACTTCGAGACACGAAAACGAAATGCCTCTTGACGACTCCGAGATTACCCGAAACAATGTCTGAAAGTGGTTTCCTCCCGACGATTGCATTCCTTATTTCAAGGAGACGATAGCGATGAAACGTGTCTCGACGTTTACCGCGCTCGCCTTGTTGCTCGCCGCCGCTCCGCTGTCCGCCGCCGAGTTGAGCGGACAATACATCGAAGCGCGCACCACCGACGTTTGGACCGGCCCTTGCTTCGCCAACGCCGATTTCAACCTCGGCGGCAAACATGGCATCGTGGCCTGGAAAATCGACAAAGGCGATTGGAATCGTGTGAATATCGACGGCCTCGGCATCGTTGCCGTCGTCGCCGCCAGCGACACGCTCGGCACCCAACAGATGGGGCGCGGCAAAGCGTTGCTGATCGTCGACGAACGCGCCACCTCCGCACAAAAGGACGCGCTGATTGCCTTGGCGAAACGACAAGCGGGTGAGTTGCTGCGCAACGTCGTGGCCGTCCGTTCCGCCACCATCGAGTTGAACGTCTGCAAGTGTGAAGAAGGCGGCTGCGGCACTCTGCGCGCCGGCGATGCCCACATCGAGACGCGCTGCCTCGACCACAAACACCACAAAGTATGCGGCAACGAATCGGCGTTCTTCCCACCGCTGGCCCGCGATGTGACGGCGCAGCCGGCCCTGGCCGAGGAGAACGCCTTCAGTGGCAAGGGTCTCGATGGAACCTGGAAAGACAGCGGTCGGCGCGGCGCGTACCTCGGCACGTTCCACGTTCGTTAATTGGGTGAAAGACGAGGTGAAGCGGAGCGCGGGATCAACCCCGCGCTCCGCTTCGCGTCGCGGCTAACCGAGGGTTCGCAAAGGAGATTCGATCGATGCGTTTTCGTATTGCGGGCGGAACTACCGCCCTGTTCGCTTTCACCATCCTGCCTCTTTTCGCCGCCGCTCCCGCTCCCACCTACAGCATTAAAATTGCCGACAAATCGGAAGCTCCCAAAGACGTGCCGGAGGCGATCCGCAAGGTGTTGGCGGATCGCTGCGTACAATGGCTCAACGCTAAGGGCGAAGTGCTCGGCGAAGTCTGGGCGCGCAAGGACGTGCCGGTTAAGGCCAGCGAAGCCCAGATAAAGAACGGTCTGACCTACGCCGAAGTGCCGGAATCGACCGTCCTCGGCGTCATTCGCTTCCCCAAGCAGATCACCGACTACCGCAAGCAGAAGATACCCGCCGGCATTTACACCATGCGATTGGCCAATCAACCGATGGACGGCGACCATATGGGTACCGCGCCCTACAGCGAGTTCGTGTTGCTGTCGCCCGTCGCCGAGGACAAGAAGCCCGACCCGATCGAGGCGAAGAAACTGCAAGAAATGAGCGGCAAGACGACCGGCGGCCATCCCGGAGTGTTGCTTCTATTCCCCGGCAAAGGCGCGGCGGCGATGCCGAAGCTGGAGAAAAAGGAAGAGAATCATTGGATTTTATTGTTGCAATTGGACGCGAAGTCCGGCGACAAGAAGGCGACGTTATCCATCGGCCTCACCGTCGTCGGCGTCTCGTCCTCGGCATGATAGATCGCTATCCGCCTCGGATGATCCATGCGCGGAGTCGCCGTCTGAGGGGCGATCCGCAAAACCCCTATCCCCCTAAGCAGAGGGGAAGAGGGGCATTTAGGACGGACTCTGAGATCACAATGATTATCCACCTTCGATTCTTCGCTCGTGCCCGCGATCTTGCCGGAGTCGATGCGGCGGATGTCACGGTGGCGGACGGCTGCACGGTGGTCGATTTGCGCCGTCGGTTGGCGATGGATTATCCGGCGCTGGCCTCCCTTTTAGAGCGCTCGGCGTTGGCCGTGGCCAACGATTATGCCGAGGAGAGCCGTGTACTCTTGGCCAACGATGAGGTCGCTCTTTTGCCTCCGGTCAGCGGCGGGGCCGGAAGCACGAGCGAGAGAGGCGGCCTCGTCGCCCGCACTCACGACCCCGACCGCGAATCTCAGCCATTCTTGATGCCGCCGGGATGCTGAGGCGGACCTTGTACGCGGCGTTGCACGTCCAACTCGATGGGACCGAAGGAGGCTTCGATGCGCTGCAGCGTTGCCACCAGCGCTCGGCACAACCGTTTGGCCGTGTAGAAGTTCATAATCAAGCGCTGCGAGATCTTGACCTCGTGCCTGCCCTGCACGAACGGATTGGGATTTAAGGCGAAATCGACGATGACTTCCTCCGGCGTAGCCGTCACCCGCGCGAAGTTGGAATACGCGCTATGAGCCTCGCGGTCGTTGAGGACGATCTCCGACTGAACGGTGCCTGTTGTCGGATCGTCACCAACCATTTTGGGATTCATGTCCGCCAAGGGGGTATCCTCCACTGCGGCAATCGGCTATCGGTCGGGGTCTATCGGCCTGCTCACAAGGCCGATAACCGATGGCCGAAAGCCGATAGCCGTTAGATAGTATGCCCATCCGGCGACAAGAACGCAAGGGACTACGTCGAATCTCGAACGACCGGAAAGCCATCTCCGCTCTTTCGGCGTCGCTCACGAGGTCTGCCGGCCAAGACCGCACAAGTGCCGATAAAACAGGTCGCGATCCCACGATTTGTATTCGTTGCGTGGAAAATAAAGTATCTTTTAACTATAATTCGGCAAGTCCCCACTCTGTTTATTTCTATCCCGTCTCTTTTACTCCGCTTTGGCCGTAATGCTCACTTTCAATGGCTCGACCCAATGTTTGAGATCGGCATTGTAGTACAAATACGCCCGGCTGGCGGGGCCGGAGTATTCGCCGGGGATGCGGGCGATGAGGTCGAGGGGAACGTCGATCTTTTGGTTGGGAGCGAGGTCGCGCCAGTAGAGGACCAGCTCGCGGCCGCGCAACTCGAAGGCGCTTACAAGCGAACGAAAAGATACGGTACGCCTCAGGCATGTTGGAAGATATGCTGCCCTTGATGCGGCGCTTGGCCGGCTCCGTCGCGCATCAACATCGCAATGTATCCCCCACACTCCTTGCAACGCTCGTGACACCGTTGCAACGCTCGTGGAAACAGCACGCAACCCCTTGCTCCGCCTCAACCCGAGCGTTGCACTCTGGCGGCGCATCGCTCCGTGAGCGGCGATGTCCGGCGGCGTCACACCGCGTTTTCCAGCGCCTCCTTGAACTCGGCCGCCGTTTGGAACGGCATCCCTGGCTCTTCCACTAGCGCCCGGTCGATGACCTCGGCGAGGCTCTTCGGCAGCGACGGCTTCCGCCGCCGGATGGGGACGGCCAGCGTTTCCAGCACCACCAGCCACGGGTCGCGGTCCTTCGGGAAGTCGCGCGGCACGGTGCCGGTCAGCATGTGGTACAGCGATGCGGCCATGGCCCACACGTCCACCTCCGGCGACGCGCATCTGAAATCGATCACCTGTTGTCGGGCCATGAAATGTGGCGTACCGGCGGTCTCGCCGGTGCGTGTGCCGCCGCTCAGGCCGGCGTCGTCGAACGCCTTGGACAGGCCGTAGTCACCGATCTTGGCGACGCGGGCGCTGCCGGAGCCACAAAGGAAGAGATTCGCCGGCTTGAGGTCGCGGTGGACGAGCCCGCGGCCGGGGCCGAGGACATTGTGGGCGTAGTGCAGCCCTTCCAGGCTTTGCAACGTGATTTCAATGGATTCGTCTACGGACATCACGCCGCCGCGCTGCTTCATCAGGCCAGCCGCGCTGCCGCCTTCGCAGTATTCGAGGGTCAGAAAGAAAACGCCGCGCGAGAAGCCGGAGTCCTCGACCCGCACGATGTTGGGGTGATTCAGGATGCGGGTGTTGGTCATCTCGCGGAGGAAGCGCTGGACGGCCCGCTCGTCGGCGGCGACCTGCGGCAGCATGACCTTGACTGCGGCCAAGCGTCCGGTGCGGTCATGCCGCGCCAGCCATACCGACCCCATCCCGCCGCGGCCCAACTCCTTGAGGATTGAGTAGCCCCGCAGGGCGACCTCATCCTTGACGATGCCCTGATCCTTGCGGCATTCGGCGCAGAGGATCAAACCGGGCCGATTGACTCCCGCCTGGCCGGTCATGTCGCGGCCGCAGCGGGCGCAGGCGCGGAGAGCGCACGCCTCCGGCACCGTGATACTGACGCGGAAGACCGCCGCCGCGTGCTTGCACAGGCGGAGTTTATCCCCGTCCTGGAGGGGGCGCTGGCGGAATCGCTGTTTCAGTGCCTCGTCCCGATCCATGCCTTCCGGCCGCTTGTCGAGCAGCTCGCCGTTGACGTAGGTGCCGCCCAGGCTGCCGAGGTCGCGCACGCAAATGTCCGGCGGGTTGACATCGAGCAAGCAATGGTGACGGGAGATGGTGCGGTGCTGCTCATCATCGGGGAAGTGCGGATGGCACTCGTCCTGCCGGCCTACGATGCAGCTGATGCGTTCCTCGAAGACGAATTCTCGGCCCTTCTCTGGGCCGTTATCGAGGGTGAGTGTGACCCGCGCCGGCGGAGGTAGATCCTGGGTGGGAGACGGCCGGCACCCCGACAGAAGCAACGCCAAGTCTTGCGCTTGCCGGAGAGGCATTCCCGGCGGGACGCTTTGTCCGCTCGGATCGTCCGGTCGGCGCAAGGATTGTCGCAACAGTTCGGGGAGTTGTTCGAGTCGGCGGGTGACAGCGCGGCGCACTTCATCGGGCTGCCCGGCGGCGACCTCGCGGATCACCTCGTCCACCTGCCGGCGGAACTCGCCCGCAGCCATCTGAATCACCGCCGCCAACTCGTCCCGGCGTGCTGCTTCGTCCTTGTTCTTATTCCACTCCTTCCACATTTCAGCGGCCAGATCCCCCAGGACAGGTACGGCCAAGTTGGCGGCTTGCTGTACAAGTTGCTTGCCAATGCACTTGAGAAAGGGAATTATGCGCATGCGCGGTGTCTCCACAATATCCATCGAGCAGGTTCAATCCTGTTCTACCGATCCGAGGCTGTCATCTGTCCTGGTTGGAAGGTCAGTGGCTCAGTCCAAACCATCGCTTCCAGAACGGAGGCCGCGGAACGAGTGTATTTTTTGTTTTGGTATCTGGCTCGTCGTCAAGCTCCCAGTCGAGAAACCATAAATTAACTGTTTTGTCCTCGCATCCGGAGAGAGCAAGCCAGCCATCGGCGCTCAGGCACACCGCACGGACACGGGCCGTATGCTCTTGAAAGGTATGAAGGCAGCGGCCGCTCGACGCCTCCCACAACTTGACAGTCTTGTCATCGCTTCCAGAAAGGGCGATACGGCCTTCGCCGTTCAGACTCACAGCGTACACAAAGTCAGTATGGCCTTCAAAGGTCTGTAGACATCGACCGCTTGATGTCTCCCACAACTTGACAGTCTTGTCGTAGCTTCCAGACAGCGCGAAGCGGCCATCGCTGCTCAAGCTCACCGAAGTCATACCGGAATCGTGCGGATGCCCCGAGAAAGTGTGCAGGCAGTGGCCGCTGGATGTCTCCCACATCTTGAACTCCTTTGAGTTTGCTGTGAAGGCCAGGAGGCCGTCGCGGCTCAGGCTGGCCGCCCAGCCCTCGGCACTCTGGAGGGTGTGTAGGCAGTGGCCGCTCGACGTGTCCCACAACTTGATCTCAAGCCAGCTTCCTGTGAGGGCAAGACGGCCATCGCCGCTCAGAGCCACGATCCGCAAACGGTCTACTGTGTCGCCCGGTAATAGCGGCCGTGGTGGTCGTAACGTATGTGCGTGGAAGGTGTGAAGACATTCTCCACTCGACGTGTCCCAAAGCTGGACGGTGCCGTCCGCGCTCCCGGAGAGGGCAAGGCGACCGTCACCGCTCAGACTGACACCGACCACCGAGTTCTTGCCTACGAGGAAGGTCTGTAGGCAGCGTCCGCTTGAGGTCTCCCATAGCTTGATCGACTTCTCCCTTTTTTGGGATGTCTTGCCGCTACTTCCGGCGGAGAGGGCGAGGCGGCCGTCGCCGCTCAGGCTCACCGCAGGCCACAGCTTATGCGTGTGGCCCTCGAAGGTGTGGAGCAGGTACACTCCCCTCAGGTTTCCGCGAGGGATACGCCCACCCAGCTGACGCCACAGGGGAAGGTTCTCCGGGCTGCGCTGGTATCCCGGTTGCTGCCGGGCCAACCTCAAGTGCATCAGTGTCTGCTTATCGTCTCCGGTCTGTGCTGTCCGGCGTGCTTCTTGCAGACTCCGGTCGTGAACGTGTTGCGCCTGACGCATCTCATCCACGGATTGTATGTGGCTCAGAAGGAGCGGAGCAGTATAGGCAACCCACGATGTCTCCCACAACTTGACTTTTTTACCGCCTCCAGAAAGGGCGAGGCGGCCATCGCCGCTCAGGCTAACGGACAGAACATCTTCGCTGTGCCCCTGGAACGTATGGAGGCAGCGGCCGCTTGAGGTGTCCCATAACTTGAAGGTCTTGTCCTTACTTCCGGCGGAGAGACCGAGATTGCCATCGCCACTCAGGCTCACTCTGGGCACCTCCGCCGTCTTATGGGCTGGGAAGGTTTGCAGGCAATGGCCACTTGATGTCTCCCATACCTTGATCTCCTCCGAACATGCTGTAAAGGCAAGGTGGCCATCTCCGTTTAAGGTCGCCGAATAAACCGTGAATCTATGCCCCCCTCGGAGGTTGCGCAAGAAATTGCCGCTGGACGTCTCCCACAGCTTGATTGTCGTGCCTGCGCTCACGAGGGCCAGGCGACCGTTCCCGTCCAGGCTGACCGCCCTCACCCAAACAAAGCTCTTGCCTGCGCGAAAGGTGTGCAGGCAGCGGCCGCTCGACGTGTCCCAAAGCTTGGTGGTTCCGTCCTGGTGTCCGGAGAGTGCGAGACGCCCATCGCCACTGAGACTCACCGCATTCACGGCGCTCGCGTGGTCTTGGAAGGTCTGTAGGCAGCGACCACTGGACGTCTCCCACAACCTCACAGCTCCGTCAACGCATACGGCGAGGGCAAGTCGTCCATCACTGCTCAGGCTCACTCCCTCGATCATACCGCGAACGGCGACGCCGGAGAATTCCCGGAGGTTGCGTAAACACTTGCCGCTGGACGTGTTCCATAGCTTGATTCTCGTATCAGTACTCACGAGGGCCATGCGGCCATCGCCGCTCAGACCCACCCACCTCACCTCTGAGGGCCACAAACGCGAAGTGCGGAAGGTGCGCAGGCAGCGGCGCGAGCGCGGAAGGCTTTCCCGCGCCCGGGCCAGCAATGTCGCCACTTCCCCAGCACCAGACGCCTCCCCTTGAATACCTTGCAGTTCCTGCACCGCTGCCGCGCAGTCGCCCCGTTCCAGATGGACGTAGCCCAAGTACAAGCGCGCAGCCACGCGAGTGGGGTTGAAATCGCGGATGGATTCGAGTTGCCGCACCAACTCCAGATCGTCCGTTCGCCCAGAGCGCCAGCGAATCAGTCCCAGATTGTAGACCGTTTCCGCATGATGCGGGTCGGCCTCAAGAGCCTTCTCCCAAAGTCGTTCCGCCGATTCCACAGGCTTGCTCAGGTCCAGCAGCGACACCGCCCGGTTGTTGAGAGTATCCGCCAACAGGTCGTCCGGTCTCGGCTTCTCGCGTGGATAGGACTGTCCTGTCACTTGCTGGTAGATCGTCCGCAGCGCGTCCGCTACCTGCATCAGGTCGTGCGGCCGATCCTCCGGCCGTTTCTTCAAGCAGCTACGCAGCAGTTCCTTCACCGCAGGAGGCGGCGGCAGGTGCGACTCATCCGTCTCACGCTGCAAGCCGACATAGGCCACCTGCCCAGCTGGCCAGCAACGCTCGCCGAGGAACATCTCCAGCACGCTGACTGCCCACGACCAAACATCGGTTCGCCGTGTCAGCTTCGGCCATTCCTCGCGCGGCATTCCTGCTTTCTTCTCCACCGCGATTTCCGCTTGCTCAGGCGAGCAGTACGCCGGGGTCATCCCACCCCAGGTCGCCAGAATCGTCCCGCCCTGTAGCCCTTGCTCGTATTCCTCGAAAGCCACCGACCGGGCACCGGCCAGGCCGAAGTCGGTGACCTTGGCGACGCCGTCCGCTGTCATCATTACGTTGAGTGGCTTAACGTCCTGGTGGATGAGGCCCAGTTCGTGGACATAGTGCAGGCCCCACGCCGTCTGGATGGCCACATCCAGAATGCGTTCCAGAGCCGCCTGAGGGCCGCCCTCGTACAGCCGCTTCGAGACGATCCACTCCGACAGCGTGCCGCCATCGACAAACTCGATGAAAACGCGCGGCACCCCGCCCAGCACGCGGACGTAATGGCAAGCGACGATGTTGGGGTGCAAGCCGATCCGATCGACCCACTGCTCCGCTTCTTTCGTGAAGACCTCGATGTCCCGGGCGCTCGCAGACTTCGCCGGTAGGATGGACTTCACGGCAAGATCCCTGCGCCACTCGCGGTGCCGGACGAGATTCACGCGGCCCATGCCGCCCTCGGCGTAACCGCGTGTCGTTCCGGGGAGCTTCACGACATCGTACAGGTCGAGGATGACCTCACCCGGCTCCCAGTCGAGTAGAATGCCGTCCTCGCCTCTTTGCCGCCCGTCGCCTGATGTACGGATTGTCGATTCCATGGTCGCCCTCCGATACCTACAATCTCCCAATTATCCCACGACGCCGAGGCGTTGTCCACCAGAGGCGGTAAAGAACGGTGGAAAAGAGGGAGCGGGGCTCGTCGATCTTCGCGCCTTACTGCCGGCCAGTCATCCCCCGCCTTGCTGGGCTGCGCGAATCAGTTCATCCCCCCACGCTTGATCTTCCATTGGCAGCGGGGGACGCAGGGATGATCATAGCGCAAACGCTCGCGGTAGCTGCCGGACTCTTAGGTTTGGGCCACCACCGTCTGCACGTCCAACACCATGTCGGGATCGCCGCCCGCCATCGGTACACGGATGCGCGGCAAACTCTGCCGCATCTGCCGCAGATTCAGCCGGTGCATATCTACAAAATGCCCTTTTCGTAAAATCTACAGATCTGCAAAGATAAATGAACGCGGGCAACGGTGCCGGTGATAGGTATATCCTCAAATGGAGAAACATAATGGCTACAGTTACCTTTATCCTTGGTCTCTGTGGATCGGGCAAGACTCACCTGGTAAAGCAGATAGCTGACGTTCTTGTAATTGACGAGAGCTTCTTCGCTCGAAAAAACGAGTTGCGAGCGGCAATCAGGGCCGGCAAGAACTGCGTCATCACGGAGATCGCTTTTTGTCGGGAAGACAAAAGAGAAGAAATCGTGCGGGAGTTATTAGCATGCGTGCCGGATATTGAGGTAAAATGGGTCTGCTTTGAGAATGACTTGGCGAAGGCGAACACCAACTGCCGGAGAGAACGCAAGGATAAAGAGCCGGGAAGTGCAGAGGCTCATGTTGCAATCAACGAATCCTATAGTCCGTTTTATACCTACCCATCAGGTGAGGAGATCCTGCCGATATGGACGCCTGGTGAACTCGAGAACAAATAGATGCAGCCGGTTTCAACCTGAAACACGACTTGAACTGGCCGGGACTTGCCGCTCGAATTCGAGCGGCAAGTCCCGGCTCTATTCGATGCTATTCCGCCTCCTTCACTCCGTCTTGGCGTTGATGTGGATCTTGAGCGGTTCGACCCAATGTTTGAGATCGGCATTGTAGTACAAATACGCCCGGCTGGCGGGGCCGGAGTATTCGCCGGGGATGCGGCAGATCAGATCGAGAGAAACGTCGATCTTTTGGTTGGGAGCAAGGTCGCGCCAGTAGAGGACCAGCTCGCGGCCTCGCAACTCAAAGGCGCTGAGGAGGGGGCGGGAGCCGTCGTTGGGCAGACGGATGTAGTCCTTGAGCTGCTTCATGTCTTCGGGGACGGTGAGGCCGCCGGGGAGGCCGAGGATGGCCACGGCCATGCCTTGACCCTTGCCGCTGGCGTTCTCGACGTGGACGTTCAGATGCACCGTCTCGCTTTCGCGGGCTTCGGTGCGATCGAACTTGGCCGATAGTTGCACTGGGCAGTTGGCCGCGCTGGCGGGCTGGTGCGTCTGATACGACCAGGCGAGCGTATAGGGGAAAACATTCTTGCCGGTGATCTCGACGCGAACGGCGTTTTTGCCTGGGTGCAGCGTCTTCTCGGCGTCGGGGATGTTGAGCGAGAGCGGTTCGGTCGCGCCGGCGGCGAAGGGCAGCGCGGCGACTTGCTTGTCGCCGACGAAGAGGTGCAACTCGCCGGATTCCGGCGTCTTTTTGTTGGCCTTGGTATACAGAATCAACGCCTTGAGAGCGAGGATGGTGGATTGCGTGGAGCCGAAGCCGCCGTAGCCGCCGCGCTGTTGGCCGAGCCATTTGATGGACTTTTGGACGGGAGCGTTGAACTCGCCGGGGTTGGCTTTGAGCCAGCCGAGCAGGGCGAGCGAAGTCGTCTCGATCTGCAAATCGCGTCCGCCGGAGCCGGTAATGGACGTTTGCCCGGCATCGAGATGGCCGTCCGCTTTTTGCATTTCGACGATCTTTTTAAGGATCTTCGTGGCGTCCGCCGTCTTGGCGCGGTTGATGAGGCTATTGGCGACAAGCGCGAGGAAATAAGGATCTTTCGATTCCTTGGCTTGCTCGGTCAGCGCGGTCAATTCCTTGGCGATGTCGTCGTCCTTGCCGCCTTCGGTAATGGCCCAGACGATGTAGGCGTCGGTGATGTTCTGAGGAGCGCGGCCAAAGGTGTCGATGGCTCGCTGATTGCGTTTGAAGCCGCCCTTGCCGTCGCGTCGATTGAGGAGGTACTCCTGCGTGCGGCGCATCATGGCGGGATCGACATCGTGGACGAGGGCCATGTCGCGGAACTCCATGAGTCCGTAGGCGGTCAGGGCCTCGTGAGCCGGGGCGGTGCCCCCGAACCACTCGTAGCCTTCCTTCTTGTGCTGAGCCGGGTTGGTACACTCGAACGAGACTAGTTTTTGGTAGCCGCGATCGAGCAGCTCGTGGGCGCGGCGTTCGATGGCGGGCTTGGATTGCTCGCTCTCCTTGAGATACTGCAATACGAGGATATTCGGATAGTTGCTCGTCGAAGTCTGCTCGAAACAGCCGTTCGGCTCGCGCAGCATGGCCTCCAAGCCCTTTTGCAGATCGGCCAAGGTGGACGGATAGACCTGAACCGAACATTTCAGAGTGCCTTTGATCCAATTCTTGGGTAAGAGTAATTCCGTGGTCGCCGATTTCTCCAACACGTCGCTGTGTGAGCCGACGATGGGGAACCCCTCCGGCACGATGCGCACGGTCGAGCGCACCGTGTCGGCGGGGAAGCCGTCGGCTTTGCCGGTGAATACCAGCGTGGCCGTGCCTTCTTGGACGGTCGGTTGGAAACGATACAGCTTGCGAATGCTGGCGTTCGCGGGTACCGAACCATCGGCTTCTCTCTCACCCAGAAGAGACAGATTCTTGTTTTCGAGGACGGCGACGCGGGCGGAGCGCGTCTCGTTGGTGTTGTTGGTGACGGCCAAGGGGATGTCGATCTTGTCGCCGGCGGTGACTTCCAAGGGCAGCCGGGGCTGGACCGTGAAAGGAAGGCGCGAGACGAGGTTGGTCGTCGCAGCGCCGAGCCGTCCGTCAAGCGTGTGGGCGAACGCCGTCACTTCAAAGCTGCCGAGCGAATCGCACAGATCGAACGAGACTTGCGCCCTGCCGCCCGGCAGAACGAGAACGGGATGCCAATAGAGCGTCTCGGCGAAGTCGTAGCGTTCCTCGGCGGGACCGCTGGCCTTGGCGTGGGCGAAAACGCGCACCGGCATGGGCGGGGAGACGAACTGGGCGCGCAGTTGATCTTGCTGCAACCGATCGAATTGTCGCAATCCCCTGAAGCCTGGTGGGGGCATCTTGGGCATTGCCGGGACGGGCATGCGCCCGCCCATCGCGGCCGGAGCCAACGCTTGTTCCAATGCTTTTCGCGCCGGCAATTCAGCGCGTCGCTTTTGTTTTTCGTCGCCTGCCGCTCTCTCGCCCTTCTGCACTTGGGGAATCCTTTGGAAAGCAGCACCTTTCCCCTCGGCGATGGCCCCACCGACCGCCTGCGGAGCTTTTTCCAAATTCAGGGGCGCGCCGGAACCTGCCATTCCCGGCTTGGCCATCCAAACATCGACCTTTGCACCAGGCATCCCGTCGAGCGCTTGGTTTCCACCCCCTCCGCCGACAGCCGCCCTATTGGCCGCATCGTGGGCTTTGTCCCGTGCCGCGTTCGGTAGGGCGCGATGTTCGGAAGGGGACAATTGAGCCACGGTTCTCTCGGCAGATGGATGCGACGGCGCGGCTTGCCAAAAGAGTTTGGCCAACAGCACGACCGCCACGCAGCATATCGCCGTCGCCAAGTAGTAGGGTGCGGCCTGAGCCAGACGGCGCAGCAGGGCGAGAACCAGACAGAAGATCGCCACCGCCACCAACAGCGCTCCCAGAAGCGGAGTACCGACACGGCGGGCCTGGTCGAGGAAGTCGTCGTAATTCTTCAGGGCCACGAGCGCGGCGCGGTAATCGTTATCTTCGCGCGATTCCTTCTCGATTTGTTCGTCCCGCGCGATCTGAGCCGTCAACACTTCCAAACGGCTCTGGCGGTCCTTCTCCACGCGATCGAGTTCTTGTTGCGTCAGATCGGTCGTTTGAGGCTGCGACTGGCCGATGGTCACCAATAATCGCTCCGCCTCCTCTTTTTCTTGACGGCGGAACTTATTCGGATCTTGTTCGGCGAAGCGACGCCAGCCTTGCGTGCCCAAGAGCAGATCGAGCGCCTCGGCGGCCTGCTGATGCGAACCGAGCAAGAAGTCGGCATACTCCAAGTCTTCGGGGCGGCGCACTTCGGTCGTGAGCAGGAAATGGGCCGGCATACTGCGCAGCGTCTTGTCGTCGGCCAGCTTCACGACGCTCTTGTCCACGACGCGAAGCAGGACGACGGCGGGGGTCGGCTCGGCGTTCTCGGTGTTGGTCGCAACACCCAGCTTCACCGTCTGACGAGGTACATACGTCTGTTGGTCCGGCGTCAGCGTCAGCTGAACGCGCTCGGCAGGTTGGCGGTAGATGAGGCGTTCGGCCACCGGACGCAGCTCGCGCCGCGCGCCGTCGCCGGGCAGAATCTCGAACACCGTGACGCGGCAGACACCACCCGTCCCGCCGGCGGGATGCAGCGTCGCATGGGCCTCGGCCTCGCCTTTCAGTTCGGTGGAATCGAGCAAGCGCCCGCGACAGTAGACGCCGACCATCAGGGATTTCTTGGCCTTACTCCGCACCGTTACTGGAATGTCGCGTCCCGCCGTCACCACGCCGGCGGGCAGACTCAACACCACGCCTTCGGGCTTGACCTTCGGCAAATCGTGAAGTTTCGTCACACCGGAGGGCGAATCGACTTGCAATTGATACTTATGTCCCGCCTTGGGGGTGAACTCGAAGCGGCCCATGCCCTGATTCAGTTCCGGCGTCTTTTCGCTCGCCAACGTCTCGACGGTGACGCCCGTGGGCTTGCCATCTTCGAGCAAGCGGCCTTTGAGGTCGGCGGGCTTGCCGAGCGTGCTGCGGACCTGGAAGTACACGCGATTGGTCAGTTCGGCCACGAGATCGCCACCTTCGGGGAAAAACTCGATGTCGAGCTTTTTCAGCACGATCGGCAGGGGGCGGACGATGGCTTCCGGCATGGCGCGCTCGTCGAAGCGCACCGACACCGTGCCCAAGCCGCGCTCGATGTCCTTGGGCAAGCGAAAGCGGACGTTGACTTGCCCGTCGTCGTCGGTCTGGAAGACGAACGCTTCGGACTTTCGCTCTCCGTTTTCTCCGTATTGTTGGTTGTCGATCGATACGGTGACTTCGACGCGGCAGTTCTTGACCGGCTTGCCGTCCAGGTATTGGGCCTTGCACCGCGCCGATACTTCGTCGCCCGGGCCGTAGGATTTCTTGCTAAAATCTAGCTCTTTGTTCAGCTTCGGCTTCTCGTATTTGTTGACGAGGAACTTGCGCCGCTGTTCGGGGAAGCGCTGCTGAACCTCGCGGACGATCAGCGTGTACTCGCCGCCCGGCGCGTTTTCGTCGAGAGCGACTTCGCCCGCGCCGATGCCGCGCAGCGGCTTTCCATCGGGACCATCGACCACCTTCGTTCCATTGGGCAGCGCTTCGGTCAGCGCGGTTCGCCCTTGGGCGATGAGGCGTTCGGGATTACCCGGTCCAGGCGACGCCAAGAAGAATTGCAGGTTCAGATCTTCTTGGGGCGGCTTGAGGCTGAAGCGATCCAGTGTCAACGAGCGGAAACGCACCGTCTCGCCGAGTTGATACATCGGCTTGTCGATTTCGAGATGCGTCACATACACGGGCGCGGCCAATTGCATCTCTTCGCGCAATTCGACCTGCGAGCCGTTCCCGCGCCGCGCCGAGACGAACAGAGTCGGCTGACTTCCGGCTGGGACCGGCAAGTCGGCGGGCAGCTTTACGCGATACTCGCCGACCGCGGAGCGCGTCGCCTCGACCTTTTTGCCGATCGTTTGGCCGCGATCCTTTACTTCGACCGTGAGTTTGGCGTCGGCCGGTTGGCCGTTGAGGTTGGTCGTGTAGATCTGATAGTCCGTCGGCGCGCCGGCACGAAGGGTCGATGGCCCCTGCACTTTGAGTTGCAGGTTGGCTTCGCGCTGCTTGTTGCGAATGGACTCGAAGCGTTCCGCCGTCTCCTTCGGCAAGCGGTCGATTTGCGCCTCGGCGACGCGGCGCTCGGTTTGTGCCGCTTCGATGCGCGCATTGATGTGGGCGATCGTCTCCTCGTTGCGGCGATAGTCGCGGGCATACCAAAAGGCGGGCAGCGCCGTGCCGAGCGCCACGAGTACCGCGGCGGCAACGAGCCAACGGCGTCTCGCGCGGCGCGGCTGCGGCTTTTTGAAGGGGACCACGGCCGGCTCGGTCTGAGGCGGAGTGAAGCGAACGTTCACGAATGCATGCTTGGCGGCTTGCGCGAGAAGCTGTCGTTGTGCCTGGGCGCGGGCCATCTCGGCCTGGCAAATCGAGCATTCGCCGAGGTGCGAGTCCCACGCCTGCCGCTCTTCGATTTCGAGCAGGTCGTAGAGATACTCCAGCATTCGTTCGCGGCACAATTCGCAGCTCAACATAACACTCTCCGTTCGGCGTTCGCTTATTTCGGGCACTTGCGCGACTGGGGGAGCGGATGCAACCCATTCGCCTAGAGGGCAATCAGGCTAATATCTTTCGCAGCTTCTGCAGCGCCGAGCGCATTTGCGTTTTGACCGTTCCAACGGGGCGCTCGAACATGTCGGCAATCTGTTCGTAGGTCAACTCGCCGTTCTGTCGCAGCAGGAAAACTTCCTTCTCTTCCGGTCTCAGATGCGACAGGGCGTCGCGCAGGCGTTGCAAGCACTCTTGCTCTTCCAGTCCAGTGAGGGGCGACGGCGTTTCCGTCATCGGCATGGACTCGGCTCCTAGTAGGGGTTTGACGCGCCGCCGCCAGGCACTCCGTTGCATATCCTTGGCGGCGTTCAGGCCGACTCGAAAAATCCAGGCGCGCAGATTCTGCACCTCCGGTAGACTTTCCCGCGCGCGCCAGCAACGCAAGAAGGCCTCCTGAGCAACGTCTTGAGCATCTTCGCCGTTGCCCAAGACAAAACAGAGCGTACTGACCAACTCATCGCGCAAATCCGTAAAAGTGCGCAAAAGGAACTCGCCGGTATTCGCATGCTCGGGAGCATCACTCGTCGGCTGGTCGCACGCAGGCATGGCAGGTCGGCTCATACCGTCATCCTTAAAGACGAGAACGCGGGAGCGCCGGATTGCGCAACCAAAGAAAAAAGGCGAACCGGCAGCGTAAGCTGCCGGGTGTTAGTATACAACCCGGCGGCTCACGCCGCCGGTTCGCCTGACCCGGCAGCTTCGATGGCCCGTTCGCCCGGCGGCTCACGCCGCCAGTGCGCCGAGTGAGCTAGTGCCCCTTCAAGGCTGAGAATTGGGGTTGCATCTGTTGTAGTTTTTCGGGAAACTTTCGACCACAAGGAGGTTTCCCATGAACAAGAAATTCATTGTCCGCCTGACGGATGAAGAGCGTGGT
>JAJXWW010000119.1 GCA_021781415.1 Planctomycetota bacterium
AAGGGCAACCCGCCCTTCAAGGTATTGAAAGAGGGCGAGAATCCTCCGTTGGACGCCTACGATAATTTCGTCATCGGGCCGAAATATGTGCCTGCGCCGGAACGCAAAATGGTCGAGGGCGTTCCTCAAGGGAAAGTGGAGCAGTTCACCATCGACTCGAAGGAAACCAAGCTCTTCAATCCCGGCATCGCCCGTAAGCAGTTCGGCAAGGTGGACCCGGACAACCCGAAGACGTTGATCGTCGAGACTCACAAGATCGACTACAAGCGCAGGGTCGGAGTGTACATCCCCGCGCAATACAAGCCGGGAACCGAAGCCCCGTTCATGGTGGTCCACGACGGCCCCGGTTTGGGGATGAAGACCATCCTCGACAACCTGATCGCCCAGAAGCGGATTCCTCCCCTCATCGTCATTTCCATTGCTAACGGCGGCGGTGATGCCCAGGGTCACGAGCGCGGCAAAGAATACGACAACATGAACGGCGATTATGCCGAATATATCGAAACGGAAGTGTTGCCGCGCGTGGAGAAAAACTACAAAGTGAAGCTGACGAAGGACCCCGATGGCCGCGCGGCGATGGGCGTCAGTTCCGGCGGCTCGGCGGCGCTCATCATGGCTTGGTTCCGCACCGATCTCTATCACCGCGTGCTGACCCTATCGGGCACGTTCGTGAATCAAGCCTGGCCGTTCGATCCGAAGTATCCCGACGGCGCATGGGGCTTTCACGAAACGCTCATTCCCAACAACCCGAAGAAGCCGCTGCGCATTTTCCTCTCCGTCGGCGACGCTGACTTGCTCAACCCCAACGTCATGCGCGACAACATGCACGACTGGGTTGAGGCCAATCATCGCATGGCGAAGGTGCTGAAAGCGAAGGGTTACGAATATCAGTATCTCTTCTGTCGCGGTGCCGGTCACGGCGTCGGTAACGCCCAGTCGCAGTTTCTGCCGCACGCCATCGAATGGGTCTGGAAAGGCTACACGGCAAAGGAAGGCAAGTAGCCTTCGCCCAATCGGAACCACCCTCGCCCACCTTCTCGCCCCCGATTGCTCCCTTCGGCGATCGCGCCTGAATCAGGCAACCGGACCCGATGAGAACCGGCCAGACTATAATAATCTTTCGCGCATCGAAGTGATCTTCCGGCTTGAAAATCGTGTCCCCTGCTCCCTTCCCCTTGTGGGGAAGGGCAAGTCACTGCCCCCACCCTAACCCTCCCACACAAGGAGGGAGGGAGAAATGGCAAGTTCTTCCGCACCAAATCCTAAAGTGAGGACGATCCGTGGAGGAATTGTGCATCTAGCGCATTCTTGCCGCCCCTCACTCTTTAGCCACCACCGTGTCGTACAGCCCGTAGTGGGTCAGCCCCTCGTGGCTCTCGATGCCCGTATAGCACAGCGAGGCGTCTTCGTAGCGGCGGAACGCGAATACGGCCTGGTTCATCTGCTCGGTGTTGAACACCTTGAGCCGTACCAGCATGTGGAAGTCCTTCACCGTCAGGCCGGTCACGGCGAGGAAAAGATCCGGCTCCAGCTTGGTGATGACATCTTGCAGCGTGTTCTCACGGAGGTCGGTCAGATACATGAACGCGGGGATCCGCGTCGCGAACTTTATCAGTTTCTCCTGCACGAGTTTGCGCTTCGACTTGTACTCCTTTTCCTCCTCGCTCAGCTCCTTCTTCTCCTTGGCCGTCAGCTCTTTGCCCTTGGCCTTATTCTTCAGCTCCTTTACCTTCTCGCTCTTGTTGATGATTGTCTCGATGATGTTGTCGCCCAGCGCGCGCCAGCCCTCGATGCGCTCCACGGCGGCCATCGCTTCGGGGTTGTCCAGGATGCGGCGCAGCGTGTCGTTTTCCACGTTCACCAGCTGCGCGCTTTCCCACTTGCGCGCCAGCAGCGTGGCCGAGGTACCCGCCATCGCGATGTCGAGAATGCCGCCCGCGTCGATCTGGGTCATATTCGCGCCGTCATAGGCCAGCACCGGCAGAAACGACACGAGATCCTTGACCGCATTCTCCGGGTTTAGCTCATTAGGCGACAGGCCGATCCCGTAATCGGAGAGTTGCCGCAGCGCGCGAGTGGGCGCGAAGTCGAACACGAAGCAGACAGGTTTGAGGATCTCCTCCTCGTTCGGGTTGTCGCCATTGGGGTTCTTGATGGACCAGGGCGACTGCACGCGGAACGCCGCCTGAAAATAGGTCTCCGGCGACTTGAGGTTGCGCAGCATCAGGATGGACGACCACTGCGGCACCGTGACGCCGGTGGTGAGCTTGCCGCAGGAGAGCGTGATGGACTTGGTCTCGAATCCGCTGCCGATGGCATCGCGCACGGGCGGCAACGCGTCGAGACCAATGCCCGCAGATGCACCGGCGGCGACGACCGGCTCGTAGTCGTGCCAGAAAGTGTTGTGCCTCTCCGCCAGCAGGTTCTTCATCGCGCGGCAAGCCGCGACGTTGGGGAGGAACCAGAACGAGTGTTGCAGGTAGGGCAGCAGACGCACATCCGAATACGGAAACGGCGGCCGCGTGCCCGTCTTCAGATACTCGACCGCCCCGGGCATGTACCCGCCGCGGATGATGTCCAGCCACTTCTGCACGTCGCTCTTGTGTTGGAACCGCGCCTTGTCGCTCGTGCCCGACGCCTCGAAGAACGCGTTGAGATCGAACTCGTCGAACTCTCCGGCGCTCGCGATCGCCAGCAGTTCCTCCGGCATCTGGTAGGTGAGCAGGCGCATCTGCGGCAGCGCGGCGTAGGGGTTCGGTTTGTTCGGGTTCTTCGCCGCGAATTTCTCCTTGGCGCGCTGCTCGTCGGTGTAGGTCCAGTTGAAGATCTGCTCCTCGATGAACTCGCCTGTGGCCAGCGCCCGGAACGGCGTGCCGGAGAGGTAAAGGTAAGCCTTGGTGGTGATCGGCAGGAACTCTATCTCCTTCTCCGAGAGTACGGTGAGATCTTCGTTCATTTCTTCGAGCCCGGCGGCGTATTCTCGCTTGGTCTCCTTCTTCGCGACTGACTCCTCCTCGCCCTCGAACAGTTCCTTCGCGGTGTCGCGCCACGCGCCAAAGTGATATTCGTCGAACACCACGAGATCCCACTTCACCTTGTGGAGCCATTCGTTCTTCGGCTTGATGTTGCCCGCCGGGTCGCGGCCAAGGAGATCCTGAAAGGAGCCGAAATAGACGACGGGCTTCTTATGGTCAATCTCGGTCGGATCGCTATCGGAGTGGCGGGAGAGGTATTGCCAGCCGTCGAAGTCCGCGTGTGACTCCAGGTCCGTCTGCCACGCATCCTCGACGGCGGGTTTGAAGGTGACCACCAGCACGCGCTTGGCACCGAGTTTCTTGGCGAGTTGATATGCGGTGAACGTCTTGCCGAAACGCATCTTCGCGTTCCAGAGGAAGCGCGGGACGGCGTGCATGTCCTCCTTCCAGATCGAGTGGAAGTAGGCGTGCGTCTTGTTCACCGCCTCGGCCTGCTCCCGGCGCATAGCGAACGTCTCGTGATGCGTGCCGGTGAAATGCTTGCCGGTGCGCAACTCGGTGAGTGCGGTCTTCACGTCCTCGACCGAGCAACGCATCCACTCCAGTTCGGTGTTCTCGAACTTCTTTTTGACGAGCGCTGCACGCACCTCGTGGTCGGTGAAAATCGTCCCGTCGTCGCGCTCGGCGGACTCGTCCAGCTCGATGGTGTAATTCTTGATGGTGGCGGTCTTGAGCTGCTCGGCGACGTGCTGCTTCACGTCGCGCGTGGTTTGGCCTACCTTGAGGAGACCCTTATGCGCCTCGTCGGCAATCGAATAGGCGTAGATGCGCGGCCGAGCTTCCGGCTTGGGAGCGAGGATTTCGTCGATTTGCTTGGTCATGCCGCCTTCTCCGATGCCGCCCAATCTTTGCAGCGGTTGCTTGAAGAAGACCGGCTGCGAAAATGTCGGGGATCATCATCTCGACCTGATACCATACGCGGTGCATCCGTTACGGCGGATCGCGTCGCAATAGAGCCTCGAACCCTGCCTGCTCGAAATGATGATCGTATGTAAGCGCCCGTGAAACTTTTCGCCCGTCCATCACCATAAAGGAAATGCAATCGGTCAAGGACCATTCCTTGTCTGGACGAGCTGCGTGAAGTTGCAACCCGGTCTCGAACAAGTGGGGAGCCATAGCGATGACTTCATAAGCCTCGGACGACCGGATCGCATTGACCATGGCGTGCGCCTTGCCTCGGTCAATCGGTGCCGACATGGAATTGACCGTCTCCAGCAGGACAAACTCGGTAACGAGCAGCGGCTCAGTACAACAGCCAGCCCAGGCCACGGCACGCTGGTGCAATGCATCGCGCGCCTGCGCCAGGGCCAGCAAAAATCCGGTGTCGACGAAAATCATGGTTTCCTGGGTGCCCCGTAAAGGTAGTGGTCCACCTGGGCCGCCCCGTCCGCGGGCCAGTCGGGATTCACCGGGAACTTGGCCACCAGGTCCGCCAAATTGCGCAGCGTTGACGAAGCCTTTCCCTGGTCCGAAACCGGAGCAATGGGAATCTCCAGCACGCTGCCGACCGGCAAATCCACAGGCCCCTCGGGAACGAACACATGTCCATCGTATCGAGCTCTCACGCGAATCATCATTTCACCTCTCTCACTTCACCGGAGTATCCACCTTTTCCCCAGCATATCAAATGGCGAACGAACGATTCAATCCGGCTTGGGCGAAAGGATGTCTTCGATGGTCTTACTCATCGCTCTCGCCCATCGGACGGATAATCTTCTCGATGAACGCGATCTCACTGGCGGAGATGCTGTATTTGGCGTAGAGATCCTCGTCCGTCCACCGCCTCGTCCACTTCTGGGTTGGCACGAACGAGTAAACCTTGCGCGTCGTATCCTGCGAAGGCTTGTGCAGGAGAATCAACAGGCGGGTCAATCGACAGGAGAGGTAGGACAAGACGCTCTCCGCCTGACTCTTCGAGCCGAACGGTCCAATGCAGAGATACGTCTCCGAAGAGATGGTGCCCGGCTCTCCGACAAATGGCGTGCTAATAATCCTGTGCGGATAGGTATCTCTGTTGCCGGTCCCAGGAGCAGCTCGGCCGACGTAAACCTTCCACTTGTCGATGAGGCGAACGCCCGTCGCTACTTCGCTTCTGGCGATGTATCCCGTACCGCCGTTCTGATATACCATCACATCACCCAGCGATCTCTTAACCTCTCCCTTAAAAAAAGTGCGGAGGCCGAAGGGTCTTAGTGAACTAACCAATCGGTCGAATCGTTTGCTTTCAGAGAGTGAAAGCGACTTAGTTTGTCCTGTTTCAACCGAAATGACTTTCTTGAGAATCGACAATCCCTCATTAAAGCGAATGAAGACATCCGCGCCCTTTTCAAGCAGCTGTCGCGTGGCCTCGGAAACGGGCCAATCCTTGAAATGCGTGGAGACGCGGCACTGACCACGATTATCGCGTTCCCAGAGGAAGTAGCACACGCCGCCTTTGAGGCCGACGCCGGGGAATACGTCCGCCGCGCTGAGGTAGTCATCGATTTCGCGGAGTCGATCATCTTTGAGCATCGCCTCGCGGAATTCATCCAGCCCCTTGCCGCCGGCGAACCAACGGGAAGGAATAATCATCGACAAATAGCGAGGTTCAAGCTTCTTTGCCTGTTCCACAAACAACTGGTAAATTGGCGCGGCGCTCGTGCCGAATCCGCCGTCGTCCAATTGATACGGCGGGTTGCCAATTACTACGTCGAACTGCATATCGCCTCCAAATATCTCGGCGATCCGAGTCTTGATGTTATCGGTGTGAATGAACGCATACGCATGGGTTTCGAGGTCTTCGCCGCGATCTAGCGTCTTCTTACTCGCGCCGCAATATCGGCACTTCTCGTCATCCCAGGTATGCTCGGTGCGTTTGAACCAAATGTTGCCATCATCGCTGGCAAACGACTTGGCGATGGAGTGTGGCCCTTTGGCGTTCTTCGAGCAATACACGCTTCGCCGCGCGAGCATCCCCGTGAGATTCGTGATGGCGATGCCGAACACCTGTTTCGTGACGATGTGATCGACGCGCTCCTCCAGGTTCGGAATCTCGTTCGCCAGGCCGTTGTTGAGGCGGCTGGTGATCTCGCGCAGGAACACTCCCGATTTCGTGCAGGGGTCGAGAAACCGCACCGTCTTGTCCGCCCAGATGTTCGCGCCGCCGTTCGCGACCGCCCACGCCTCGGTTAGCGTGTCCAACATCCGGTTCGCAAACTCGGGCGGCGTGAACACCTCGTCGTTCGAGAGGTTCGCGATGCACGACAATACATCCGGGTTGCGGCCGCGCAGTGCGAAACCAGCCCGAGCGCTCATACGGCCTCCTCTTCGTTGCAAACCACTGCTGTTCTCTTCGGCCTGAAAGGCCGATTCTGTCATTCAAACCCAGGGCTTCGCCCTGGGCTGACGCAACGAGCCTTTCAGGCTCGAATTCGACCGGTGACCCTAATCCCATACGTACCGCTACTCTTCGGCCTGAAAGGCCGATTCTGTCAGACCAGGCCATCGGCCTGGTTACGTTTCGAATTCGACAGGTGGCCCTAATCCCATACATACCGTTCGTCCCACTCGATCTCGTAGCGCCGCAACCATTCGCGCAACTCTTCCTGAAACATTTGTCTGGCGTGGTGTTCCGGCTGCTGACGAATATACTCGCGCACCACCTCCACATTGGACTGACTCACGGAGAAGGCAGCATAGCCGGCTTGCCAATGAAACTCGATCGTCAAACCGCGCGTCTGGTTCACCCAACACGACGACGTGGATTTGATCTTTCCAACCGCGTCGGCGACGGTGATAGTTCGGCTGAGCTGGATCAACATGTGGACATGGTCCTCGACTCCGCCCACCATCAACGATTGGCAGCCGAGATTGTTCGCGGTGCCGCCCAATACGCGGAAAAGTTCCTCCCGCCATTCGTGCGCCAATAGCGGCGCGCGATTCTTCGTCGAGAAGATAACGTGGAGGTAGACTTTCGCGAGTGATTGCGGCATGAATCCCTCCGACGTTTGGATATCGGCCTGAAAGGCCGGTTCGGTCAAGCGCGCCCAGAGCGAAGCCCTGGGCTGACGGAACGAGCCTCTCAGGCTCGAAAACCCTGTAAAAACCCCGAATTTGTAAAGATGTCTTACAAGAGCGTGGTCTCCGCCGTTTGGATTTCGGCCTGAAAGGCCGGTTCGGTCAGCCCAGGCCGAAGGCCTGGGAATGTTTTTCATACGGCCTCCTTCGGTGCGTCGCCGAGCAGGGCGGCCAGTTCGCTCATCGTCATCGGCGGGTAGGTCTTCTCCGGCGTGAAGATCTCGTGCTTGCCGAGGTGGGCGAAGAGCGAACCCTCCGCGCTGAAGGCGGACGATTGGGTGAGGGTGGCCAGGCTGAAGTCGCGCCGCTGGAATTTACCCTTGCCCAGGTAGCCCCACTCGGCAAAGGTAATCGGCCGATCGTCGTGGGTGCGCATCGTCAGCGCGTCGCCGTGTACAAGGTTCTGCGACAGGACGTAGGACGCGGCGCGATAGAGTTCGTCCGACGCATTGAGGTTCAGATACTCGGCGAGGATCTCCAGCACATTGGCCCGGCACTCGGCGATGTTGTCCGGCAGCAACTCGATGCCGTAGATGCACATCAGGGCGAGAAGCGCGTATTGCCGCCGCTCGAAGTCGGACTTTCCGTACTTGAGTTCGACGGCGGCGAGCTTGCGCCGCACGATCTGCACGAGGAAGTTGCCGCTCCCGCACGCCGGCTCCAAGAAACGAGAGTCGATGCGCTCGGTCTCGTCCTTCACGAGGTCGAGCATGGCCTCGACCATCCACGCCGGGGTAAAGACCTCTCCGTGGTCGGCGACGCGGTGTTTGGACTTGACCAAGCTCATGGGCTAACGCACTCCAGGATAGCATTGCGCCGTGCGGACGGCAGCGGTTTAGGATGATCGCTTCGGCTATCGGGTCGTCTCCGTTGTGCTATCGCGGTTCTCCTGTTAAGAGATGGGGGGTGATTGTAAGCGCCGTCGCTTCCCTGGCCACGTTGTTCTACGATTCTGCTCGGCAAGTGTACTCTCACATTAGGGGAACTCACGCTCCAAGGGAAACCCGCGCCGCTACGGCGCGGCGGGTGGACGCTTACCGTCCTGCCGCCGAGTTGTTGATTAAATGCGCGGGCCGGAACCGCTACTCTTCTGCTCGGCTCTAAGTCAGAGGCTATTCGGAAAGTTGACGTTTGTGCATTAAAAATGGTCCTTTCGATAGTGTACAAAGCGGCCTTTTGTAGTGTACAAGCCCCCTTTCCGAATAGCCTCTCAGTGTTCTTGGGAGACGATTTGTCGCAATTCAATCTGATAGCAACTCGTTGTGCCGTTGCCGGTGAAGAGCGCGCGCGAGTCGGGGGCGAAGGATAGTGCCTTGATTTGTGTGTCCAGTTCCATCCAGCCGCGCGCGTCGCCGGTGTGGGCATCCCACAGACGCAGTGTGCGGTCGTCGCCGCCGGAAGCGAGCCAGTTTCCGTCGGGACTGTAGACGACACAGGTGACGGCGTCGAGAGGGCCAGTCAGTTCCGCCGCCTGTTGCTGGGACTCCACGTCCCAGACGACGACGCTTTGCGTCAGGGTTGCTGCGGCAAGGAGATGGCCGGAGGGATGAAACGAGAGGCTGCTCGTGCCGCCGGGAAGAATGGCAAGCGGCTGTCGCGCATGGAGATCCCAGAGAACGATGCGGCCTTCGGGACCGCGCGGAGCCAGCCAGTTGATGCCGCCGATAGCCAACAACCGCCCTTGAGGGTGAAAGGCCAACGCTTCCACGCTGCACCCGGACACGGCGTCGGGAATCAAGAACGGCTCGCCGTCCGGCACCGTCCACAACCAGACATCGCTGCCACGTACTCCCGCCGAGGCCAAGAGTCTGGAATCCGGATGAAACGCCAGCACGGTGATCGGCGCGGCTTGACCGGCGAAGCAGCGATCGCGTCGTCCGTCGTCGGTGTGCCACAGCCATAGGGTCTCTCGGTCGGCCTCTGGGCCTTCCGGCGTTGCCAGGCTCCCAGCGTACCAGCGTCCGTCCGCGCTGGCGGCGAAGGCGCGCAACGGCGCATTGCCTTCCAACTCGATAATTTGCTCGGTCGTGGCCGTACTCCACACGCGCAAGGGCGAACCGGCGGCCAGACTCGCCAGTCGTTTGCCGTCGCCACTCGCCGAAACGCAGGTCCGCGCCAACAACGGATCGAGGGCAGGGGGGAGCAGAGTATCGCTGGCGGAATCCCAAACGTGGATGACGCTACCCGCGCCGGCCGAGGCCAACGATTCACCGTCGGGGCCGAACGCCAAGCAACGAATCTCCCGCGCATGATCGCGGCGCACGGTAAGGGTTTGATAGCTCTCCGTATCCCATAGATGAACGGTGGGAGAGGAATCGGCGCAGGCGAGCAAGCGTCCGTGCGGCGCAAAGGCCAACGCCTGTACCTGTCCTTCGTGGCTGTTGAGCAAAATAAGCGGGACGGCAGCTTGTGTATCCCAAACGCGGGCGGTGGCGTCCCATCCCGCGGAAACGAGGCGTCGTCCATCGGGATGCCAGGCCATGGCCGGGATGCGGTCGGTATGTCCGAGCAGGCAGCCGAGCATCTCGCCCGTGACGACATCCCACAGATAAATGCTACGATCCTCGGCGGCGACGGCTATTTTTCTGCCGTCCAGACTGAAGGCCAGCGCGCTGACGGCCGACGGCGGAGCGGCGTTCGAGGGAGAGATGGGACCGTGCAGTTCGTAAGCCAAACGCCCGCCGACGTAATCCCAGAGCCGGACGATACCGTCGTCGTGGCCGCTGGCCAAAAGCAGGCCGCTCGATTGAAACGCCAAGGCCGTCACCCACGAGCGCTGAGGCCAACACGCCGTCAGTTCGCCGTTGTGCGTCTCCCACAGGCATACCTCATCGCTGCCGGCGGCGAGATAGTGGGCCGAACTGCTGAAGCACCACACCGACGCTGGGTCGGCCAACTCGTGCCAGCCGATCTGTCGCCGAGAATCTAAATCCCAATGGCGAAGGACGCCCGGTTCTTCGACCGACCACAAACTGCCGTCCGGCGCGAAGCGCAGCGCCAACAGTTCGCCGTCGGTATGGAACGGACGCGCGCCGAAGATGCGAGGAGGAAAGGAGGAACCCAATGGAGCGGATGAATCGGTCAACGCAATCATGTCCCAACTTTACACCAAATTTTGCTGGCGTGTCGTACAAAGTACGAGGTACAAAAGAAGGAGTGCCCAAACGGACAAGATTGACGGCTGCTCTCGAATCGCCGCGCGCTATTTTTTTCGGGATGGAACGATCGAAATGGGCGAATTCGCCTTTATCGACTGGCTGCGGCAACGAACGCCTTCCGCCGAGCGCGTTCTGTTGGGGCCGGGGGACGATACCGCGGTCTTGCGTTGGCCGAGTGGAACGGATTGTCTGATCACGACGGATATGCTGCTGGAAGGCAGTTGCTTTCGTCTCGCCGACACGCATCCTGGTTCTGCCGGAGCGGGTACGGCTCGGCAGATCGGGCGCAAAGCATTGGCGGTCAATCTCAGCGACATCGCCGCCATGGCCGGCATACCGCGAGCCGCCGTCGTCAGCGTCGGTCTGCCGCGCCGAGGCGGACGATCGTTGGCCGAACAGATATACTTAGGAATGCGCGAGATGGCCGATGCCTTCGACACGGCGATTGTGGGCGGCGATACCAACAGTTGGGATGGCCCTCTCGTCATCAACGTCGCGCTGCTGGGCGAGACGACGCTCCGAGGCGCAGTCAGTCGCAAAGGAGCGCGGCCCGGCGACGTTCTGATCGTGACGGGTCCGTTGGGCGGCAGCATCCTGGGCAAACACTTGGACTTCACGCCGCGCGTCCAGGAGGCGTTGGCTCTGCACGCCGCCGTCGATTTGCACGCCGCCATCGACATCAGCGACGGTCTCGCCGCCGATGTCGCCCACCTGAGCCAAGAGAGCGGCTGCGGCATCGTCCTCCGCGCCGAATCCATCCCCATCGCCGACGCTGCCCGTGCGATGCCGGATAAGCGCTCGCCCTTGGAACACGCCCTTGGCGATGGTGAAGATTTTGAGATCGTCTTCGCCGTCTCTCCCGCCGACGCCGCAACGCTATTACACTCTCCACCGATTCCTGGATTGACCGTCATCGGAGAGTGCCTCGCCGAAACGGGGCTATGGCTTGAAAAGGACGGCCAACGCCTACCTCTGCCTCCGCTGGGATATGTTCACGAACTGGAATAGATTGGATTAGCCTCGACGCAGACGTCTCGCGCTCCGCTTCGCGTCGCGGCTAACCGCACCACGGTTGCTATCCATAGTTAGGAGTGAATCGAATGCGTCTTCCCATGCTCGCGTTGACTGCTCTCGTATCGTTCGGCGGATTCGTTCGTGCCGAGAATTGGCCCGGCTGGCGCGGATCGCGCGGCGATGGTATCTCCAACGAGAAGAATCTCCCGCGAACGTGGAGCGAGAAAGAGAATGTCCGTTGGAAGACTCCCATCCCCGGCAAGGGACATTCCTCACCCATCGTGTGGGGAGATCGAGTCTTTGTGACCACCTGCCTCGAAGACAAGGGGGAGCGCGTGCTGATGTGTCTCGATCGACGGGACGGCTCCGTCCTGTGGCAGCGCGTGGTTCTGACGGCCAAGCTCGAAAAGAAGCATCCGCTCAACAGTTTCGCCAGTGCCACGCCGATCAGCGACGGCAAGTACGTCTGGGTCGCCTTCCTCGCTTATCCCGAAATGCAGGTGGCCTGCTACGACTTCAAGGGCAATAAAGTCTGGGCACGCTCGCCCGGCAAATTGCTGTCGATACACGGCTTCTGTAGTTCGCCGATCTTGCACAAAGATCTCGTCATCCTCAACGGCGATCAAGACGCCAAGGCGTATCTCGTCGCCTTGGACAAACAAACCGGCGAAGAACGCTGGCGCATCGACCGACCCAATCGAACGCGCTCGTACTGCACGCCGATCCTCATCCGCGCCAAGAATAAGCCGGAGGTGACGCAACTCGTTCTCAGCGGCAGTAAATCCGTCACCGCCTACGACGCCGACAACGGCAAGCCGTTGTGGCTTCTCGACGGTCCCACGGAGCAGTACGTCGCCAGTCTCGTCTATCTCGATGACGTGTTGTTTTTGACGACGGGCTTTCCCGAATACCACTTGATGGGTCTTAGTCCCGAAGGCGAGGGGAACATCACGAAAAGCAAATACGTCCGTTGGCACATTCCACATAAGGTCAATGGCCGCGACGGAGCCTCCTACGTCCCTTCGCCGATTGCCGCCGGAGGACATTTTTACGTCGCCTCGGATACGGGATTTCTGAGTTGTCTGGAACCCCAAACGGGGAAAAGACTGTGGAAACAGAAACTGGCGCGGCACATCAGCGCCTCGCCGGTGCTGGCGGATGGCTACCTTTATTTTGTGGACGACGACGGCGTCACTTACGTTCTGAAGGCTAACGCCGAGTTCGAGGTGGTTCACAAAAATAAGCTGGACGACGAGTGCTACGCCTCGCCGGCCATCTCGCAAGGACAGATTTTTATTCGCGGGCTACACAACCTGTATTGCATCGGCGCAAAGTCGGGGAAATGAATCGCATGTTCGCTCTCGATCCGCGTGCGCGAGGCGATCTAGCCGGGCGGGCTGAGGCGAGGTATCGCGGAGTCCGGTAAATCGTGGTAATTCGTAGGGTGGGTCTCGTTCCTCGACCCACCCTACCGAACTCCTCATTCTGGAAGTAACGAGTAACCAGATCTTGAAGAGGTTATCTCGACCAACGCCAGAGTCGAACCGCGCCGTCTTTCCCCGCGGTCAAACACTGTCGGCCATCGGGAAGCACGACGACATGGAGCAATCCCCCGTCCACTCGTTCGGACACACCCAGCAATTTGCCGGACGACACATCCCAGAGATGGACGTGGGGATCGGTCTCATCGCCGCAAGCCACGATGCGACGACCATCGGGAGTGAAGGCCGCGCACTCGACGCGATTCATCGACCCTTGAAATCGCTTCAACTCTTTGCCATCGGTCACATTCCACAGACGCACCGTCTTGTCGAAACTGCTGGAGAGCAGGGTTTTCCCATCTTTGGAGAACGAGAGACTGGTCACTTCCATGCTGTGCCCGGGCATTGCGCGAATCTCCGTCCCTTTTTCCACGTCCCAAATCCGAATCGTGCCTGGACTCGCATCCGCCATGAAATGACCGGCAGCCAGTAACTTGCCGTCCGGCGACAGGCTCAGACAGCGAACCATGCCCCGCACATTCTTGAAGGTGCGCGTGGATTTCCCCGTCTCGGTGTCCCAAACGCGGATCGACTGATCCCAGGCTCCGCTGATCGCGCCTTTGCCGTCCGCCGTCAAGAGCGTTCCCCACACCGTCTGGTCGTGTCCCGTCATGGCGTGAACGATATTGCCTGTATTCACATCGAATATATACACTTTGTCCCCGCCCGCGATCACCCGCCGCCCGTCCGTGGAGAAGGCCAACGACCAGTAGCCATTGTGGTTCTCTCCGAACAAGCGAATCTGTTTTCGAGCGGCTAGATCCCAATACCGAATGCCATCTCCTCCGGACGTGACGGCATATTTCCCGTCGGGGGACAAGGCGATGCGCCGCACCCATTGCATACCCGGATCGTTATTGGGGCGCGTATGCTCGCCCAGCACGCGGACCATTTCAATCCGGACGGCGGAAATGGCGTAGGAAGCCCGCGCTGCGCGCAGCCTCACATCGGGATCGACGGTCAAATCGGACGCGGTTCTCTCTAACGTCGCACTCGCTTCGGAACCCAGAGCCACGAGGAGTCGCACGGCCTCTTCGCGCTCCTGAAAGGTCTTTCCATCTAGCTGAGCGATCAGCTTTTCAAGCGACTTGCTCTCGGTCGAGGATTGGTCTTTTTCTGGCTTGGCATCTCTACCCAACGCGGTCGAGAGAACGAGCGCGAGGAGGATCGGACACATGAGGAATCGCATGACTTGAACGCCTCTCGGATTCTGGGGCAAACGGAGTTCGCATCCAACAGTATATGCGCGTTGGCACTTTGGACACAGGGGCACGTCTCAACCTTGGCCGTCCGATGGATTCCGCAAAACGCAGAGCCTCGAGCTTGCCGCGCGGATACATTAACCGTGCCGCGCGACTCTCGTGAAGCGGAGCGGTGGAAGTCGTGGTTGGTCAGCCGAATCGCCCCTCGTGCCTGTGTGAGTGCGGAAATGCTTACGGTCCATGTCCGGGTTGTCGATGCCGAGGGAAAGCCGACCCCGGTACGTTTGCGGTTGACCGATGCCGCCGGCGTCTGTCACATGCCGTTTGGGCGAACGGCGACGACGGCCCTCGATCCCCAATCGGGGGTAGGGGGACAAGTGCGACTCGGCGAGGCCGAGTACGCCCATATCGACGGAACCTGTGAAGTACAGCTTCCGGCCGGCCCCATTCGCATGGAAGCCCATAAGGGACCGGAATATGAGCCTATACTCCGCGAGGTACTGCTGGGGCCGGGAAAGATCGCGCTGAGATCGACCATCGAACGCGCGTTCGATTGGCGTGCGCGCGGCTGGTATTCGGGAGACGGCCGAGCGCACGAGCTATCGCCGCACGCGGCTCGCTTGGAGGGCGCGGCCGAGGGATTGGACGTCGTGAACCTGTTGGCGACCAACTATGTCGCGCTGTTGGCGTTCAGCGGTTCTCAACCGACGCTGGAGGGGATGCCTTGTGTCGTCGTCAATACGCTGAACAGTCACCCCACATTGGGGACCGTGGCTCTGTTGAATTGTCACCGTGCGGTCTATCCCCTACGTTTCGGAGCGCCGGATGCGCGCGACGATTGGTCCGTCGTCGATTGGTGCGATCAATGTCATCGTAAGAAAGGTCTCGTCGTCTCGCCGGATCTACCGCGTTGGACGTTAGAGCATCCGCAGGGAGAAGCCTTGGCGGCGCTTTTGCTCGGTAAGATCGATGCCTTCGAGATTTGCCATTTAGACGATCCACAAGAGAGCAATAGCCTCGCCGACTGGTATCGGTTCCTCGCTTGCGGACTTCGGCTGCCGTTGATGGGCTCCAGCGGCAAGACGAATAATGCCACGGTTCTTGGAGCGGTTCGCACCTACGCTCGTCTCGAACCGGGATGTGATTTCAGTTACGGTTCCTGGATCGAGGCCGTGCGCGCCGGCCGAACCTTCATCACCGAGGGACCATTGCTGTCGCTAACGGTGAACGGACTTGAACCCGGCGCGCTCGTGTCGCCACCCGACGATAAGCAGCTGGCGCGCGCGGCGATCGAGGCGTGCAGCGTGACGCCGTTCGATCGATTGGAATTGTTGTATAACGGCGAAGTCGTGGCCCGATGCGAGGCGAAGGCGGAGGATCGCCTGGCAAAACTGGAAGCCGAAGTTCCTCTCGGAGCGAGCGGCTGGCTGGCGGCGCGCTGTCTGAAAGGCGAAGCCGTCCGCGCTCACACCTCGCCGGTGTATGTGCGCATTGAGGGCCGTCCCATGCCCAAGCACGCGGATACGTCCGCTCCGTTCCTTGCCGTGCTGGAGCGCACGCTGACATGGGTGCGAACCGAGGCGCGATGCGACAGGGAAAGCCGGCGCGAACAACTGGTGCAGACGTTGGAATCCGCGCGGCGGGTGTTGTCTCGCCTTACTACTTGACGGTCCAGCGCTCCTTGCCTTCACTCTCTATTTCGGAGTCAAAGGGGAGGAGCGAACTTACGGGAGAGTAAATCGGTGCCGCGCCGCTACCTCGTATTGCTACTCATTCCCGTCGTCCTCATCTTGGCCGGTACGTTGGGCTATTACACGATCGAGCCGAGCTATTCCCTGTTCGACGCCCTGTATATGACCGTGATTACGCTGACGACGGTGGGCTACGAGGAGGTACATCATCCGCTGTCGCGGCACGGTCGCATTTTCACGATGGCGCTGCTACTAATCGGCGTGTTCGTGTTCTTCTACACCATCACCGAGTTGTTGCGTTCGGTCGTTAGCGGCGAAGTACGGCAATTGTTGGGGAGACAGCGCATGGAGCGGAGTTTGGCGGGACTGAAGAATCATATGATAATCTGTGGCTACGGGCGCATGGGTCGGCGCGTCTGCGAAGAGTTCTCGCGCCAGGGGTTGCCGTTCGTCCTCATCGACCGGCGCGTCGAAGTGCTGCAAGATTTCACGGTTCCCCACGGCATCGCACTGCCGGGCGACGCCACCTCGGACGAGGTACTCAAACACGCCGGCGTCGAACGCGCGCGCGCCTTGGTGACGGTGGCCGCTTCCGACGCCGACAATCTGTTCATCACCCTCAGCGCGCGATTGCTCAACGACAAACTGTTCATCGTGGCGCGCGCCGAAGGCGAGTTGGCCGAAGAAAAGCTGCTCCGCGCGGGAGCCAATCGGGTGGTAGCGCCCTACGTCATCGGCGGCACCAAGGTAGCGATGGCCGTGCTGCGTCCCGCCGTGGTCGATTTCATCGAATTGGCCACGCGCACGGAACATCTCGATCTGCAAATCGAAGAGACGTTGATTCAATCCGGCAGCAAGTTGGACGGGGCCACACTCCACTCCAGCGGCTTACGGCAAGAGCTTGGAGTGATCGTCGTAGCCATCAAGAAGGCCAACGGTCATCTCGTCGCCAATCCTCCCGGCGACGCGAAGATGATGCCCGGCGACACGCTGATCGCGCTCGGACCTCGCAAGGGGTTGGATCGCGTCGATGTCTTGGCGAGCAAGTAGCCAATCGACAAGTCGACAACTCGACAACTCGACAACTCGACCGAATTGTGAAGATGCTCTTGACAGCGAGCAACTCCTTTTGTATTAGCCCCACCCTCGCACTTAACGCATGGACTTGTCTGGGCGACGCCGATCTCGGCACAGCGTCTATCCCTTCGGGGTACGATCGCTTACCGAGGAAGGATACCGTCGTCAATCGTGGGACGATCCGCGCGAAGGGGTTCGCGCGGAGTTCGTGCAAAGGCGAGTCGTGGCCGTTGGGCGGCATGGGGGGCGAGCGCGCAATCCGCGCGCACGGAGCGCTCGCGCCGAACGGCAACGACGAAGGGATCGACGTACAAAAACGTGATTTTCTCTTCAGGGAACCACGTCGAGTCGTCGATAGAGGACTAGCTAACGGCCCCTTTTGGGCCGTCACGGACGGGGGTTTGGCAAGAGGGGGTTCGGTGCCCGCGAGGGCGAGTAGGAGATGCGACGAGCCGCAAACCGCTCCGACGACGGGGGAGTCGAGGAGCGGACCACGATACGGCTTCGCGTCATCCAGAACGACTGTGAAACCGGGGGACGCCGGCTCGGCGTTACCAACCGATAGAGGCGAAACGCGGCGGTTGGAATAACGGAAGACGCATCGCGAGCAACCGGCTCGCAACGAACGCTTCCCAGGTAGCGACAGTCCGACTTTCTTTCCCAATTGTCTCCGCTCGGAGTGCGAGCGTCGAAGGCGACGTCGTCCGCTCCGCGCGCGGGGAACGATTGGGTGGGACCGAATGACCACTTGCCTTACAGCAGGGAGGAGTCCATGGCGACGCATGTGGACGTGGATATTCAGCAAGTTTGGCGCGAGTATCGAGCGCATCCAAGCATCGAGTTGCGCAATCAACTCGTCGAACGCTATCTACCGCTCGTCAAATACAATGCCGAGCGTATTTGGGCGCGATTACCCGATGGGGTCGATCTCGACGACCTCATCAGCGCGGGAGTCTTCGGGTTGATGGATGCCATCGACGCCTTCGATCTCGAACGCGGCGTGAAGTTCGAGACCTATTGCGTGCCGCGCATCCGCGGTGCCATGCTCGACGAGTTGCGCACCATGGATTGGGTGCCGCGCCTGGTTCGCAGCAAGGCGACGAAGATGGAAGAAGCGCGCAAAACGCTCGAAGCCGCGCTCGGACGCCCGCCGCGCCCCGACGAAATGGCCCTACGACTCGATGTCAGCATCGAGGAGTACAACAAAATGATCGGCGATGCCACCGCCGTAAGCCAAGTCAGTCTCAACAAAAAGTGGTACGAGACCGACAGTTACAAAGACGTGCGCGAGATCGACATTCTCGAAGACAAGAAGGCCGAAGATCCGACGCACCGTCTACAAAACCGCGATCTGATGCGGCTCGTCACGCGCGGCCTCAACCGCAACGAACGGCTCATCATCATTCTTTACTATTACGAAGACATGACGATGAAAGAGATCGGCGCGACGCTCGATCTCAGCGAGTCGCGCGTCAGTCAGATGCATTCGAGCATCGTTTCCCGTTTGCAGACGCAGCTGGCACAGCGGCGTCCCGAGTTCAGCAATTGAACGCTCGATG
>JAJXWW010000123.1 GCA_021781415.1 Planctomycetota bacterium
CGCTGCCGCCGGAGTTTCGGGCTTTGAGGGGGATGCAACGAGTCGGCGTCCTCCTCAGCGGCGGCAATGTCCATCTCGACGCCCTACCGTGGTGAAAAGGGAGAACGTATTATCATGTCTTTCACCGTTTCCACGCGCGTCCAGCCGGGCGTTCGCGGCCTCGATCCGACGATTTACGTCTTGGGAGACGGCGCGGGCGGCAGCGCCGAGGTCTGGCCGGCGCTGGGCTTCAACTGCTATCGTTGGCAAGTCCAGCGCGACGGCCAAACCTTCGACTTGCTGTATCAGGCTCCCGATCTGTTCGACGATGGCCGACCCACGCGCAGCGGCATTCCCGTGCTGTTTCCCTTTCCCAATCGCATCCGCGACGGCCATTTTTCGTGGCAAGGGCGCGACTATCCGCTGCCGCGAAACGATCCCGCCAAGAAGAACGCCATCCACGGCTTCGCCTGCCGTCATCCGTGGCGCGTCGTCGCCCGCGGCACCGACCATACGAGCGCCTGGATTACGGGGGTGTTTCGCTGCTCGCTCGACGCGCCCGAAAGCCGCTCGCTCTGGCCGGCGGATCACGAGCTACAACTCACGATTCGACTCGGTGCCGGTTCCTTGCGTTTCGAGGCGGAAGTCCACAACCCGGATCGCGTGGAGTTGCCATTCGGGCTGGGCTATCACCCATACTTTCGCATGCCGTTCACGACAGTGACGGCTGCGGAAGTCTGTCGGGTCACGGTTCCCGCACGCTCTTTCTGGAAGCTCGAGGAAGCGCTGCCGACGGGCGAACGACTGCCGGTAGACGCTGCCTGCGATCTCAACAAACCCAGACGCTTGGTCGATTTGAACCTCGATACGGTGCTGACCGATTTGCCCCCCTCTTCCGCGGCGTTGCGGGAGCGCGCCGTTCTGAACTGTGGGATCGGCCCCGAACTACGGGTGTTATGCGGAGCGGAGTTCCGCGAGTTGGTTGTGTTCACCCCGCCGCACCGCCAGGCGTTTTGTGTCGAACCGTACACTTGTCCCACCGATGCCGTCAACCTGTCCGCGCGCGGCCTCGAATGCGGTTGGCGTTTGCTGCCGCCCGGCGAGCGCTGGCGCGCCATCGTCGAACTGCGCTTTTGAGACGAAGCTCGACCTCCGCCGTTGGGTCTTGTTTAGAGATCGCTTTTGTGGCTACTTTTCTCATCTGAGCGGCGTCAGCAGGGAAGTCATCACTGCTTCGCTGCCGGTGGGGTGCCATTGGTTCCACCATTGGACGAAACGTCGCCGCTCTTGGGGGAGTCGGCGCTGGTGCGAACGCAGCAGTTGCTCGACCCCCGGTTGCAATCGCGGCCAAGAGGTCGAACAGGCGAGGCGCAGGCGTTCGCGTAGGTCGGTCAGCCGTTCCACGGCAACATGGCTATCGTTAGCGCGGCCGAGAATCTCTTGCAGTTGTTCGATGCGCGGGTAGAGCGTTTGGCGGAAGGTCGGATCGAAACAGTCGGCGAACACTTCCATCGCATAGCGCAGATGTTTGCCGGCGATGCGAACCTGGTGCAAGGCTGGGTAATCGGTCGTGTCGGCCAAAGCCGCTTGCTCTAGCCCCTTCAATCGCTCGAACAGCATGGGCCGCGCCAAATCCACAAGAAGCGCTGCTCCCGATGGCTCGTCCGGGGCGCGAATCGCCTCGAGCGTGCGAACGAGGAACATCTCGAACGTGGGGCTTTCCTCTCCATGGACCGCTTCGAGTTCGAGGGAGGCGGCAGCGCGGCGGCCAAGCGCGTAGCCCATCAGAAATTCGAGTCCGCCGCGATGCTTGGCGTCGGCGTCTCGTTCGCGCCGGTCGAGTTCCGCGAGGAAGACATCCCAATCGCGAGCCGCCCCGGCGGCGCGACGTATTTTCCGTAGCGAACGTCGTCCTCGGCGATACGTTTTTTTCGGCAAACAACCGGAGAAGATACGCAAAGCGGCATCGGCCCGGCGGGTGCCGACTCGCAATTGATGAACGTATTCGACATCCTCGTCGGCTTTCAGGGCAGCGAGCGGCAGATAATCCTTCACCACCTGCAAGCGCACAAACAGAACGTGCCGCGCCGCCTCGGTCAACGGCGTGTTGGGATTCAAATCGCTAATCCATTTGCCTTCTGCCACGATCGCCTCACCTATTCTCCGCTGGAAGCGCAACGACGAGCCAAAGACTAATTCTACTTCGGTGCGAAAGTTTCACAAGAAATCGTCGAGGGTCTCACACCGTTTCTCCGTTTGCTCGATCGCTTCATAAGAAGGTGTATGAGCGAGTGGTATGCGTAAAGATGATACGCCGTTGACCAAGCGGTTCGCCGTCACAGGGGGGTGTTCGCCAACTTTTTTACCCCCTTGGCGGACCACCCTGTGTCGCAAGCTAAAACAAAACAATGAGTTATGACATGTCAAACGAGTACCCCGCCAACTTCTCTGGAGAGGGCACCCTCTTCACCCCAGCCCCGGTGCCAAATGGGCAGTCCTTTGTCGATGGGTAAAGGGACGACGAAATCCCGACGTCAATCCCTCCCAGCGCGATTGTTGCCGACGCTTTGCGTTTGGCTTCCCCCCTCTTCCAAGGCATTCTGCCCTCATCCATCCGTGCCCACGCCGGCTTTTCTCCAATTCGATTTCCTCCCTGTGTACCCATGAAAGCGAACTTCGCCTTGCCAAGAAGAACAGACAGACCGAGCATTTTTGCATAGGCACTACTATACTCAGCAAATATCTCTTGCGGAGAAATTCGTTCGGTCGCTTGTTGGGGGAAACCTGCGCGCGGGAGAATGATTCCGCGAACGAGCCCGGGATTTGGTGGGAATGCTCTGGTAGAACTTCAATCCTTTCGGTGCCGCTCATGAGTGAAGTGACCCGTATCTTATCCGCAATCGAGCAAGGCGATTCGCACGCCGCCGGGCAGTTGTTGCCGCTGGTCTACGATGAATTGCGCAAGCTGGCCGCGCAGCGGTTGGCTCAGGAAAAGCCGGGACAGACGCTGCAAGCGACCGCTCTGGTCCACGAGGCCTATCTGCGCCTGGTGGATGGTGATAAAGATCAGCACTGGGACAGCCGGGGACATTTCTTCGCCGCGGCGGCGGAAGCGATGCGCCGAATTCTCGTCGAGAATGCCCGGCGACTTCGAAGTGAGAAACACGGCGGCCAATTGCGGCGCATCGATTTCGATCAGGCACAGTCGCTGGCGGAGCCTACGACCGACGACGAACTGTTGGCCGTCAACGAAGCCCTGGACCAACTGGCCGCGGAGGATCCGATCAAGGCTGAATTGGTGAAGTTGCGTTGCTTTGCCGGCCTTTCTCACCAGGAGGCCGCCGAGGCGCTGGGCATCTCGCGCGCCACCGCCGACCGCTACTGGGCCTACGCCAAAGCCTGGCTCTACTGCAAGCTCTATGAATCCGACTCTGAAAAGCGGTCCTGATTTTTTTCTCGCTTGCGTGAGGCACGCGAGGCACTTTTTTCGCATTGTCTTTCAGAGCAAATAATCGGAGGTTCCCATGCACGACGGCGTGCATCGCATCGACGAACTATTCTGGGAGGCCGCCCAGCTTGCGCCCGGCGAGGAGCGCGAGGCCTATCTGGCTCGCGTCTGCGGCGAAGATCGGACGCTGCGCCAACGCTTGGAGCATCTGCTGCAAGCCCAGCCGAAGATAAATAGCTTCCTCGAACAGCCATTTCCCGGCGCGGAGTTACCCTCTACCATCAACGCGCCGCCAGCCGAGGGCCCCGGCACGCAAATCGGCCCCTACAAACTGCTGGAACTGATTGGCGAAGGCGGCATGGGCCTGGTTTACGTCGTGGAGCAACAGCAGCCGATCAGGCGACGCGTGGCGCTCAAGCTTATCAAACCCGGCATGGATTCGCGGCAGGTGATTGCGCGTTTCGAGGCCGAGCGGCAGGCGCTGGCGATGATGGATCATGCACACATCGCCAAGGTTTACGACGGCGGCACCACGCCGGAAGGTCGGCCCTACTTCGTGATGGAATGGGTCAAGGGCACACCCATCACCGACTACTGCGACGCCCAGCACCTCAGCACACAGAAGCGATTGGAATTGTTCCTCGGCGTTTGCCAGGCGGTGCAGCACGCGCACCAGAAGGGAATCATCCACCGCGACCTTAAGCCGAGCAACGTCCTGGTATCGCAGCACGATGCGACCCCTGTCGTCAAGGTCATCGACTTCGGCATCGCCAAGGCGACCAGCGGACAGCTCACCGACAAGACGGTGTACACGGCGTTTGCTCAAATGATCGGCACTCCGCTGTATATGAGTCCTGAGCAGGCGGGGTTAAGCGATCTTGATGTGGATACGCGCAGCGATGTGTACTCGCTAGGGGTATTGCTCTACGAGTTGCTGACGGGTACGACGCCGTTCGACAAGGAGACGCTGAAAAAAGCCGGCTACGACGAGATGCGGCGGATCATCCGTGAGGACGAGCCGTCACGGCCGAGCACGCGGCTGAGCACGATGGAGCGGGCCGCGCAGTCCACGATTTCGGCGCGGCGTGGGCTGGAGCCGCGACGCCTCAGCCAGCAGTTGCGCGGTGAACTGGACTGGATCGTGATGAAGGCGTTGGAGAAAGACCGCAACCGTCGCTATGAGTCGGCCAGCGCCTTCGCGTCGGACGTGCAGCGCTACCTGGACGACCAGCCCGTTCAGGCGTGCCCGCCGTCGAAGCTCTATCTGCTACGGAAATTTGCCCGGCGGCACACGGCGGGACTGAGCGTAGCGGCAGTGCTCACGGTAGCCGTCGCAGTCCTGTTTGGCGGCATCGGCTGGTTGTCTCATGACCGCTCGACGCGGCGGCAGGCGACAGCGAAAGGTGTGACCGCGGCCTGGGAGGAGTCGCAATCCTGGCAAGAGCAGGGGCGATTGCCCGACGCCCTGTCGGCGGCGCGGCGCGCGGCGGAGCTAGCGTCGGCGGGAGAGGCCGGCGCGGTGCTGCGGCAGAGGGCGCACGCACGGGTTGCCGACCTGAAATTACTGGAGAAGCTGGAGAACGTTTCCCTGGAGCGTGCTTCCGCCGCGAAGGACGAGCCAAGCGGCCACAGCCACTTCGACTACGAGTTGGCTGATAAGCTGTACCGGGAGATCTTCCGTCAGGCGGCTCTTGATGTGGAAGACACGGCGGCGCTGGAGGTGGGCGCGCAAATCCGCACAACGTCTATACCGGCCGAAGTGGCTGCGATCCTCGACGAGTGGTCTCATGTCCGCTTCTTGATGCACGGGCCGACAGACGCTCGAAGGAAACAGTTCTTGCAAGTGGCACGAGCGGCGGATCCCGATCCCTGGCGGGGCCGCTTGCGCGAGGCGTTGGAACAAAATGACGGTTCGAGGTTACAGGAGTTGGCAGCATCGGAGCAAGTCTTCCAACTCCTGTCCGGCACCCGAGGTGTTCTGGCGTATACCCTCCTGAAAGAAGGCGCGACCGGCCGGGCGTTGACCATTCTGCGGGAGGCACAGCGGCGACGACCGGATGACTTCTGGAACAATGAGAACCTAGCCAACCTGCTGGAGAACTTACAGCCCCCTGACGTGGATGGGGCGATCCGCTTCTATACGGCCGCACTGGCCGTGCGCCCCCAGAGTACTGGGACTCATCTCAACTTGGGATCGGCCTTGCAACGTAAGAGGCAGCTGGACGACGCCATCGTTGAGTTCCAGGCGGCCATCCGTCTGAAGCATAACTACGCCGTCGCACACAACAACCTCGGTAACGCCCTCGCCGATAAGGAGCAACTGGACGAGGCCATCGCCGAGTATCGCAAGGCCATCGACCTCAATCCAGAGTCCGCGATAGCCCACTACAACCTGGGGCTCGCCTTGAGGAAGAAGGGTCAACTCGACGATGCCATCGTTGAGTATCGCGAGGCCATCCGTCTCAATCCCACTTACCAGAAAGCCCACACCAACCTTGGCTTCGCGCTCACGCGCAAGGGTCGCGGCGACGAGGCGCTGGACGAATTCCGCGAGGCCGTCAAGCTCGATGAGGAGGATCCAACCGCCCGCCATAATCTCGGCACCGCACTGTATCAGCGGGGCCTTCTAGACGAAGCTATCGTTGAATTCCGCAAGGCTCTTCGACTGAGGGCAGATGATCCGCACACCCATGCCACTCTTGGTAACGCCCTGAGAGACAAGGGTCTCGTGGACGATGCTCTTGTCGAGTACCGAGCGGCTGTTCGTCTGGTGCCCGATGATCCAATGGTCCACTCCAATCTTGGTACCGGGCTAGCTGTGAAGGGCCGACTGGACGATGCCATCACCGAGTTTCGCATTGCTGTGCGGCTCAAACCCGACTCTCCCGAGTCGCACAACAACCTCGGCGGGGCTCTTGAAGACAAAGGCCAGCTAAAAGAAGCAATCGCCGAGTATCGCGAGGCGATTCGCCTCGATTCGGGCTATGCGTTGCCTCACAAGAATCTCGGCGTCGCGCTCCGCAATCAGGGGCACTTCGTCGAGGCCCTGAAGCATCTCCGCCGCAGTTATGAGCTGGGACAGAAAGATTTACGCGGAAACGGAGCCTCGGCCGAACTGGTGAAACATTGCGAGCGCCTCGTTGAAGTCGATGGAAAGCTGTCGACTGTCCTTAGTGGTAAGGAACGACCCACCGATGCCAGGGAATGGGTGATCTACGCCCAAGTGTGCCAAATGAAACAGCTCTATGCATCCACGGCTCGCCTGTACGAGAAGGCGATTACCGCCCTGCCTGCCCTGGCGGAATCTCCGGGCAACGGCCTTCGCTACAACGCCGCTTGCGCCGCTGCCTTGGCTGGTTGCGGTCAAGGCAAAGATGCGGACAGTCTCGACGCTAAAGAACGTGGCCGTCTGCGGCGTCAGGCCCTGGATTGGCTCAAAGACGACATGAAAGCCTGGCAGCGGCTTCTGAAAAAAGATCCAGCCAGAGTCAGTCCTGTGGGCGGGCAGCAACTGCGCCACTGGTTGCAAGATCCCGACTTCGACGGCGTGCGCGGAGCCGGGGCCCTGAGCAAGCTACCCGAAGCAGAGCGACAATCCTGGCAGCAATTGTGGGATGAGGTCGCGGCTACAGTGGCCGGGATCGAGGACAAAGGCACTGTGAAAAAGAAGCCGGACATGAAGTAAGAGTCTCGCAGAAAAAAATGCAATCCGCGTGAGTCGTTGCCCAGCCGGATTACGGTAAAGTTCGGTAGAAGTCGGAAACGGAGAAGATAGGGGGCCGGTGCGTTTCGCCGCCAAGCAGAAGCCGCACCGGCCCGCGGACCCGCTGTCGCGGGTGCCCCCAGCCGGCGCTCGGTCTGCGCGCCGACAGGGGTGCTGTTTCACTCTATCGCGGACCATGCAATGGAGCAAACCATGAATCCCCTTTTGTCCGCGATTTCTCGGTACTTGCGTCTTCCCCAATTCCCCCGCGGCAAAACCCGCAAGAGCCATCGCAAGGTGCGGCGAACGCGGCTTTGCCTGGAAGCATTGGAAGATCGCCTGGTGCCCTCGGCGACGATGTCCATCGCCAGTGCCAACATGAATGAGATCGGCAACGTCGGCGCGTTCGTGGCGCAGGGCAGCGGCGGGCTTAGCAGTCCGAGAGACCTCGTCCAGGGGCCGGACGGGAATGTGTATGTCGCGTCGTCGGGGACCAACAGTGTGATGCGCTACACCCCGACCGGTCAGTTGCTCGGGACCTTCGTCGCAGCCGGCTCCGGCGGGCTTTCGAGTCCCTTCGGCCTGGCTTTTGGGCCGGATGGCAATCTCTATGTTGGCAGCGAGGGCACCAATGCCATTTATAAATACAGCGGCACCACCGGAGCATTCGTGGGTACGTTTGTGTCTGCCGGTTCGGGCGGACTGAACGACCCCAAGAGCCTCGTCTTCGGTTCGGACGGCAACCTCTACGTCAGCAGCCATACTTCCGGCTCGATCCTGCGCTACGAAGGCCCCGGCGGGGCGAACCCAGGCGCGCCGTTGCCCGTGACCGGCCAGTCCGGGGCAACCTTTGTGGCCGCCGGCAGCGGCGGGCTGCATGGTCCCAAAGAACTTCTCTTCGGACCCGACGGCAGTCTGTACGTCTCCAGCGGTGTCACGAATTTCGCCGTTCTGCGCTTCGATGGGACGACCGGCAATTATCTCAACACCGTTGTCGCGCCAGGTGTCGGCGGCCTGCAAAACCCGACCGGCCTGGCGTTCGACCAGGATGGCCGGCTCTACGTGGCCGATCTGGCGACCAACGCCATCCACCGCTTCGACAGCCTGGGCAACTACCTCGACGATGTGGTCCTCGGTTCCGCCTCCTCGCTCAGCTCCCCAGTCGGGATGATCTTCGATGCCCAGGGAGATCTGCTCGTCAGCAGTCGCGATTCCAACGCGGTAGATGAGTACAACAGCGGCGTGGTCGTAACCTTGTCGTCCGCCAGTGCAACCCCGGTGACCGTGAACTATGCGACCGCCAACGGCACCGCCACGGCCGGCACGGATTACACCGCTCAGAGCGGCACGGTCACTTTCGCGCCGGGGCAAACCTCGCATCTGGTACTGCTCGCGACGCACTATGACAGTGCCGTGGATGGCAACGAAAACTTCAGCGTCCAATTGAGCCCCAATCCCAATGACACGAGCGGTGCGACGATCGGCACCGGCACGGCAACCGTCACCATCCTTGAGCCGGTTCACACCAGCTTTAGCGGCACCGTGTTCAATGACAAGAATGGCAACGGTGCTCTGGATACCGGCGAGTCGGGCCTGGCCGGTTGGAAAGTTTGGCTCGATCCAGATCGCGATGGCATTTTCAACAACAACGAGCCGTACGCGATCACCGACGCCAATGGGCACTACTTCCTCGACACCACCACGTATGCCCTGGGCACAGGCCCCTCCAGCATCTATTACCTGGGCTTTCAACTGCCCGATGGCCAGGGCGGCCGCTGGGTTCCCACGACCCCGGTCTTCGCCGTCGATAATCCGACGACCACGCCGAACGCCATCGCCAACTTCGGCGTCTATTTCCAGTCCTACGGCAGTGTCGGCCCGGCGGGAAGCGAGACGGCGGCGAACACGAACACCGCCGAGAGTGTTAGCACGTATAATTACAGCCCCGGAGGAGTGGCCAATGCCATGTCCGCCGATTCCAAGGGCGACTACGTCGTCGCCTGGCAATCGCCGCAGAGCAACGGCACGGTCGAGATCAGCGCCCGCGTCTTCAACGCCGCCGGCACTCCCCAAACCGGCGAGTTGGCGGTCGGCACAGGGAGCACGGGGACCGGAGTGCCCTCGGTCGCGATGGCCGGCAACGGCCAGTTCATCGTGGCCTGGCAGAATGGCTCCTCCATCTCGATGGCAATCTACAAGCTCAACGGCACGCCGATCAGCAACACCAATACCATCGGCAGTAAGTGGCTCCAGGGAATCGCGGCCGATTCGGTCGGCAATTTCGCCGTACTCTACGGCGGCAAGGCGAATCGCTTCGGCGTCGTTCAACCGACGGTGCAGCGTTATACAAGTGCTGGCGCAACCAACGGCGGTGCCATCACGGTCGCCGCGCCGCGGCTGGTTAATTACGATAGCGCCATCGGCATGGACCAATACGGCAACTTCACCGTTGCCTGGGATGACGCCAACGACGGCTACGCCGTCCATTTCCAGCGCTACACCGCGGCCGGCAAGGCCACCGGCTCATTGGTTACCGTGGCCCAGTCCAGCAGTCAGACCCTGACGCTCCGCTCGCTGGCGATGAACAGTGCCGGCCAGTTCGTCGTGACCTGGTCGCCCTACGGCTCTTCCTCTTTGCCCACCAACGCCCAGGTCTATACCGCATCCGGTTCGCCCAGCGGCTCGACAGTCAATGTCGGCGCATCGGGCCCCGTCACGACCGCCATCGACAGCGCCGGCAATGTCACGTTCGCGTGGACCGGCGATACTTCCACCATTGGTAGCAGCACTTACCTTTACGACGTCGGCAACGTCCACTACCGTCAGTTGACGGCCGGTCAGCTGACGCCAGTGTCGATTGCCAACACCACCACGGAGGGTCAGCATACCGCCGCCGGCGTCGCCGCCACCGGCAATGGCACGTTCGTCATTTCCTGGGTGGGCAATGGCACCGGCGACACCAATGGCATGTTCCTGCAGCGATTCGCCAGCGGTCCGCAGATCGGCAACTTCACCGAGAGTGCCAGTACGGTAACAGGCGGCAGCAGCTTGACGCTGACTGCCTGGAACATTATCGACCCCAACGGGGCCTCGATCTTGCAGGTGGCCTTCTATGCCACCGACAGCACGGGCAATCAGTACTTTTTGGGCTTGGGCCAGGACAACAACGGCGTCTGGACGTTGACGGTCACCGTCAACCTGCCTCCCGGCAACTACACGATGTTCGCCGAGGCCACGGACAGCGACGAGATTCTCGGCGCTGATACGGCGCAGCTCCTCAGCCTTACGGTGTCATAAATGTCAGGATCCGCGGCCAGTCGCACCTCCGGCAGCCTAACGCCGCCGCGACGTTCGCCCAGGCCGCGGGTAACACCAATCCCCGTCGTCCGCTGTCAGCGGCACGTTGGAAACGTGCCGCTGACAGCCTTTCAAAACAGACGCTTTCGTTTGCGCTGCCGCGTCCTGTCTTCGTTCCTTCTGTCCCATAGGGCTGTGGCGGCACGTTTTTAACGTGCCAATTTGCCGAGGTTTTTCGTTCGACGGCACGTTGGAAACGTGCCGCCACTCCCTTTCAAAACAGACACTATTGTTTGCGCTGCCGCGTCTTGTCTTTAGATACAATTTAATGTCCATAAAGTCCGGAAATGCTGGCGGACTGTTCGCGCTGATGCAGCCAGGAGGCGACTTCGGCGGTGTCGGCGGCGAGTTTCTCGACGGCGCGGCGTTCGTCGCGCAGAGCTTGGGCCACGTCGCCGGGGATCGGCTCGTAGATCGATTGCAACTCTTGGCGGATGCGTTCCTCCAACCGGCGGCGAAACTCGCCCCGTATGGCCGGCCAACGCAAGGGCAGCAGCAGGCTTATCAACAAATGCAGCGCCACCAACACCACCAGCAAAATGGCCGGAGGCACGAATACGTCGGGAAGACGAATATCGGCGCGATCGTAGAAGTAGCGCCACAACAAGACAATCAGGGCGGCAAGCAGTGCCACCGGCGGCAGCCAATTGCCCAGCCAGACGACGACGGCCTGCGTCAGCCGCCGCAAGCCGGTGGGCTTCGACCACTCGCGCTCCACCTGTTGCAACACCTCGTTGAGCGTCCCAGCATAGCGCTGCCGCCAGTCGAGTGCCGAACGCGCTTCCATCGGTTCGGATAGTATATCGAGGGGAAAACTCTGCGTATCGGCTTCGACGAGCAGCTTGTTGGCCAGAGCCTTGCCGCGCGCGTCGAGGTGGCGATTGCCGGCCACATCGCTGCACGCCTTGGTGAACCGCGCCAGATCCCATGTCGTCGGCGTCTCGACGCTGCCGGCGGCGCGCGGCACGAACGGGATGCGGTCGCGCAGCGTGCTGCCGACGTATTTGGCGCGCGCGAAGAGATGCAAATACCAGGCCATGATCCCGTGAAAGCGCCGTTGCTCGTCCAGGGCGAAATGATGCTCGATCTCGCGCTGATAGGGTTCCAACGTGTTCAGCAGCACTTCGCTGGTCGCGGCAGCCTCTTCGGACAGGGGGGCGCTCCAGGCGGCGCGGGTGCGCTCGGCGATGGCGGTCAAATCCGGCGGACTGGCGGCGTCGAGCGCCTGCTGCAAATGCTGCAATAACTGACCGACTCCGCGCGCCTTGATCGCTTCGATCTCCAAGCGCGTCAGCCCCATTTCCAGCCAGTGAACCAACTCCTGAAACTGCTCCCCCTCCGGTAATTCCGGTAAAGGTGAACATTCCCCCTCACCCCCAACCCCTCTCCCTCCCAGAGGAGGAGAGGCGAGAATGTGACTCCCCTCGCCACTTACGGGGGGGAGAGGGGTTGGGGGTGAGGGGGTCGATCGATCCACCCACTTCTGCGCGCAGGTGCGGAACAAGAGCGGCTCGCGGAAACCCTCGGATTGTAGATCGCGCAGGAGATCTTCGTCGGGCCTCATGCCGCTCGCTCCCAGGTGCAAACAGCGATCCCATTTGTTGAGGACGAAGGCGAAAGCGCGGCGTTTTCGCTGATTGAGAAACAATTCCCATCCGAGTTGGTCGTGATATTTCTCTTGCGAACCGACGTATAAGACGATGTCGGCCACGGGCAATAGCTGCATCAATTTCTCGCGGTTGGCCAAATCGTTGCTGTCGAGGTCCGGCGTATCGACGAGGATTTTCTGTTCCAGCGCCGGCCGATCGTGCGGGGCGAGGCGGCAATGGCGCAGCGCGGGATCGAGTCGATCCGGTTTGACCGACTCGTGATAGTAGACGACGGGATCGCGGGTGGTGGGCCGAGCAAACGAAGCCTGGGCAATGGCACCGCCGGCGAGGGCGTTCAGCAAGGTCGATTTGCCGACTCCGGTTCCGCCCATGAGCATGACGACGAGCAGCGGTCTCTCCACGTCGAGCGTCTCGGCTTGGCGGCGCAGGTCGATGGCCAAGCCTTCGAGCGCGGCTCGTTGCAGCGTCGAAAGCGGATAGCGGCGCGACACATCGAGCCAAGCTCGGAGATCGCGTTCGAGTCCGCGCAGCGCCGGCGACAGCGTTCGCAAAAGAGGCGTGGTGTCACCAACGGCGGCGGGGTTGCTCATGTCGAAAGCCCTTCGCGTTTTCACCCCTCATCTCACATCCACGGGGGCAACATCTACTTTATACCGCTTTGCCGCTCGATGGCGCGACCGATTGGTTCCTCGCTCCTCGCTCGCTTTTAAGATTTTTCGGACGGCTTAAGGCTGCGTCTCAACCTAAAAGCATATGCTATAGGCTCTCTTGGTCTTCCTCGACGCGCGCCCGACTATCCGACTTCCGAGATCGACTGGTTCGTCCCTTCTTCCGACGGTACGATAGAACGGAGTGGCGTCTGTCCGGCGCGCGGAGAACCGATGCAATGGCAAAAATCTATCTCGACAACAACGCCACCACGCGCGTCGATCCGCGCGTGGTCGAGGCGATGCTGCCGTACTTCACCGAGCATTATGGCAACGCCGCCAGCCTGACGCATTCCTTCGGTCGAGACGCGGAAGAGGCCGTCGAGCGCGCTCGGCAACAGGTGGCCGATTCGATCGGTGCCAATCCGCGCGACATCGTCTTTACCAGCGGCGCGACCGAGAGCAACAATCTGGCCTTGAAGGGCGTCGCCGCCATGTACCGCGCTCAAGGCGACCACCTGATTACCGTCGCCACCGAACACAAAGCCGTACTCGATCCCCTGCGCCGCCTGGGCCGCGACGGCTGGAACGTAACCGTGCTGCCGGTTGACCCGTTCGGCCATGTTTCGGTCGAACGGATTGCGCAGGCTGTGACGCCGCGAACGGTCCTGGTCAGCGTCATGGCCGCCAACAACGAGATCGGAACCCTCCAGCCGATCCGCGCGATTGGCCGATGGTGCAAGGAACGCGGCGTGCTGTTTCACACGGACGCCGCTCAGGCCGTCGGCAAGATTCCGCTCGATGTCGAGGAGATGGGCATTGACTTACTCGCCCTCAGCGCGCACAAGATGTACGGCCCCAAGGGAGTCGGCGCTCTGTATGTCCGCCGCCGCGATCCGCGCGTGCGTTTGGAGCCGCAGATCGACGGCGGCGGGCAGGAACGCGGCCTCCGCAGCGGTACCTCGAACGTCCCCGGCATCGTCGGCTTCGGCGTTGCTTGCGAGCTGTGCCGTCAGGAGATGACCGCCGAGGCCGACCGTTTGACGAAGCTGCGCGAACGACTTCGCTGCGGCATCCAAGCGCAGCTGAGCGACGTGTCGTCGAACGGACACCCCAGCGAACGCTTGCCGGGCAACCTGAATTTGAGCTTTTCCGGCGTCAAAGGGGAGGCGCTGTTAATGGCGATGCGCGATGTGGCCGTCTCGTCCGGTTCGGCCTGCACGACGGCCAGCGTCGAGCCGAGTTATGTCCTGAAAGCGCTGGGTTTGGACGATGAATTGGCTCACGGCAGTCTGCGTTTCGGTCTCGGTCGATTCACGACGGCGGAAGAAGTGGAGGCGGCGATTGAGGAAGTGATGCGCGCGGTGCGCTATTTACGCGCCCTGAATCCCTTGCTTGCGCTGACTTCGTTACAATAATAGTAGAAGTGGTTCGTTACTCTTAACCAACGAAAGGAACCATCATGCCGATTACCGTTACGGAAAAGGCGGCTTCCGAAGTGAAGCGCATCGTGCAGGAACAACAAGGTGCCGGTTCGATGCCTGAGAAGATCTATCTGCGTCTGCGCGTGGTTGGCGGCGGATGCAGCGGCTATCAGCACAAACTCGACCTCGACCCGGCCATGAACGAGAAGCTCGACGAAGTGTTCGACTTCCACGGCGTGCCGTTGGTGGTCGATAAACGCAGTCTGATTTATCTGGAGAATGCCACGGTCGATTTCCACGACGACCTGAATCGTCGCGGCTTCAGCGTGAGCAACCCCGCCGCCAAAAGCACCTGCGGCTGCGGCAGTTCGTTCTCGATGTGATCCAGCGACAATCTCTCCGAGCCTGAAGCGTAAGCGAGGGTGTGCCTCTCGCTTACGCTTCAGGCTCTTCGATCGGGCGCTTAGCTCAGGGGTAGAGCGGCATGTTTACACCGTGTTGGTCGGGGGTTCAAATCCCTCAGCGCCCATTGTAACCCATTGAAAAATAAGGACTTGCAACGAGTGTAAAAGCCGAGTGTTAAAATGGAGAGACGTCTTGCTCGCCATGCGGGGGTTGCCGGTTTTCATACTCCGCTCGCGCGTTCTCGTGCTTTCACCGTTAGTAAAACAGCTCGATCCGCAGCTGAGCAATTATCATGAGGAAATATTGCTCCTGGAAGCTGTCTCATTTCAAGAACGAAGAGGGAAAGGAAGACAAGCAGTATCGGATGGTCGGAGAGAAGGAGGGGCGATCTTTGCCGATTAGTGAATTTTTGTGAACCACCTTGTATCAAAGACCGTCCAAGAGTTATGATGATGTATGGAGACTTAAGGGAGGGAGGATTGTGCGATGGCGAGCGTTTTTGACGTGGCTGCCTACATCCTGGAAAAGCGGGGGCAAACAACGCACATGAAGCTTCAGAAACTGGCCTACTACGCTCAGGCGTGGTCGCTGGTCTGGGACGAGGCTCCGTTGTTCGACGAACGAATTGAGGCATGGGCGAATGGTCCTGTTGTGCCCGATCTTTTCGCCCGGCTCCAAGGCAAATACGCGGTAAACAAACACGATTTGCGTAAGGGTTCTACCTCGCACTTGTCTCCAAAACAGAAGGAGACCATCGATCGCATCCTCGAATATTACGGGGGTCGTGATCCGCAGTGGCTGAGCGACTTAACGCATATGGAATCCCCGTGGCTTGAAGCGCGGCGCGGACTTTCGCCAGGAGAGCGGAGCAATCACGAAATCACCCACGCCGCGATGGCCGACTACTACAGCAGTCTCTGACGATGGCCAACAAGATCCCCAAAAACAAGGTGCAGCCCCCTCCCAAGGGGGTTCGCGCCGGTGCCAACCCAGGCGATACAAATCGGGAAACTCCCGTCTGGAGTATCAGCATCTTTGACCACAAAAGCGAGTGGGGGCGAGAGCGCTGCCGAGAGGGAGATTCACTCTGGGTTCACATCTTTGATGGACTCAAGAAATATGAGCAGATGACCTGGGGAGCCATTTACGGAGACAAAAAGCGCAATCACGATTGCTCTATCGACGGTATCATTAAGAAAGCTCGCGATCGGCTCAAGGAGTTGAAACTTGACGATGTGGATTCGCTGTTTCGCTTTCGACTGAGCGGTAAAGGGCGCGTTTGGGGCATCCGCGACGGAAGAGTGTTCAAGCTCCTCTGGTGGGATCCAGACCACGAAATTTATCCGTCCAAATAGTAAACGAAATTCCCCTCTCTGCGACGATGCCCTTGAAATACGATGCCTGCCTAGATCCGAGCAACTCCAGGCACCGCTCGTGAGTAAAGTATTATCCCGCCGGCTCCCAATCGAACCGCACGGCGAGCGACGAAGGGTTCACGAAGCATCACGATCGATTGGACGATTGATTAGCCGCCATGACAGGGAGGCGCTTTGCTGTGACATCGCCTCCCTCGATCCCTTTTTGAACTATCTTGAATGTGACCTACTGCTTCCTGCCGTGTACCGAACCGACATCGTCTATTCCTTCCTGCTATCCCCTGTTTGTATTCCGGCAAAGACGTAATCTACCTTCACTGTCACACTTGTTGCCTTGGAGAAGGGAACTGGCATGAAAAGTCGATTGGGTTCCACCCGCGTTCGTTGGCCGCTTTTGCTCGCGGTTTTGTCGTGTTCATTCTTCGTCGCCCTGATTCCCTCGGCGGCGGAGGATGTGCCTTCCGCGAAAGGCGTCGCCTCCGTGTTGCAGCCTTTCGTGGAGATGCACGCCTTGGCCGGTGCGGTGACGCTGGTTGCCGACAAGGACAAGGTGTTGAGTCTCGAATCGGTCGGCTACGCCGATGTCGCCGCCAAGAAACCGATGCCCACCGACGCGCTGTTTTGGATCGCTTCGCAATCGAAGCCGATCACCGCCACGGCGCTGATGATGCTCGTCGATGAGGGCAAGGTGAAGCTCGACGATCCGGTCGAGAAATATCTACCGGAATTTCGCGGACAATGGGTCGCGGCAGAGCGGGACAACGAACACTTGTTGCTCAAGAAGCCCAAGCATCCCATTACCGTGCGCAATGTCCTCAGCCATACCAGCGGCCTGCCGTTCAAGTCCGCAATGGAAGAACCGACCCTCGATCTGCTGCCTCTGCGCGTGGCGGTTCGAAGCTACGCCATGACGCCCTTGCTGTTCGATCCGGAGAGCAGCTATCAGTATTCCAACGCTGGCATCAATACGGCGGGGCGCATCCTCGAAGTCGTGAGCGGCATGGCCTACGAAGACTTTTTGGATCGGCGCTTATTGAAGCCGTTGGGCATGAAAGACACGACCTTCTGGCCAAACGAGGAGCAGACGAAACGCCTGGCGAAGTCGTATAGACCCACCAAGGATAAAAACGATCTGGAAGAGATCAAAATAGGTCAATTGAAGTATCCGCTCAGCGATCGCTCGAGGCAGCCGATGCCTGCCGGCGGTCTCTTCTCGACCGCAACCGATGTGGGACGATTCTGCCAAATGATTCTCAACGGCGGCACGTTCGAGGGCAAGCGCTATCTCTCGGAAGAGGCGGTGAAGACGATGACGAGCAAACAAACGGGCGCGATGAAGGAAGGCTACGGTTTGGGCTGGTCCACGCACAACGGCGTCTTCGGCCACGGCGGGGCGCAGGCTACCAATATGAACATCGACTCGCATCGCGGCCTGATTACCGTGTTCATGGTACAACACGCTGGATTTCCCAAAGACGGCGGCAAGAGCGGCGGCGCTTTTCAGCAGGCGGCCATCGCCCGCTTCGGCAAAGAGAGCAAATAAGAACCGATGGAGATAACGACCGATCCCGCTCCCGTTGTATTCGCAACGTGGAGCGGGATCGGTGTGTCGCTATTGCCCAGTACCTCAGATCAACTCGCTAATCGGTTCGCGGTCGTCGAGGATGTACATGGGTCGGCCGCTGCCGTTGGGGAACGTCTGCGACGGATCGATGCCCATGGCGTGGTAGAGCGTGCTGAGAACCTGCGAAGCGGTGACGCGGCGATCTTTGGCGTATTCGCCTCGGGCACTGGTGGTGCCGATGGTCTGGCCCATCTTCAGGCCGCCGCCGGCCACCATCGCGCTCATGACCGGACCCCAGTGATCGCGTCCGCCATCGTTGCCGTTGATCTTGGGAGTACGGCCGAACTCGCCCCACATCACCGTGACCACATCGTTCTCCATGCCGCGATCGTGGAGATCTTGGATGAGGTTGGCGATGCCGCGATCGACTTGCGGCAGTTGCTTACTCAGGGTCTTGAAGTTGCTGCTGTGCGTGTCCCAGCCGCCGATCGACAGCGTGACGCAGCCGACGCCGGACTCGACGAGACGCCGAGCCATCAGGAACTGTTCGATGCCCTTGTAGCGGTCGCGGGAGCGCGGCTCTTCTTTAGTCAGATCGAGGGCCTTGCGCACCGCGCCGGAAGCGATCATGTCGAAGGCGCGGGTGGTGAAGCTGTCGATGCCCTTCATGGTTCCGGTGGCGTCGATGTCGCGGCGGACCTCATCGAAGCTGGTTAGAAGCG
>JAJXWW010000072.1 GCA_021781415.1 Planctomycetota bacterium
AGCAGGACACTTCCGCGCGCGACCAGTTCTTCGCCCTGTTGGGCAAGCAACCCGAATCGTTGACCGAGAGCAGGGCCGCCAAGCCGCGCGATCCCTTTGTGACCCACGATGCCGATGCCCAGCCGACACCACCCAAGGACATCGAGCCGTTCCTCGCCCATCGAGGCAACGCCACGATCGCTCCGGTATTGAGCGCGCTCCGCGTGGGAACGCGCGTTCGGACGCTCTGCGTCCTGTCTTTGGCCTCTCGATTCTCTCACGCCGCGGAGCGGCGAGGCTTGCGATCCCACGCAGGAGCGTGGGAACGAGAGAGAAAACGCTTCGTTGCCACCTTCCGCCTACTGAATCCAACGTCGTGTCAGGTCGCCGTAGGCATCGATGCGGCGATCGCGGAGGAAGGGCCAATTGCGGCGCACGTCTTCCAAGCGGCGACGGTCGCACGGAACCACCAGCACTTCTTCGCCTTCTTCCGACGACTGCCCCAATATCACTCCGAACGGATCGCAGACGAACGACGATCCCCAGAATTGCAATCCACCGTCCGCCGATCCCTCGTGGCCGATGCGATTGACCGCCGCCACATAAACCCCATTGGCGATAGCATGACTCCGTTGCATCAACGTCCACGCCTCGCGCTGAGCCGCTCCGTACTCCGCTTTCTCGCTCGGATGCCAGCCGATGGCCGTTGGGTACAACAGCACTTCCGCTCCTTGCAGCGCGGTCAACCGCGCCGCTTCCGGGAACCATTGATCCCAACACACGAGGACGCCCACCCGTCCATAGCGCGTGTCGAAGACGCGAAAGCCCGTGTCGCCCGGCGTGAAATAATACTTCTCGAAATACAACGGATCGTCGGGAATGTGCATTTTGCGATACAGCCCGCACATGCGTCCGTCGGCGTCGAATACCACGGCGGTGTTGTGGTACACCCCGGCAGTCCGGCGTTCAAAGAGCGAGGCCGCGATGACGGCTCCGGTCTCGCGCGCCGCCAGCGCCAGGCGCTCGGTGGTCGGGCCGGGAATCGTCTCGGCGAGATCGAACAGGGAGGGATCTTGCCGTTGGCAAAAGTAGGACGAACGGAACAACTCTTGCAGACAGATGATCTGCGCCCCATTCCTGGCCGCGCGATGGATGGCCGACAGCGTGCGTTCGAGATTCGCCGCCGGTTCCGCCTCGCAACGCATCTGCACCAGTCCGAGAGTAAAAGTATTGGCAGAAATGTTCGTCATGTTGTGTGTCTCAACCTATGGCCCTCTTTCGATGGTCCCGATTACGCGCATACTTCTGTCGTAGCAAAACGGCAGGCGGCTGTCATCTCAGGGTATGGATGAGAAGGAGCAGGTTTTCTTCGCGGACTCGCGGCCCCGAAGTTCGACAGTATACATTCCTTCTTGACAATCCGCTTATCGCGCGGGAACATCATTCACTGTCCGGCGACTCTCTCCTCCGCTGCCCCTTCCATGCCTGGCCTTCTATTCCGCTCGGCAACAGAGAACAGGAAATGTTGGCATCGAATCATTCTTGGGAGTTTTGACCATGACACGATCCAAGCTAACGGCGATGACATTACTGCTCCTGCTGGGCGTTTCTTTTGGTCTGATGGTGTCTCCCGGCGCGACGGAGCCGCGTCGAAATGCGGCGGAAGAACCTGCCAAGTTCAACCTGGAGCGCCTGCTTGAAGATTTGGGAAGCGATCGTTTTGAGACGCGCGAAGCGGCTACTCGAGCGCTCGAAGCGTTGGAAGACGAACCAATTGGACTGCGCGAGGGCCTCAAGTCTCCGGACCTTGAGGTACGACGGCGCGTGGAAGGCATTTTAAAGTCCTATGTCCCAAAACGCGCGCGGCGCGGCTTGACAAAGGCCGTGGCTTTAGCCAAGGAAGGGCGCATTGAGGAGATGGTCGAACGGCTGGCCTTGTGGAATGAGTTCGATCGGGAGAAAGAAAAGAGCAAAGCGATCGCCGAGCTGACGGCGCGAGCGTTTGAATGGGAACATCGTCATTTTTTTAATCTGGAGGCTATTTATCAGGGATTTAAGTTGGGCGGCCCGCGCTTTAAGTCGCGCTCCCAGCGTAAGAAATACTCGGAAAGCGAATTAAGAGAATTTCGAGAGTCACCTTCCGTCGAGGATATCGCCGAGGTGCATACGAACTACAAAGAGGTTCACGGTAAGAATATCGTGGAGGAAAACATACAAAGAACGGCGTTCCGAACTATTTATATTGCCTCCGGCGATGTCCGCCTCCCGGGCGTTTTTTGTAGCGTTATCTTTGCCAATGGAAACGTCGAAGTCCTCCAGGCTCAGAACTCGATTATTTTCTGCGCTGGCGACTTCACATGCGATTGCACGAAAAAGGGGGGAGCTCTCGACCACTGTTTCATCGTCGCCAACGGGGAAGTGAGATGTTCGACTCTCGTCAAGAGTTGCACCATCGTCGCTGGGCGTTCCGTCTTGATTCCGAAAGGTGCCAAGATTTATTCTGGCGCAATCCTCACGGTCCATCCCGACCGATTTCCCTTAAAGTTTTTCGTTCCCGAGACGGTGGGACTCACCGTCGGACAACACCATCGAGGCAATACAATTATAGACCTAAATGGGATTGCCATTACTGGCGACGGTGTCTCAGTCGACAAAGTGCGCAAGGACTCGCCCTTCGCCGCCGGCCTGCGCGTCGAGGATGTGATTACCGCAGTCGATAAAATCGAAATCCGCTCCAGTGCGAGATTCCGCAAGGTTCTGTGCGTAAAATTGGCCGAGGGTGGTCCAACGATCACGTTCACGTTACTTCGCGCTGGCAAGACATTGGAAGTGCCGATTGTCGTTAATGATTAAGGCACTCTTATATTTTAGCTTTCCCTCTACACTGTCTCGCGCTGAGTCCTCCTCATGTCCGCGGTCGGAGCCATCGAACCGAACTGCGAGGCTGGCCTGAGCGAATTGGAACAGCGGAATCAGACGATCGGCGATGCCGAGGCGCAGGGGTGAGGAGATTGGGCACTTCCACACGAGGAAGCGGTTTCCGGCGCTCTCGATCCGTGTTCGATGACCCAGCAGCGAAGTGGTCGGGCTGAAAGTTTCTCCCCAAACGGACATTGTTTTTGATAGAGTATCACCTCAATTGTCCGAGGGGCGAAGAATGAACGAGAACGAAGCCATGTCGGAACAATCGGACGCGATGCCCGCGGATGCGGCCCGCCAGGTTCGGCAACATCTGGATAGCCTCCGCGCTGCCGGGGTGATGTGGTTGCCGTCTCAACCTCTGGCGGTGGAGTCGGCAACGGTCGCCGAGACGACGGTGCAATCGTCGCCGATTCCCGCCATCGGCGAGCCGGTGTCGTCCAACGGCGTCGAAAAGCGGCGGAGCGAATTGCTCGTGTTGGCCGAGCGAATCGCGTCCTGCCAGCGGTGTACCGAATTGGTGGTGAGTCGTTCGCGCACGGTTTTCGGCGTCGGACCTCTCGATCCGGAGTTGTGTTTCGTCGGCGAAGCGCCGGGAGCGACCGAAGATCAGCGCGGCGAACCGTTCGTGGGCGAGGCGGGGCAATTGCTCGATCGCATCATCGCGGCCTGTGGGATGAAGCGCGAAGAGGTGTACATTTGCAACATCTGCAAGTGCCGACCTCCGGGCAACCGTGTGCCAACGACGCAAGAAGCCGGTAACTGCCGCGAATATCTCGAACGACAACTGGAACTCGTGCGCCCGCGCTTCCTCTGTGCGCTGGGGGCCTGTGCCGCTCAGAATCTTCTGGGTACGACGGAAGGGATCGGCAAACTGCGCGGGCGCTTTCACGACTTCAAAGGCATTCCCGTCCTGTGTACCTATCATCCCGCCTATCTGCTCCCCGGACGAAGCCCGCAGAAAAAGAGAGAGGTGTGGGACGATATGAAGCGACTCTTGGAGCGCATGGGGCGGCCCATTCCGGGTCGTTGAGGACGGCAAGACGACTAAGAAGCTGTCCGACAAGCCCCTCTCCCCCTGTACTCAGGGGGAGAGGGGTTGGGGTGAGGGGGTGATTTTTCCGAGTATTCTCACCCCTCACCCCCGACCCCTCTCCCCTGAGTACAGGGGCGAGGGGGGCTTTGCGGATAGTCTTTAATGGGCCGCCTCGATCAACTCTTTGAGTTTGCGGGCAACGCTTTTGAACGTGATGTTTTGCACCAAGACGCCGATGTGCGGCGCTGCGCGCAGCCTGCCCGCCCAGCTGGCCTGATCGGAACCTAAAAGGAGAACGGCGGCGCAAGTCAGCCGTTTTCGCGCCGCTTCCTCGACGATATGCTCGAAGACGCGAAAGCCGTCTTCGCCGGTGGTTCGCGCATCGACGATCAAGGCGTCGTAGGGCTGTTGCCGGTAGCGGTCCAATGCCCGCACCGGGTCGCTGGCCATGAATACGCGATACCCCTGATCCTTGAGGCCGTTGCGCAGCACGTCTTGCAAATGTTCGTCGCGTTCGGCGACGAATACAGAGCGAGACGGAGCGCGCCCATCGCCCTTGTCCCCCT
>JAJXWW010000128.1 GCA_021781415.1 Planctomycetota bacterium
TTGACTACGGGGGGGGGGGGGGGGGGGGTAAGAGACGTTAGAGATAGCAAATTACCGGCGGCCAACCGGTCTTCGAGCCTCTCGAGACACAGACGGACGCGGGGTAGCGAGGGAGCTTTGCGGCGCGACATGGGGCAATTCCTTGGTTGTCCTGGGCGAAAGCGTGAGCGGGAGACTCTCAGGGAATGAGAGATTGAAGATGGAGTTTACACCCAGACGGAGGGAATGTCAAGAGATCGCGCCAAGAAAAGAGTCGCCGCGTGTCGTTGGCGCAGCCTCGGAGGCTTGGCGGGAGACGCAGGAAGGCAATCGCTCGCGCCGCGCTGATTTCCTTGACGCGATTGCCTAACATAAGAGGAGAGAAACTGAACTATCCGTCGTGAAAGGACGATTGGCAATGAAGCAGCGTTTGCTGACGCCTGGACCTTCTCCGGTGCCCGAAGAGACCCTCTTGGAACTGGCCAAGCCGGTGTTCTATCATCGCAGTGCGCAGTTTCGGCAGATACTCGGCGAAGTCCTGGAAGACCTGAAGTATGTGTACTGTACGCGCAACACCATCGCTCCGTTGACGGCCTCCGGCACGGGCGGCATGGAAGCGGCGGTGGCCAATTGCCTCGCGCCCGGCAGCAAAGCCATCGTCGCGGTGGCGGGGAAGTTCGGCGAACGCTGGCGCAGCATTGCCAAGACGTTCGGCGTCGAAGTCGTCAGCGTGACCGTGCCCTACGGTCAAGCGGTGCAGCCGGAGCAGATCGAGCAGGCGCTCCGACAGCATCCGGACGCCGCCGCCGTCTGTGCCACCCTGAGCGAGACTTCGACCGGCATCCGCCACGACATCCGGGCGTTCGGCGACATCGTTTCGCGCACCAACGCTCTGTACATGGTCGATGGGATCAGCGGATTGGGCGTCGCCGAGTGCCGGGTGGACGACTGGCACATTGATATATGTGTTACCGGATCGCAGAAGGCGCTCATGCTACCGCCCGGCTTGGCCTTCGTCTCGATCAGCGATAAGGCATGGCAGCGCATCGACCAGAATGCGCCTACGCGCGTGTTCTATTTCGATTTGCGGAAGTACCGCGACAATCTCAAGAATAACGATACGCCGTTCACGCCGGCGCACACGCTGGTCAAGGCGTTGCGTGTCAGCCTGAAGATGCTGCGGGCCGAGGGGATCGAGAACGTCTGGGCGCGCCACGCGCGCATGGCTGCCGCCTGTCGCGCCGGTGTGCAAGCGCTCGGCCTGGAGCTGTTCGCCGCGCAACCGATCGATGGTCTTACCGTCGTCAACACGCCGGAGGGAGTCGACGGCGTCGCGTTGGTGAGTAAGCTGGAAAAACAGTACGGCATCCGTATCGCCGGTGGCCAAGATCCGCTCAAGGGCAAGATCTTCCGCATCGCGCACATGGGTTACATCGATCAATTCGACGTGCTGGCGGCGCTGTCGGCGCTGGAAATGGTGTTGATGGAGATGGGCTATTCCTTGGAGCCGGGCACGAGCGTGGCCGCGGCGCAAAAGGTTCTGGCCGAGCAGGTGCGGAAGGGATAGACGGTGTAAAGTTCGTTAGGAGAGTTAACTAGCCCGAAGCGCCAGCAAGGGTTTGCACCCTCGCTGGCGCTTCGGGCTAGTTGCTGAAATCGCGTGCAATTGAATTGGAAGAGTGCAACCATGCCACGAGTTTTCGTTAGCGACAAATTACCCTCCGCCGGCCTCGACCTTCTGCGTCAGGCCGGGCTTGAAATCGACGATCGCCAGAAGCTGAAGGGTGCCGAGCTGCAAGAAGCCATTCGCGCCGCCGACGGGACGATCGTGCGCAGTGACACGCGCATCACGGCCGCCGAGTTGGAGAATCCGGGAAAGTTGCGCGTGATCGTTCGCGCCGGCGTCGGTGTGGACAACATCGACGTGGCGGCGGCGACGCGCAAGGGCATCGTCGTGATGAACACGCCGGGAGGCAACACGGTCAGCACCGCGGAACACACGATTACGCTGATGATGTCGTTGGCTCGACACGCGCCCGCCGCCGATGCCAGTCTTCGCTCGGGGAAGTGGGAGCGGAGCAAGTTCGTCGGCACGCAGTTGGCCGGACGAACGCTGGGCGTGGTCGGTCTGGGACGCATTGGCCGTGAGGTGGCCCGACGCGCCGCCGGAATGGACATGAAGATCGTCGGCTTCGATCCGTTTCTCGCTTCCGCCGGGGCTACACAAATGGGCATCGAGACGGTTTCCGACCTCGATTCCATGTTGCCGCGCGTCGATTTCCTCACCGTGCATACGCCGTTGACCGACGAGACGCGCGATCTTCTCGACGCGCGTCGTCTTGCGCTATTGCCCAAGGGTGCGCGCGTCCTCAACTGCGCGCGCGGTGGAATTATCAACGAAGAAGCATTGGTCGAAGCGTTGCGCTCGGGGCATCTCGGCGGCGCGGCTCTCGATGTGTTCGTGCAAGAGCCGTTGCCTACCGATCATCCGCTGCTGACGTTGCCCAATGTCGTTCTCACCCCGCATCTGGGCGCTTCGACCGTGGAAGCTCAATTGTCGGTGGCCACCGAGGCAGCACAGTTGATCGTCGATTATCTCGTGCGCGGCGTGATCGGCTTCGCCGTCAACATGGCCGCCGTGGACAAGACCGAATTGGCCGAACTGAGGCTCTACGTCGATCTGGCCCGGCGTCTCGGACTTTTGCACGCACAAATGGCACAAGGCGCGATCCAGAAAGCCGTCTTGACCTATCGAGGCGATGTGGCCCGGCGTTCGACCAAGCTCATCACGTCGGCGTTTGCGGCAGGGCTGTTGGAAGCGCATCTCGATCAGAACGTCAATATCGTCAACGCGCCGCTATTGGCCGCCGAGCGCGGTATCGAAATCGTCGAACAAACCTCGTCGCAACAGGGCGATTTCAGCACGCTGCTGCGGGTCGATTTGACGACCGAGAAACGGACCTATAGCATCGCCGGCACGCTGTTCGGCAATCAATTTCTGCGTCTGGTGCAGTTGGGCCAACATCATCTCGATGCCTTCATGGACGGCGTGATGCTGTTGTTCGCGCATCGAGACGTGCCGGGGTTGATCGGCTTCATCGGCACGATTTTCGGCAAGCATCGGGTGAACATCGCGCAGATGACAGTGGGACGCCAGCAAGCGGGAGGCGAAGCGATCGCCGTGCTGAATCTCGACAATTTGCCGTCGGAAGAGGCGATCAAGGAAGTGCGGGCACATCCGCAAATCAGCAGTCTGCACGTCGTCAAACTCCCTCCGGCGGGAGAGATGCCCCCCTGGTTCGGATGAGATACCCAAAACGAGAAACCGCCTTGGCGATGATGCGATGGATTGTTCCAACGCCGCGGGCGGTTCGATTTCACGGTTCGAGCGATCGCTCTCGCCCTCGTTTGTTCGAGAATTGCGGACTCGTGACAATCGCCTCGACCAAGCTGCCGAACGCATATCCGTCCGCTTTTAGCCGCGCGCGCATCGACGCAAGCGTTTTCTTATCCGAAGGCACGATCCCTCGACCGAGAGCATAAGCGAGCAATTTCTTACATAAGTTGTCGATGAAATGCTCCTGCCGTTTGTCGCGCACATAGGCGCGCAGACCCGATAAGCCGTCGCGCTCCTGACCGTCGGGGAAGGTGGCGATGGTCTGGACCGCATGTCCGCCCAGATCCTTGTCGCGCCATTCGCCGATGGGACCATAGTTCTCGAACACCAGACCGACCGAATCGAAACGGCGATGACAAGCGGCACAGCTCTTGTCCGCGCGGTGGCGGGCCAGAACTTGGGATAGCGTCAGAGCGCCGAGTTTCGCCTCGTCCTTCGGCAACTCCGGCACGGTCGGCGGTGGAGGCGGAATCGTTTCGCCGAACAATCGGCGGACGACCCAGTAGCCGCGCTTGACGGGACTGGTGCGCAGACCGGGCGCGTTCTTGGTGAGGAAGACGGCCATCGGCAGCACGCCGCCGCGCCGATAGCGGCCCGCGCCTTCGAGATGAATCCATTCGTCTCCCGTGGGAGTCTCTTTTATCCCATAATGGCGGGCCAAGGCTCGATTGACGAAAGTATCGTCGCCATAAAGCAAGTCGAGTACCGAGCGATTGCGTTGGGCCACATCGATCAAATAGCGAATCGGTTCCTCGAACATGGCTTGCCGCAACGCGTTGGTGAACGTCGGAAAGCGCGCGCGATCGACGCCGTTGTGTTCCTCGAAGCGGCGGAAATCGAGCCAGTTGCCGCCGAACTCGGTGGCCAGTCCGCGCACTTTGGAATCGCGCACCATCCGTCGAACCTGAGCCGTCAACACGTCGGTTGCGTGCAAATCTCCGGCGCGCGCATGGTCCAACAGTTCCTCATCCGGCATGGACGACCAGAGAAAGTAGCTCAAACGACTGGCCAATTCGTAGTCGGTGAGCGGCCGGGCCTCCCGACTGGAATGCGCGAGATCGAAACGAAAGCAAAAGTGCGGCGAAAGCAACACGCTTGCCAGAGTATCGCGCACGGCATCCTCGTGTCCCAGTTCGTCTTGCTTGCGAAGCCTTTGGTAAAACGACAACAGATCGTTTCCTTCGGCGGCGGTCAGCGGTCGGCGATAGGCTCGTTCGGCGAAGGCCAAAAGCGCTTTCAGATGGCTCGGCTCGGCGGCTCGCCGCGCGCGTTCGACCGCGCGAATTTCGGACGCGATGTCGCTAAAGTACGATGTGATGGCACGGACGGCCTCGTCGCGCGCTCCCTGCTTCCGCGCTTTGGCAAGGTAGGACGCTGCCAGGCGCTCGATCTTTTCCGGTGAGATGGCGTCCTTGTCTTCGGAACGCGCAAAGTCGAACTCGGCATCGCCCATGAAGCGCGGCGGCTCGGCCCTCTCGAAGAAGATGAAATCCTTGTACTGACGCTGAGGGGCTTGGGCGATGCAATTCAACTCGAACCAGAGCGCATCCAGCTCGCGCCGCTGGGTCTCGTCGAGAATCCAGTCGCACAAGGGCGCGTCATCGCGGAAGTAGCCTTGCATCAGATGGAAACCTGCCGTCAGCGGGCGTCCCTTTCCGGCTCCCTTGGGATCGGAATAGAGGCCGCGATCCGAAACGACGAAGGCATCGGGAAACAGGGCACAAAACCGCTCCAGTCCCTCCCTCAACTGTCCTTCATGGACTGCATCGGATTGTCCGACGGCGAGCAGCTTGGCCAAGGCGGCCTCCGTACTGTTGAGATCTCCAACGAGATCGCGTATATCGGATAATGGCTGTCCTGAATAGGTGCAATGACGTTGGGCCAGTTGTCGATTGTGCCACAGTACGAGCGGCTGACTTCCGTTCGAGATGCCGTTGACGTGCAAGCGATTCACTTTGGGTTTGAGTCGGCGGCGCATGCGCGCGACCAAATCGCTCAGTCGCCGGCATCCGTCGCGCGCTACGTCCGCGCGATCGGGTTCGGGCAAGTCGTTCCACGCCGCGCGGACCACGGCCAGTGGTCCGACCGCCTCGCCCTCTGTCAGCGCTTTCCACACGGCGGACAAGTATTTCACACTCAATCCCGATTCGGTGGCGATTTCATCCAGTTTCATCTCCGACCGACCGAGCGCTTGGCGATGGCGATATTTCCAGGAAGTATGGAAGTAGTCCGCCAAATCGACCGTATGGCGAGCGTAAAAGTCCACGATTCGTTGCACGCAATACTTGTCGCGGTCGGTATCGGTAACGACGGAATGAGTCGCAAAGACGAAGCCATCCGGCTTCAGGACGACGCGATCGGCAACCGACCGCGCTGCCTCCAGGTATTTCTTCAGCAATGCGGGAGACACGGTCAGCGACTCGCCCGAATTGTCGAAGCCGGCTTCGTTGGCTGGATCGATTGGGAATTCGCGCGTCGGTCGAATGTCCACTCCCGTGAGATCGCGGATGGTGTAGTCGTACTCGGCGTTACTCAGACGGCGCGCGAGAACCGGCCCCGGATCGTCGCTGCTGTTCCGGGCTTGGTGTTCTTGCACATCGCGCAGCCAAGTAAGCACCAGGGCGCGCTCTTCGGATGACGGCTGGCGCGCCGCATCTTCGGGAGGCATCTCGTGAGTTTGCAATCGATCCAAAACCGGCGACCACGGACCCGCTTTGCCGTCCACAATGTCTCGTGCCGTGTGGCGCGTCAGATCGAGATCCGCTTTCGGCTCGTCCGCAGCGTGGCACTCCGCACAATAGCGCTCGACGAAAGGCTTCACCTCGGACGCAAATCGGCTTTCGAGCGCATCCGTCGGCGAGGATGCACCATCGCCCGCCAAGGGCACGGCCTCGGACTTGGGACGTAGGAGATACCATCCCCCCAGACTTGCGAGAATCGCGGCCGCGATGAGGGCGACAAACGGTTTTCTCCACGGAACGAACATGAAACCTCGCGGCCTTTGGGGACTTCGCCGCCTCGTTAAGTCACGCGCACGACGACCACCGTGGCATTGTCGGTCGCGCCTTGAAGATTGGCAAGATTGACCAGTCGCCGCGCCACGGTCTCGGCGGAGTATCCCTCGCCGCGCAGCATTTGTTCCAAGTCGGCGTTGGTGACGTGATTGGATAACCCGTCGGAGCAGACGACAACCCAATCGCCCGCTTTCAGTTTGCTGGCGTACACTCCCGGTTCCACGTCCGGCTGACCGCCGACCGCCTGTTGCAATTCGTTGCGACGCGGATGGGTCTCGGCTTCCTCTTCCGTCAGGGTTCCCAATTCGACCAAGCGATTGACGAGGGTTTGATCGCGGGTAATCTGGATCAAACGTCCTTCGTGCAGATGGTAGGTTCGGCTGTCGCCGACGTGGCCGACGACGAGATTGCGCCCATCGATGTAGACGGCCTCGGCGGTACACCCCATGCCGCGCCGCTTCGAGCCGGGAGCGCGCGACGCAGTGTAGATCTGCTTGTTCGCCTCTTTCAACGCCGTTCTCAAGGTCTTCTTCATCGCCTCGACATCGATCGGTGGTGGGGCGTGGCCCTGTGCGTCGTCCGTGGGCGGGGCGGCGGTCGGACTGAGAAAATCTCTGGGGAACGAGGACGCGCCGGACAGCGGAGCGAACGGCTTCAATTGCACGAGGTATTGCCGCATGATTTGAATGGCCATCGCGGCGGCCACCTCACCGGCCTCGTAGCCGCCCATGCCGTCGCACAGCAGCAAGAGCGCGGATTCGGTAAGATCGTCTTGGCGCGATTCGCAGGCGTGGAGCAGGGCGAAGGCGTCCTCGTTGCCCGTACGCACCATGCCCGTCGTCGTCCAGGCGGCAATCTCCAAGCGCACGTTGTCGAGAGTGCGGCCCACGGTGCGCAGCGTGCGGATCAGTTCGACGAACCCGGTCGCGTCTTCTCTCGACGCCTCATCGCTGGGGAATCGTCCTTCGACATCCTTGCGAAACGTCTTGCTCATCAACCGACCGAATGCCGGGTGAATGTCGGGGAAGCGCGGGATGAACGGCTTGGGTGAGCCAGAACGGTCGAAGTCGATTTCGTTGACATCGCGGCCCACATGAAGGGCGTATAGCATCGCTCCAAAACTGTAGAGCGCGGCGCGGGCATCGGCCTTGCCCTCTAACATTTCGGGAGCGGTGTACAGGGTGCGACGCAGCGACAACTCGGCGGGCAATGGAAGTGGTAAAAGATCGCTTAGATCGTTTATTCGAACTCGACCGTCCGGCGCGACGGTCACGATCTCCGGGCGAACCCCTTCGATCGTGACGTTGGCTCGATGCAAGCGTTGGAGGATCTCGGCGACTTCGGCGAGATAGCCATAGCGCAGCGATGCCTCCGCATCGGGATCATCCCAGGCATCCCACAACGACCGACCTTGGGGCGCTTCCTCCACCAGATAGTCGTACTCTCCTTCGCTAAAGCGATCGAGTACGGCGGGTAGGCCGGGATGCTGCAATTCGGCGAGCAAGTTTTGCTCCCAATCGAGGCTCGGCCAAGCGGACGACGGCGCGGAGGGTTCAACGACGGGCGTGGCGGCGGGAAAAATGTCGTCGAACATCGGCAGCACTTCGCCTTCGCCATCATCCAGAGAAATGGCATCGGCGACCGCCGCTTCTTCGAGGGGAGTGACGGCGGCCTCTTCGGCGAGGGCCAGTTGAACGGGCGCTTGACGGACGATCACGATAGGCACGGCTGTTCCCGTCCCATCGCCGTGATCGAGACCGCGATAGCGCGTAACGCCGAGACGTTCGCCGATGCCCTCGCGGATTTCATAGCGTTCTTTGAGGCGCGTGGCGGGAGGCGGCGCTTGGTTCGCCGGGTTCGCCGTGGCGAGCGAGGCGGCGCGAGGCGCGAGATCGGAGGGCGAGAAGTAATAGCCGCAGTCGCCGCACGACGATTCGTCCTCCTTGCGCGGGGCGGTACACACCGGACAGAGGATGGGCGCGGGACCGGCAGGCTCCTCGACGAGAGGCGAGGGGATTTCGGGGAGCGTTTCGGGCAACGAATCGGATTCGACCTCGTTGCCGACCGCCAGCAACTCCTCACGTTCGTTCGCTGCCGCAACTTCCACAGGCTCGACCGCTGGGGGATCGGCGACCGGCGTTGGAGGGGGAGGAGGCGTCACATCCCAGGTCGGTAAAACCTCTTCCGAGGCGGACGGATCGTCGTTGGGTTTCATGGTTTGGACCAGACCCTTCAAGCGGGCCAACAAGCCGCCCGCACGAGAGGTATTGGAATCGGATGGATTGGATGCCATACAAAATCGTCCGTATGCCGGTAGTCCGTAGCCTTGTCGTCCGTAACCGACGAATCCTCGCGGCCAAAGCCCCCCTCTCCTCCTGTACTCAGGCGAGAGGGGTTTCGCGGATCGCCTCTTAGCGAAGCCGATTACCGCAGTGGATGCAACAGCGACTGCCCATGCGATTGGTTTTGCCGCAATGGTAGCAGGGCGGCGTGGGATCGGTCATCGGCTCGGCACATTTGGAGCAGTACGGTTCGCGCACCTTGTTCACCTGCTGGCACTTGGGGCAAGGAAGCTCCAGAGTCACGCGCCGCCGTTGTAGATCGCCCTTGATCTCGCGCGCCGAGAAGTAACGCTCGTTGACATCCTCCGAGAGGTTGATCTTGATCAATTCGTAAAACCAGCGCCGATCGTTGGGGATCGAGCCATTCGGGTCGTTCAGTTGCGATTCGAGTTCGCGCGCGGTATAGAATCCTTCCGGTGCTTTGCCGGTGACTAAATGATACATCGTCCCGGCCAAGGCGAATAAATCGCTGCGCGGCTCCGGTTTGCCAACGATTTGTTCGGGAGGCGCGTAACCTTCGGTGTAAACGCGCGTCTTGGCCGCCATTTTCTCCTTGACCGTGCGTCCGAGATCGCGGGCCGTCCCGAAGTCAATCATCTTGATCGAGCGATGATCCTCCAACAGCATAATGTTGTCCGGTTTCAAATCGCGGTGAACCAGGGGCGGAGCTTGCGTGTGCATGTGCTGTAACACGTCGCAAATGTTCTGGCTCCATTCGATGACTTGATCCAGCGAGAACGGCTTATTTTGGTTGCCTTCCATCAGTTTGAGGAGATCTTGTCCGCGAATGAATTCGAGAACCAGATGCGCGCTCTGTCCTTGTTCGATGAGGTCGTAGACGCGGGGGACGATGGGAATGCTTTCCAACGAGCGGAGAATCTCGGCCTCGCGGCGGAAGAAGTTCAAGCGGATGGCGAACTCTTGCGGATCGGCGCAGATCATGTCCTTGATGGCGACGGGGCGATTGCCGGATTTGGTATCGGTGGCCAAGTAGACGGCTCCGAAACCGCCCATCGCCAAAAGCCGTTCGATCTTGTAGCGTCCGTGGAGTACGGTTCCCGGAGCAGTGGGAAGCACGGTTCCACAGCGCTGACAGTTGCGTTCTCCGGGCGGGTTGGCGACGCCGCAAGCGGGATTGGGACACAGGTTGGGCGTGCCTTCCATCTCGGTGGCGCTCGTCTCCGGTTGAAGGAGGTAGCCGCAATCCATGCAGGCGATCGCGCCGGCGAGCAGGGGCGACTTGCATGCCGGGCACTCGCTTGGTGTCGAAGGAACCGGGGCGGTTTTGGCTCCGCCACCGTCCACGGTCGGAGAGGAGGGTGGACGTGCTGGGGGGGCCGACGGAGCGGCGGGACGAGTGGCCACGGCCGCGGCAGCGCCTCCCGCGCCGGCGACGTTGGCGGCAGCCCCCGGAGTCGCCCCTCCACCCACCGTGAAGGCATTGCGACAACTCGGACAACGAAACTGCTTACCGGCTGAGTTGTCGGCCAGCTGCATCGGTTTTTGGCAGTGCGGACATCGGATCACTAACGGCATGGGGGGTCATCCTAGCTCGGTTCGCCGCGACGCCCAGCGGAGCGCGAGAGCAATCGCGCGCTCCGCCGCGCGGCCAACCTTTAGGTACGTTTCTGTCTCTCGCCGAACTCAAGAACGCTGTTTCCAACCCGAATCACATCGCCGGATTTTAGCGGCGTGGGCTTGCCGATGCGTTGCTCGTTCAAAAACGTACCGCCCGGCGTCTCGGCATCGGCGAGCAGATAGCGATTGTCCTTCAACAGAATGCGCGCGTGGGTGCGCTCGATGGTATTATCGCCAAATAATCCCAAATCGCAACTCTCGGCTCGGCCAATGGTCGTTTCGTTCTTCGACAGCATCAGTTCGCGTCCGACGCGGAACCCTTGCGTGACCTTGAGCCAGGCCTCCTTAAGGAATACCTGCGCCAAGCCGATCATCAGTCCGATGCACAGGCCGAGGACGACGAGACCGATGGCCAAGTCGGTGCGTGGAATCTTGTCGTTGGGGAACATGAACCCGAATAGCAGGCCGCCGAGCAAACCGCCCATACAGCCGCCGATGCAGCCGTTGAGCGTCTTCTTGAACGGCAGGTGCAACTCCTCGCCCTTCTTCACGGCGCGTACCACATCGAATACGCCCACCGAGGCACCGATGCAAATGCCAACGAGTATCCAACCGAAAACGAGCGGAGCGTGCATCATCGAGTTCAGAACCTGACCGATCAATCCGCCGAACGAACCGCCGACCAAACCGACGCCCAGGCATATCGCCAATCGGACCCAGCGCTGCGACCCCTTGGCGTTCAGCAAAGCATCGGCAAATCCCACGGCCCCCGCAACCAAGAAGCCGAGAACGGCGGCGATCAGCGCGGCGCGGAGATACGCGCTGTCCAGCTGACGAATACCCAATCCCTGGGCAAATCCCCAGCTGAGAAAGGCAGCCCAGCCGCCGAGCAACGCACAATAGTAGATGAACAACTTGAACGACATGCGCCGCTCCCCAGTTCTCGTATTCGCCCTTCTTATCTCCTCGTTCCCACGCTCCGCGTGGGAACGCAGGTCCGGACGCTCCGCGTCCCGTCTCCGGTGTCTCGTGGCTCGCGCCGCGGAGCGGCGAGGCGTGCGTTCCCACGCGGAGCGTGGGAACGAGAGAACGAGAGACGCCACCCGCTCGCCGGATCTAGCCGAAGATACTCGTTGCCTTGACGACCACCTTCTTCGGGTTGGCTTTCGCCTTGCCCTTGCTTGCTTCCAACTGGTATTCGCCGGTACCGCCGCTATGCAAACGCCAGAACACGAGCGTGCGCGCTCCGCTTTCGTCGACGACTTTTTCTTCCGATTCGCCTCGGGCCAATCGTAAGCCGTCGGGCACGATCAGTTTCACCTTGTCGCCTTTGCTGGCGTTCCAGACGTAAGCCGTCACCACGAAGTCGGAGTCCGGCAGCACCGACGCCGGCACGCTGAGCGCCAACGTGTCGCTGCCCCCCACGTCGAGCGAACCGAGGCCGTAGGTAAAGGCGACGTGCCGCGTGTCCTTGGGGTTCATAACCTCGTAAGGCCAATACAGGATCACACACGAATCCGCCTTCTCTTTTTTGTCTCCGCTCTTGTCGGGTTTCATCGAGACCGGCTTGATGTCCCAGCCGGCGGTGTGGCCGGGGAAACGGCAGATCAACAGTCGGTCCATCTCATCGAGTTTGATGCCCGGCAACTGGAGACGCAAGCCCATCCGAGCCACCGTGCCGGGGTTCTTGGGGTCGTTGGGATTCTCGATGACTTCGATGTAATCGGGGATGCTTTTGGCGGAGAGGTCGGCTTTCGTATCGACGAACCCTTTTTTGCCTGGGATGGTGAACGGCACGCCGTCGTTGCCGCCGATGAAGGTGTCGATCATGGCGCGGATGCCGATTTTGTGCTTGCCTTCGTCGTTGTTGCGAATGGTGTAATACACCAATACCGTGTCTAAGTATCCCGATTGTCCTGGAACGATCTCGACGAGTTGTGTGACTTCGACCTTTTCGCTGGTAAACTCCATCGTCGAAGTCCAGCCCTTGCGATTGGGTATAGGTCGCTGCTTCCACGAACCTCTGGGGCCGCCCCAGCGGTTGTTGTCTTTCCGATCGCCGAATTTGTACTCGAAATTGTCGATGTTGATGACCGTGTTGTTGCTTTTGCCGTGATCGTCGAACGTCAGTCGTTTGTACTTATCGTTGTTTTCGGGATCGCGTTCCTTGGTCAGTTCCACGCCGAACCGCTCGGTGTCGCCATCGAAGCGGACGGCGATGAGGGGATCGGGATCTTTGACGTGATAGCGAAGTGCCTCAAAGGGATTGCCTCCGGCGTGAATATCGTCGTCTCGATTGCCGACTTCGGGAGGCTGGGGCATCAGGCGATCGGCAACCACGGCCGTCAGCAGGGCGAGCAGCAACAAGGCGGCGGGCAACAGATGGATCCAGGAGGGCAGCCCTTTCGAGGACCGGCTTCGGCGTTTGTCGCTCGTAGCCTTCACAAGGCTTGGCGCGACGATTGTCGAAGCCTCGGCCGGCGTCGCCGCTCCGAATACCAGGGCACCGCCGACTTGCAACGTCACCGGCACGACGAAACGCTGATTGCCGTTGGACTGCACGATCAATTTGGCGTTGAGCGTCTCGCCTTCTTTGTGGGGAACCGAGGGTACGGAGAGGTTGATGGTGGCGGTTCGGCCATTGAGCTTCGCGCGTCCGACTTCCAGCCAAGGCTGATTGCTGGAAGCATGGGCGTAGACCGGACGTTTTTCTTGACTCTTTACTTCGATCGCATAGCTCAGTTGTTCGCCGGGACTGCCACTCAGGTCGATGCGGCTGGCATTGATCTCGACCTTGGGAGGCGGAGTTAACCCCAACGCCTCGAAAAACTGTTGCACCGCGCCGAGGCCGGAAGCCGCTGGCCCCTGAACGGGATAGGTCCAGCCGTTCGATTTGTACCAAGCGGCGACCGCGCCGGTCTCAAATAGTTCGGCGGCTTCCTTGGCGTGGGCTTTGGCCTTCTCCGCAATCTGCCGAGGGCTTTTCGCGCCGGCCAACGCTCCCGTCGGAAACGGCGTTACCGGAACCTGAGCGCGAACGACCACGATGAACGAGCCGCCGTTCGATTCAATTTCGAGGTGGCCTTCGAGCGGCTTCTCGTTGGCGCGGAGCTTGTCGGGTCGAACGTGCAGCGGCAGCTTCCACTCGTGCTGGAAGTGAAAGTGCTTCTGATTTCCCGCAGCGTCTCCCAAAGCCAACCAGGGGGCATCGACGCTGGTGATGGTCCCCGAAATCAGACACATCCCCTGATTTTCCAGGTGCAGGTCGAACGAGCGCTTTCCGCCAATCTCGATGGTGCCGAGATTAATTTCCTGAGTCTCGAGGCTCAGACGCGGCTCGCCGAGAACCTCGGTGGGTAGCTTTTCGAGGAGTTGATGCAATCCGAGATCGGCATTGGGGAATTTGGCCGATTCCTGCGCGGCGCGGGCGAGATCGACTCTGCCGAGACCACCGAAGAATTTCTCGAGGAAGCCCTCTTGCAGTAGCTCGCGGGCGGCGTTCCAGTCTTCTTGGCAGGCCAAAGCCAACTCATCGAAGTTTCGGCATTGCCGCCCGGTAGGGAACACGAAAGGGTGGCCGAAGGTTTGCGCGCCGACGGCGACAGGTCCGCCGTTTCTGGAGTGTCCGCCGAGAACGAAGCCATCGTAATAGCAGTAAACGGCATCGCTAGGATTGGCCCGCGAACATTTACTACACGTTTGCACCATAGCGTCATCCGATGCACCGAGTCCGGAGGGCGGGGCGGGCACGGATTTCCTATCGTAGTCGAGAAAGCCCCTATCCTTCAATTATAGACACGCGAGCGCTGGACGATCGCTCGCTCGGTTCCCGCCCCGCCAAGGCGAGACGAGAACCGAGCGAATCGCTTTCAGACGATCAACTTCATCTGCACGTTTCCGATCTGAACGATGTCGTTCACCGCCAGCGCGCGCTTCTGACCCGGATAGATACGCGTGCGGTTGACGAAGGTTCCGTTGGAACTGTTGAGATCTTCGAGAAGCAGTTCGTTGTTCTCGAAGCTGATGCAGGCGTGTTGGCGCGAACACCAAATGCGATCGGGCGGCTCTTGTTCTTCGAGATCGATGTCCACCGGTTTTTCGTCGGCGCGGCCGATGAAATTCAGTCCTTCGTAAATGGGATATTCGACGTTGCGCTTCTGCCCGCGCAGCACGACGAGGCGCGGCTGAGCGCCGGCCGGCAACTCTGCGGCAGCTGGAGCAGCAGCCGGCGCGGCCACCGGAGGCGGAGGGGGTGGCGGCGGGGGAACCGGATGCGCTTCGGCCACGGGGTGGGCTTCAACAATCGGATGCGCCTCGGCCACAGGATGCGCCTCGGCCACGGGATGCGCCTCGGCCACGGGGTGCGCCTCAACCAACTCCATGGCGGCGAACGGTTCGGAGGAAGCGAAGGGAATCGTCTCGACGGCGGCCAACGGGATCGCCTCGATCGGCTCGGCCGGCAACGGTTCCGCCGTGGGGATCGCCTCGACCGGAGCGAGGGCCGCCGGCGCGGCCACGCTGCCCAAGTCCGATTTGCATTGTTCGCAGAATAACGCGCCATCTTCGTTGTCGAAGTGGCAGAAGGGACACTTTACCATGTTGGAAACCTCAACGGATTTTGAGAGTATGCAATGACATCAATTCCAGGGAGAGCGGAGGCGTCAATCCATCGAGTTTCACCTTGCTCGCAGAGTTCCTCCCCACCGCTCGTTCGAGCCAATCAGGACGCCGGCGATTCCTCGACGGCGCGGGTCATGTCGTCCATGGCCAACTGCGTCTTCTTGGAGACACGTCCTCCGGTATTCAACTCCGACAGCACTTGTTTGGCCAACATCGTCTTCTTGGCGGCGCGCGGACCCATCAACTCGCCCTTTTTCTCGATGTTTTGTGCCACGCGCTGCGCTTCCTGCTGATTGTTGGTGGCTATGGCCTGTTGCAGATTCTTGTTCAGCTCGAAAATCTGCACCTCGTCGATGTGACGGGCGACTTCGGCGTTTACATACCCCTGTTGCGCCGAGTAGGTCACCTCCAAGGGATACGCTCCCGTCGTCTCGCGCTTGCCGGTTCCCGGATCGAAGGTGATCTCGATGTCGGCGATGCGAAACTTTCCGTCGGGACGCTTCGGCAAACTGAGATCGAGGATATAGCGAGTCGGTTTGTCTCGCTCCAGGGTTCCCAGCTGCGCGACCAAGTGCCGATCCTCGACCTCCGTGGTCGGCAACTCTTTGATTTCCGGCACGACCATGCGCACCCGTTTGATCTTGATGTCTTTCATGGCCCGCAGGTGCATTTCGACGTGGAGGAAGCCGGCGGAGGCCAACGCCTCGAACTGTTGGGCGAAGACGCGCTCGGCGGCGGTGGCGTCGTTGACATCAATGTAACCCCATTCGCCCTGCGCCAGTTTGGCCAGATCTTTAATGAGGCTCTGATTCCATTCGGTGCCGACGCCGATGACGTTGAAGCGGATTTTCTTTTGCCCGGCCTGTTCGGCCAATCGACGGCAATCGTGTTCGCCGGAGGTTTCGCCGTCGGTCAACACCACCAGCTGCGTCAGCTTGCCCGCGCCGGCGTGTTGTTCGACTTCCCCCATGCCCAGACTGATGCCCTGATCCATCGCCGTGCCACCCGGATCGACGTCGAACATATCGACTTTGTTGATTACGTCTTCGATCTTGGCTTTCTGGGCGATGCTCGTGGGAGGCAGGACGACTTGGGCGTTGTGTGCGAACGCGACGATGGAAATGGTGTCTTCGGGGCGAAGTTTGTTGATGGCGGCGATGGCCGCGTCTTGGATGCGTTTGAGACGGCTGATACCCGTGCCGTCTTCCTCGTACATCGAGCCGCTGACATCGAGAACCAGCGCCAAATTCAGGGCGAGCGGTTGGCTGGCTCCCGCGCCGGCCGGAATGAGCTTAATCAGCGCATAGCTGGCAGCGGATTCGCCCGGCACGGCGATACTGCTGCGATACATCATGCGCTCGACGTGGATCTTAACTTGCGTGGATGGTGACGTCATAAGAGTGATGCCCTGGAACCGTTGGGGAGTATCTGTTCTTCCGTCTTCGCGCGTCGAGTTGTCGCCGGTCGATGAACGAAAGTCTCGCGGGCGAGACCCTCCGCCGGTTGCACAACGAACAAGACAACCACCGAAGATCCATTCCGGGGCAGACGGGAGATAACAACCATTATTAACATACCATAGCGTGGGCGGCAACAGGCGCGACGACTCTTTTTACGTTTCGGGGAAGCCCTGCCCCCTCTCCGTCGTCGCTATTACCCTTTTAGTAGTAAAAAAGCGGCCGCGCGTTCCAATCCGCACAGCCGGAACATCGAAGCGAACGGTCCCGCGATCGCACCCAAGAGGCGCAGGCCTCGCTGTCCCAATCCCGACAACAAGAAACCCGCTCCGCCGCCGAGCAGCGCCCAACAGATGGAGGCTAATACTATCCACGCCATCATCCACAGACTGGGAGCGGCGGCGAACTTGGCGGCGGCGATCCAGTGCGTCAACAGCGCGCCGGGCAGAGAGTCGAACACCAGGAGCAAGCAGCCGAGCGTACCCGCGCAGACGATGCCCGCGAAAGCGCCGGCCACCGCGCCGCAAAAAATATCCGTCGCTCGCCCGCCGCGACGCCATGCCATCCCCGCGCCGACAAAGACGCCGAGCCACCACGTCGCCAAGATAAAGAGCTTGAGAAAGTGATTTTCGGTCCCCGTGGTATAGATCCAGGGCGCGATTATCTTCGTTTGACCCCAGCCGCGCGCGAACAGATCCGCCGGAGCCGTCAACGACAAACGAAGCATGAACGCCAACAGCGCGCCGACGAAGAACGGACGCAACAGACGCCGAGTGAACGGCTCGTGCGGGCGATGGCAATTCACTTGCACGCGCACCAACAATTTCTGCCCCGCGTTCGCCGTGATCTGCACTGCCCCAACGTGCGGACCACCGGCGTCCATTAAGGTCGAATCGACCTCGAAGGCGATCTGCGTCTGTTGCGGGCCACTGACCACCGGCGTCGTCACGCGCAGCCAAGGCTTGTCGCTATCGGCTTGCGCGTAGATCCATTTTTTGGAATTGGTGCGCAGCGTCACCTTGGCTTGCAAGAGGTCTGGTGGCGTGCAGTCGAAGTGGAACTCGCTATCGGACAGCTGCAAGGGCGGAGGCTTGGAAAGCCCCATGCACTCGAAAAACTGCTGCACGGCGGCCACGCCTCGAGCCGTCTGCCCGGACACCGGATACGCCCAGCCGTTGATCTTGAACCACTGAGCGATCTCGCCGTTTTCCAACAGAGGCACGGCTTGTTTGGGATTGGTACGCATCCGCTCGGCGAGTTGCCGCGGACTGGTGGCCCCCTGAAACGGCGCGTGGGCAAACGGAGCAGCGGTCACGTCGAGGCGGACGGCAACCTCGGCGATGCCGCCGTTGGTGATGACCGTCAACTTTCCGCTGTAGGTTTGCGGCGCGGTCAAGCCTCGCGCATCGACGTGCAGCTGGATTTGTTGCGATCGCGCCGTCTTGACGCCGCACTCCGCCGGGTTGTCTCCTTCGGCAATTTTGAGCCACTGCCCGCCTTCGCCGACCGTGACTTTGCCTTGCAGAAGTCCCTTGCCCTGGTTCAGAATCGTCAGCGGGATCTTCCGCTGTTCGCCGGGGCGGACGTTGCCGAGCATCATGCGGCGCGGATTCAAGTCGAGGCGCGGTCCTTGCGTTTGGCTGGCCGGCAGTTGGCCGAGGAAGGCGTGCAAACCAATATCGGCATCGGGCTGCTTCTGATACTCCTGCGCCGTGCGCGCGAGATCGTGTCGGCCCAGCTGGGCAAAGTAGCGACTAAATTCCCCCTCGTGCAGTAAGCGACGCGCGTCTTCCCATTCGTACTGGCAGCCTTGCACGAAGTCGTCGAACGTCTTGCAGCGTCGTCCCGAAGGGAAGACGTAATCTTGCGGCAGCTGGCCGGGCGCGGCAACGCCCGCAACACCTTGGCGCAGCACGATCCCATCGAAATGACAGTAGACCGCTTCGAGCGGATTGGCACGCTGACATCGCGGGCATACTTGCACGGATCAATGCCTTTCGCCTGCGCCGATCGGTGGTGGGAATCGAGCGTCGAGCGACTTGTCGCTTAAACCCCATAGAATCGAAATAAACGAGCCCCACTCTACCGTTTATTTTTCCGTTTTCTCTCGAGTGCCGCGCGCCCCTGAAAGCGCAGCACGACATTGCCGAGCTGAATGCGGTCGCCGTCGTGCAACTCGCACAGTTGCAAGACCGGTCGATCGTTGACGCGCGTCCACTCGGAGGGCGCGTCGTGGTTCAGCAGTAAGTAGCGCTGTCCCTCGCGTTGGATGATGGCATGTTTCTTCTCGACCTTCATGTCGCGGAATAGGGCGATGTCGGAATGCTCGTCTCGACCAAGCGAGTTATCCACCTTGTCGAGCGGATACTCGCGTCCTTCTTGCCATCCGCGCATCACCTTGACCGACGCCGGTTGAAACACGCTTTGCACCAAGGCCGACAACGAGCCGATGCAAGCGCCGAGAATAATCAACCCCAGCGCTCCCCAGAACGAGGCGCGATCGCTGGCGACATTCGCTTTCTCCAAAGCAAGCCCAAACAGCATTCCGCCGACGAAGCCGCCAATCGCTCCGCCGAGCGTGCCATAGCTGAACTTGCCCAACGAGCGAGCGGCAATCCCCTCGCTGAACCCGACCGTGACGCCGAGGAACATCCAACCCAGTCCGCGGGCGAACATGGCTCCGAAGAGATGCAGGACCGGCGAGCCGCGATGGGAAGCGATCCAATCGACGATCGCGTAATTCACCCATTCGCCGACGAATATACCGCCCGCTCCGCCGACCAATCCCAAGAGAACGCCGTAGGCCGCCAGCCGGACGAAGCGCAGCAGCGATCGGTCGCGGATCGCCTCGACGCTGACGACAAAATAGCCGATGGACGCTCCGATGAACGCCCCGCCCATCAACAGTTGGCTCGTGAACTGATCGCTGGAAGCGCTCTTATTGCCGAACACGCCGAACAACATCCAGCCGAGCAAGCCGCCCAGCGCGCCGAAAACGGCGTTGAAATAGATTCGGCTGAGCAGCGCCATGTTCTTCGAGTCCTCGACCGTCCGAAAGTCTCTGATATGGTTTGTAATGGGGAGAGGACGCAATTGCAACGGTCAATTTGTTCGTTGTGGCCTCTCGGAGTCCGCGAAGAGGAGCAGGATTCCGCTTGAAGGGGGAGGAGCGTCGATGAAACGACGAAATGCCTATGGGGCCGCGGCGGCAACCTTGGCCGCCATCGCGGTCGTTGGCTCGCTCTGGTCGTGGAGGCCGCGCATCGAGCCGCCGACCCACGACGGCAAGGCATTGCGCTGGGGCGGCGATGCCGGAGGAGGCGCTCCGTACATTCTCGATCGCGGTCCCGACCGAGCGCCGAGTGGCTTCGAAGGTGAGTTGGCCGCCGACCTCGCCGCGCGCCTTGGAATACCCGCTCGTTTCGTCCAAAAAGATTGGGATATGCTGCCCTCCGATCTGGCGCGCGGCGACATTGATGTCCTCCTGAACGGATACGAATGGTCGCCGCAACGCGAACGCAAGATGGCCTCGACGCTACCGTATTACGTCTATCGCTTGCAGCTGATTGTCGCACCTGGCTCGTCGTTGCGCGATTGGGACGATTTGCGCCGCGACCGCTCCGGCCGGCAGTGGAAAGTCGGCGTCCTCAGCGATTCGGCCGCCCATCTCTTTTTGAAAAAAAACTACTCACCCAGCGATCTGAAGATTGTCGCGCTGTCGGTCGAAGGCAGCACCGGGTTGATGAACATGGTCCGCAACGGGACGCTCGATGCCACCGTACAAGATAACCTCGCCGCGTTCTACTACGTCCAACAAGGGCACGGATTCGCCGATCTTCGTATCGTGGGGCCATCCATCGAACCCGGCCATTTCGTTCTCTACGTTCGCCCCAACGACGGCGAACTACGGCTCCGTCTCAACGAAGCGCTCCGCGCCGCCCTGCGCGACGGCACGTTGCGCCGCATCTACGACAAATACGGTCTGTGGAACGCCGACCAAGACGGGTTGCTCCAAGCGATGGAGAATTGGCCGCCACCGATGCCGGAGCCGGAGCAGTCGTTCGCCGACTTCCTCGCCTTATTGACGCGCGCGGCGGGGGTGACGATTCTGCTTGCGTGTGGAGCGATGCCGTTGGCCATGCTCCTCGGTTTATTCGTCGCCTTGGGTCGGCTGTATGGCCCGCGTTGGCTGAATTGGATACTGACGATCTACGTCGAATTGCTGCGCGGCACGCCGGTGTTGATGCAACTGTTCGTCATCTATTATCTGTTACCGGTTATCGGCGTGAAAATGGAGGCTTTCTGGGCTGGGATGCTCGGTCTGGCGATCAACTACTCGGCCTACGAGGCGGAGAATTATCGCGCGGGATTGTTGGCCATCCCGCGCGGGCAGATGGAAGCGGCGCTGTCGCTGGGCATGAGTCTACCGACCGCGCTGTGGCGCATCCTCGTGCCCCAAGCCGTTCGTCTCGTCGTTCCTCCCGTGACGAACGATTTTATCTCGCTGTTCAAGGATACGTCGGTTTGTAGCGTCATCGCCGTCGTCGAGCTGACGAGTAGCTATCGCAGCCTGATGGTCAATCATCCACAATATATGCTACAATTGGGATTGGTTACGGCACTTTTATATTTGCTAATGAGCTATCCGCTGTCCCTGGCGGCTCGACGTTTGGAACGACGGCAACATTGAACGAAATCGGAACCCGAGGTGAGAGCGAGAGAATGTCTCTCGCCGCCCGCTTCGGGTTCCGATCTCCAATGGAAACGCTCGCATGGAATTCGGGCGATCGTTTACTTCGCTCCCGCGACGTCGATCTTGGCGTTGGCCCGCGATCCGTTGACGATGTTATCGTGGAGAAGGGTGCAGTAGTATTCCTTCACCATCTCCTTAACCTCCTCAAACTTGACTTCGCGGCCGGGCTTGCGGTCGGTGACCACGATGAGGTGGTTGCCGAACGGCGTTTTAACCGGCTCGGTGATCTCGAAAGGTTTGGATGTGAACGCGGCGCGCGCGAACGGTTCGACCATGTGGCCGACGCCCTGAAACCAACCCACATCGCCGCCCTTATCCTTGGACGGACAGATCGATTTTTCCTTGGCTTGAGCGGCAAACGCCTCGTCCAGAAGGGTTTGACGTTTCTTTTCGAGAGTCAGTTTGTCGGTGTTGGGAGGCAACTGGTTCAAACCGTCGGCCACTTGCTTATCGATGGCCAATTTGACGGCTTGCAACTGCGCCGCCTCCGGCATCAGAATGTGACGCGCGCGGACCATGCTGCCGTCAAAAAGGTACTTGCGTGCTTCAAACAGTTCTTGGAGAACCTTATCGGTCGCGCGCGCCTCGGCGAACTTGCCCCAACGGATGTCGGCGGCGATGTGTTCGCGCAGCTCCGCCTCGGTCAGTTTCATCTCCTCCAGTTCCTTGCCGAACTCTTTCTTCTGCTTCTGGAGTTCCGCTTTCATCTCTTCGACGGCTTTGTCCACCTCCTTCGGCTCGACGACAATTTTCTGCTCGATCAAATACCGATCGAGCAGCATCTGATCCACGAGAAAATGGATAATCTGGGGACGAGCCTCGGCTTGCTTGGCGGGCGGAACACGTTGCAAGGACCGTTGCACGACGGCTTCCAAGATCGGATACCCGTTCACGGTGGCGGCGACCGCGTTGGCCGGCGCGGCCGGAGCGGTCGGTGCCGGCGCGGCCGGAGCGGTCGGTGCCGGCGCGGCCGGAGCGGTCTGCGCCGGAGGGGGCGGGACGGCGCTTTGGGGGGCCTGAGCGAAAGCCGGCGCGCAGGAAATACTCAATCCCAAGAACGCCCAACAGGGGCGAGGCAGGATGCGCATAATTTGTCTCCTCAACAGGTCGAGAGAATGGCCGAGCAGTTCCGCGACTCGGCGTCCAAGGCGGGGGATTGTAGCGAGGGAGTGCGTCTGCGCCGAGATGAAAAAAAAGTGCCGCCCGCGCTCGAGGGGAACGCGGGCGGCACGTTCATCCTCGTCCCCACGCGGAGCGAAGGAACGAGAAGACGAAAAGAGAGCCGTGCGGCTTACGGATAGTAGTAGCGCGTCACCACCGGGGCCGGCGCGCCGTAGTAACTGCTCACGGAGCGAAGGCGGCCCAAGGGGCCATAGCGATAAGTAGCCACGGGTGCGGGAGCATAATACGAAGTAACAACCGGGGCGGGAGCATAGTACGACACCACGGGAGCGGGCGCGTAGTAAGAAACCGCCGGCGCGGGCGCGTAATACGACACCGCTGGAGCCGGTGTGTAGTACGACACCACCGGTGCGGGCGCGTAGTAGCTCACCGCGGGAGCGGGATAGTAAACGAACTGTGCCTGTGCGGAGTTTGCCGTGGCCGACAGCAAAGCCAATGCCACAACCGCTGGAATCAGCCATCGAGAAATGCGTACCATGGCTCCTTCTCCTGTTGCAAGAGTTTCGCGCTGGGACCGGAGTATTCTACGCGCCTCGATACGATCTGGGTAGTCCTTATAATCCCTTCGCTCGGCGAATTGCGTCTTTCATGTCGCGGACGGCCTGCGTCATGCCGACGAGTGTGGATCGCGCCACGATGCTATGGCCGATGTTCAACTCTTCGACGCAAGAAATCGCCGCCACGGCACGGACGTTCTCATAGTTCAATCCGTGCCCCATGTGAACGTGCAAGCCGCGCTCGCGGGCGAACTCGGCGGCTTGGATCAGGGCATCGCGCTCACGCTGCCGCTCCGTCGGAGTGCGGGCTTCGGAATAGCGCGCCGTCTGAATTTCGACGGCCCGGACCTTGAGAATGTGGGCAATTTCAATCTGCCGCGGATCGGGGTCGAGAAAGAGCGATACCTCAATTCCTGCCGTGTGCAACTGCTTGACGATGCGTTCGACGGCCTTCTCGTGAGCGACGGCGTCGAGTCCTCCCTCCGTGGTCAACTCTTCGCGTTTCTCTGGCACGAGCGTGGCTTCGTCGGGCTTCACCTCGCAGGCAAAGTCGGCGATGGCCGGGATGGCCGCCATCTCCAGATTGAGGCGATTGGTCACGACTTGCCGCAGCAGCCGGACATCGCGTTCCTGAATGTGACGGCGATCTTCGCGGAGATGCACGGTAATGCCGTCGGCTCCTCCGAGCAACGCCAGCACCGCCGCCGCGACCGGATCGGGTTCGTGCGCCCGCCGCGCTTGCCGCAGCGTGGCCACATGATCGATGTTGACGCCGAGTCGAATCACGATGGTAACTCCCCGCGGGTCTGGCCTTGTATCGCAACGAGCATCAATGCGCAACCCGCGCATCAGAGACGTAACTGGGGCGGCAAGTCCGGCGAGGTGCGGCGATAGCGCCGCGCCTCGTGGCCAAGCCATTTTATCAGCACGAAGGCCAACAGCAAATCGAACGCTTTGTTGATCCACGAACCGATCACCGGGATGCTAGTTCCGGGTAACCAATAGTACGAAGTCAAGATGGCGACTAAGAGTAAGAGAGGCAAAAACCGCGTGGAACGGGGCATGGGATAGCGAGGATCGACGAACATCCGCACAATGCTCCGCGCCTCGGCCCAAGTGTCCCACAGCAACCACAAGAGGCTCCCGCGCATCGCCGACTGACTCAGGTTCGGCACCACGATCGCCGTCGGCGCGACCGACGGCGCGTCCGAGTTCAAGAGCCGTTTGCCCAAGTCCACCAGAATCGCCGTCGGAGCAGGCGGTGCCGGAGGGGCGGGCATTGGGTCGGCCACGCGAGCAACCGGGGGCGATTCGGCAAGTCTCGGTTCCTCGGTGAAGCGAGATTGCAACGACTCCAACGCATTCTCTAAACGACGAACGCGCTGCTCCAACGAGGTGGTATTTCGTGAGACATCCTCGGGAGGAGTATCCGCCTCGACGGCAACGGAGGGTGGAAGGACGCCATCGGTTGGAGGTAGATCCGTCCGCACGCCGGAAGCGGGCGATCCATCGTCGTCGAGACGAGCCAGCGCGGATTCGTCCACGTCCTCCGCGCTCGCCTCCGGGGGTACGAACACGGACAGCGCGTCCGCGTCCGCAACCGGCGCGGTGGGCGGCGGTTCGGTCGAGGGTTCGCGCAGAGACACGGTTCGTTTCCTCCGGGCAACCCGTTCGGTATTCTGGTTCTGCTTGCTCACGCCTGTTCCAACTCCCGATCCGTGGGACACGTTGAGGGTACGCACAGCATATCCTGAGATCGATTCTTAGACCAGAGCGCCCAACGCATGAACACCGATCTTCTTCCGACGGAGTTCTCCACTCGATCGATTCCATTTCATACGGGCTACTTCCTTCTAGGGTATCGCCGAAAGCCGCATCGAGTCTGCGATTCCATAACATTTCCCCAAGAGACGATTTTTGGTTAGCCGCGACCCGAAGGGGAGCGCGTGCCGTAATCCTTTGCGGATCGCGGCCGACCGAGGAGGGAGACCGCCATGACGACGCCGTTCACCAATCGCCTCAGCCGCGAATCCAGCCCCTATCTGCGCCAGCACGCCCATAACCCCGTCGATTGGTTTCCGTGGGGAGACGAGGCGCTGGAGCGCGCTCGGCAGCTCGACCGGCCCATTTTCCTCAGCATCGGCTACTCGGCCTGTCACTGGTGCCATGTGATGGAACACGAAAGTTTCGAGAATGAAGAGATCGCTCAAATCCTTAATGAGCATTTCGTCAGCATCAAAGTCGATCGAGAGGAGCGGCCGGACCTCGATCAGATTTACATGGCGTCGGTGCAGATGTTGACGGGTTCGGGCGGTTGGCCGATGACGGTGTTTCTGACGCCGGAGTTGAAGCCGTTCACCGGAGGAACCTATTTCCCGCCGGACGACCGCTATGGCCGGCCTGGATTTAAGCGCCTGCTCCTTCACATCGCCGAGGTCTGGCAGACGCGCCGCGCCGAAGTCGAAGAAGCGGCGGAGCAGATTACCGGACATCTCCGCGACATCGGCCGCCTGGAACTCGAAGAGGGTGCCCTCGACGACACTCCCTTGCGGCTGGCACTGTCCGGCTTGGAGCGCGCCTTCGACACGCGCCACGGCGGCTTCGGCCAAGCGCCGAAGTTTCCCCATCCCATGGATCTACGCTTACTCTTGCGCTGCTGGAAGCGCTACGACGATCCGCAGGCGCTGGAGATGGTCCGCGTCTCCCTCGACCACATGGCAAGGGGCGGCATCTACGATCATCTCGGCGGCGGCTTCGCCCGCTACAGCACCGACGAACGCTGGTTCGCGCCCCACTTCGAGAAAATGCTCTACGACAACGCCCTGCTCGCGCCGTGCTATCTGGAAATGTATCAAGCCACCGGCGAACCCTTTTATCGAGAAATCGCCGAGGAGACGCTGAACTGGGTGCTGCGCGAAATGACCTCGCCGGAAGGTCCGTTTTACAGCACGCTCGACGCCGACAGCGAGGGCGAAGAGGGCAAGTTCTACGTCTGGACGGCAGAAGAGATCGAGCGAATTCTCGGTAAGGATGAAGCCGATCTTTTTAATGCGGTCTATGGCGTCGAGCCGGAAGGCAATTGGGAACACGGCAACAATATCCTCCACTGCGTCAAGACGTTCGCCCAATACGCGCAGCTCAACAGTACTACCGAAGCCGATCTGCGAACGCGGCTCGACGCGGCCCGCCGCAAGTTATTCGAGGCGCGCGCGCGGCGCGTGTGGCCCGGACTGGACGACAAGGTATTGACCTCGTGGAACGGGCTGACGATCGGCGCATTGGCCCAAGCGGCGCGCGTGCTGGATCGCCGCGACTATGCCGACGCCGCCGTCCGCGCCGCCGACTTCCTTCTCACGCGGATGCGCACCTCCCCCCTCTCCCAAAGCGGGGGAGAGGGGTCGGGGGTGAGGGGGTTGCTTTTGCGCACCTGGAGCGCCGGCCACGAACCGAAATTGAATGCCTATCTCGAGGACTATTCCTTTCTCCTCGACGGCCTGGTTTCCTTGTACGAGGCGACCTTCGAGCCGCGCTGGATCGTGTCGGCCCTGGAGCTGGCCGACGCCACGATCGATCAATTCTGGGACTCCAAAGACGGTGGCTTCTTCTACACCGGACGCGCTCACGAATCGTTGATCGCGCGCGGCAAAGATCCGCACGACAACGCCATCCCCTCCGGCAATTCGATGGCGGTGACGGCACTCTTGCGTTTGGTGAAATTGACGGGTCGCACCGATCTACAAGAGAAAGCGGAGGCGACGCTGCGGCTCTATCGCGGCCTGCTGAGTGCGCACCCGCTGGCCGCCGGTCAGATGCTGCTCGCCCTCGACTTTTACCTTGGCCCGGTACAAGAGATCGCTCTTGTCGGCAATCCCGCCGACGCCGACACCCGCCGCGTCCTGCGTCTCCTCGCCGCGGCGTATCAACCGCATCGAGTGCTGGCAATGAAATCGTCCCACGACGACAAGACCGAGAGCCTGCTCCCCTTACTGGCGGGCAAATCGTCCCAAGGTCCAGTGACGGTGTATGTTTGTCAAAATTTCACCTGCCAGGCTCCGCTGATCGGTGTCGAAGCGGTCGAGGCGGGACTAAAAACGTGATTTGCCCATACGATCTTGTGGAAGGAACGTAGCGAACAAATGTCGATGTATGCCGTGGAGCGGCTCCTTCCTCACGCGCCCAACCCAAGACTTTTTCAGATGTCTCCACCGAGTACGGGGGGGAGAGAGAAGGCGTGTTCTAGGGCCGGCCCGCATTGCCAACGCGGACGAGGCGGAGCCGAAAAGGCTATTTACGGAGCCTTCAAATCTCCATCGGAGTAGTAGACGAAATCTCGAATCAGTCGGCGAACCATTTCAGCGGTCGTCAAGCCTTGCTCGTTCGCCGCTTCTTCCAACGATTTGAGCAACCAGGTTTCGAGTAGGACCGGCATCTCCACGATCGACTCGGACGACATCGCATCCTCGCGGCGGGAAGAAAACTTCTGAACTTCGACTGCGCTCATCATTCGCCACCCTTCCTCCTGAAACGTCCGAACAGAGACGAACCCAACGAGACCGATCCGCGAGCGGGTTTGCGTCGGCGACCCAAGTACATTCTATCGGGACGCCCACGCACTCCCGCTCGCTTTCGGCACACGATCGAGAATCTCCCCTATCTCGGTTTATGACCGACGGCCTTGTGGTGCAAGGCGTGGAGAATCACGTCGGCACACTCGGAGATCGACCATTGGGAGGTATTCAGAATCAAATCGTAATGGTCCGGCTGGGTTGGATCAACGTGAAAATGATCGCGAAGGAAACGGCCGCGCTCGCGGTTGACCTCTTCCAGGCGGTGGGCCGCCGTGGCTCGATCGGTTTTCATGGAACGCGCGAAGGCGGAGACGCGACGTTCGCGGTCGCCGATCAAACGCACCCGCAGTGTCGTCCGAGACGGCAGGATGAACCCCGCGCCGTGGCCGACGATCAGACAGCGCCCCCGATCTCCCATCGATCGGATCACGGAAACTAGGTGATGGAAATAACGGCTTTCACTCAGGTCGTGGTGAGCGCCAAATGCGGAGATGCACTCCAACAACCAATTCTGTCGCCGTTCGTCGATCTCAGCGACTGCGCGGAGCGGAAGATGGACTTGTTCCGCGATGCGCGCTGGAATTTCTCGATCGTACACCGGCCAGCCAAGGCGTTCGCCGACCTCGCGGGCTACCTCTTGTTCCGGGGTGCCCACTTCGCGCGACAGCGCGATGGTAAAACGGTCGAGATCTGTTTCCGACGGTTCCACGTCGGTCTTCTGTCCATTGAGGCGATACCCGAAGACATGCTCCAAAGCCTCGGCATGACGGTGAAGTATACTGCTTGCGATCATGTGGACCTCCTTCGATCCGATTTATCTCGATTCCAAGAAAATGCCGCACGGTTTGGCGCGGATGTTCGACGACAATCCACGCCCGGAGAGTGATGAGCGGAGGCGAGGAACCGTGGAGATCGTGAGGAGGTCTAAATGAGCAAGATGCACAGCGTCTGATGGCGTGAGACGGCTGTGGGCAAGGGATGCGTATCGAAACGTGAGAATGGGCTTCGGCGGGATGAATCTTCGGACGACGAATCCAAACGAGCGCACTGGTTGGAGGCGATCGCGCGAGCGCGTTCGCCATCGTCGTCCTCATCGGGCGGCAGAAAAGCGCTCTTGGAAGGCCGAACGGGAAGATGGGCAGGATTTTCTTCGCGGCAACGGCGGAGTCGCGCTCGATGGGTCGTTCGGACCACTCCATCGTCCCCGCGCGCTCCTCGCACCGCACGCCGCGCGCTGCTGGGCAACAGCCAGAGCAGGCAGACGAGAAGGAAGCAGGCGTAAAATCGGGGTACGGATTTCATATTCGCGCCGCCAACCTCTGGAATATGGCCCCTATCTTTGGCGATTGTCGTGAGAGACAGCGAACGTAAAGTCGGTATCAGCGGCCGTGCCACGGCACGATTCCATCCTCGCCGAAAACCGTCTCGTTCCCATCCACTGTTCGGAGTATACCTCGTCTCACGCACATATCAAGAGTCAAAATGTTTACTTTTTCGTCAGGTAAGGTGGCTTTCGTCGAGAGACAACCGTTCGGTGTGGGGCGGTTCCCCGCTTGACAAAGGCCCTCGTTCGAGGCACTGTGACGATAACGATTTCTCGTTTACGGAGAACCATCTTGGGCACACCTGTTGTCTCAATTGCCGGCGATGGAATTGGTCCGGAGGTAACGGCGGCGATGCAGGCCATCGTCAAAGCGGCGGGAGCGAACGTCGTCTGGATCGAGGCCTGGGCGGGTCTCGATGCCGCCGACCGCTTCGGCGATCCGCTGCCTTCCGCCACCCTCGATCTGGTCCGCCGCTACCGCGTGGCCATGAAAGGGCCATGCACCACGCCGATCGGAAAAGGCTTTCGTTCCATCAACGTCCGCCTGCGCAAAGAGCTGGACCTCTACGTTAGTCTGCGCCCCGTCTCAACCCTGCCCGGAGTCAACGTCCCCTACGAGGGCGTCGATCTCATCGTCGTCCGCGAGAACACCGAGGGGCTATACTCCGGGCAAGAACATGTCGTCGTGCCCGGAGTGGTGGAGAGTCTACGCATCATCACGACCACGGCGGCGGAACGGATCGTTCGCTACGCCTTCGAGTTGGCCCAACACGGTGGACGCCGTCGAGTCACCTTCTGTCACAAAGCCGATGTCATGCCCCTCAGCGACGGTCTCTTCCTGAAGACGGCGCGGGCCGTTGCCGACGATTTCCCGTTTCTCGAATTTGAAGAGATCCATGTGGATCGTCTGTGTCTTCATCTGGCGCTCGATCCCACTCGTTTTGACGTACTGGTCATGGAGAATCTCTTCGGCGATGTGGTGAGCGATCTGTGCGCGGGTCTCGTTGGAGGGTTGGGATTGGTTCCGGGAGCCAACTTGGGGCAGAAATACGCCGTCTTCGAGGCCGTTCACGGCAGCGCGCCGGATATTGCCGGGAAAGGATTGGCCAACCCCATCGCCCTACTTCGCTCGGCGGCGATGATGTTGGTTCACATCGGCCAGCGCAAGCCCGCTCAGCGCATCGAAGAATCGGTGCGGCGCACTCTGTCGAATCGACGAGGATTGACCCGCGACCTCGGCGGCGACGGCAACACCGCCACTCTCACGCACGAGTTGATCGCCAACCTCGATCCGTAACCCCGCTTGTCATGGAGATCGGCCGGATGGCTCCTGTTGCGTCAGACAGTGCAATGTTCCCAGCCCCCAGACGAGATCGACGGCGTGAATGCCAATCGCAGCGCGCGTGGGAAACAACTCGGCCAAGACGTTCAGCGCTCGACGATCGTTGGCGTCGTTAAACGTCGGCACGAGGACGCGATCGTTGGCGATATAAAAATTGGCGTAGCTGGCCGGCAAACGCTGACCGGCAAACCACAACGGCGCGGGCATGGGCAGCGTATGCACCGTTAGCGGCTTCCCTTCCGCGTCGGTAGCACTCCGCAGGCGGTCCAGGTTCTCTTGCAATGGATCATAATTAACATCGCCTTTGTCCTCTTCGACGACGGTGACTACCGCGTTCGAGGCGACGAAACGAGCGAGATCGTCGATGTGGCCGTGCGTGTCGTCGCCGGCAATCCCGCGATTCAGCCACAACACCTTCCGAACGCCGAGATAATCGGCGAAGAGTCGTTCGTAGTCGTGCTTGTTGAAGTCGGGATTGCGCGTTTGCACCTCGGAGAGTAGACACTCCTCCGTAGTTAGCAGCAGCCCGTTGCCGTTGACTTCGATGCTTCCGCCTTCCAAGACGACGCGCTTGCCGTTGCGTTCCGGCTGCCAGATCGTTCGCTTCAGCGCGTCGTTGATGCGCGGACATACTTCGTTATCGCGCTGCCAATTGTCGTACTTGGCCCAGCCGTTGAATGCGAAATCGACCAATGCGGTCGATCCGGCTGCGTCGAGCAGGAACTGCGGACCATAATCGCGCGTCCAGACGCGATCCGTGGGAATAGGCCAAAAATGGACGCGGTGTCTGTCGAACGAAAGTTTGTCGAGAACGCTCTCGGCGCGTCGTTGGCCTTCCGCGTTCTCGACGAGGATGCAGACATCCTCGCTTGCCGCCAAGTGGCGAACGATCTCGCCGTAGACCCAAGGGATCGGCTCGAACTTGTCCGGCCAATCGTCGCGCTGATGCGGCCAAGCAATCCAAGTCGCGCGGTGCGGCACCCACTCGGCAGGCATGAAGTAGCCGAGGCGCGCGGGAACGGAAGACGGAGGATGGAACATGGGAGCTTGCGATCTATTTGAATGCTGTCACGAACGCAACATCAGGCTGCCTCGCTCGGTATCCTCAACATAGGAACCGCGTTCCAAGGCATTCACGAACGCTTCCAACCACGCCGTCAACGACGGGGCAACCTGGGGATGATCGGCGCGGCCGCGCCAACATTCGCGCATCGGCAACCCTGGCGAACCAAGATCGAGACAGAGATAGTTGCCGTTATCGTCGTCAAACAGCGGCAGCCAATCGCGGTTCCAGCCTTCGTGAGCATGGGAGTCGAGTTCGTTCTTGGCGACGGCGATCTCCTCGGTACTCATCAAAAACCAGTTGCCCTCGAATGCGCCGGGCACTTCGGGATTCTGACCGTTGTGCCAGGTCAACAACACGCGCAATTCCTCGGGCAGAGGCTTGCCAATTGCCGACGTCAAAGCCTCGCAGTCCGCCGCCGTCGCTCCGGGACGCAGCGCTTGCTCGAAGCGCTCGCGGTGAAGGTTCAACCATCGATCGAGCCGAGCCAGCAACACCATCGTCGTGTCTCCCGCGCTCGCAAGGGCCGTCGAGAACTCGGCGGGTTTGGGTGCTTCCCCAAGATCGTGGGCAACCACTTCAATCGTCTTTTCCACGGGTTTGGAAGCACCGGCGTGGATTTCCTTGAGCGTCTGAAGGAGTTGCTCCGGCGAGGGTTCGGCGGCGGCATTGGCGACACACGCGCACAGGCACGCCGGCCAACTCATCGTGAAGGGAGGACGGCGTCCACCCACGGGACGCACCGAAAGACCGTCTTTGGTCAGCGTCAGGACCAGGCGTTCGCCGCCGACCGCGATTTCCCGCGTCAATTCTCGTGTAAATTGTTGCATGGCCGAGGCTCCTCCTTTAAGCCAGAGTATTCCGCTCTGCTTGCGGCGACAAGGCGGCGTGGACAGGTTCCCCACGACGGGGTACAAAACGGGGAGTCTATCGTAGGCTCGAAAACAGGAGGAAGGCCATGCGCTACCCGATACTCTGCTCGATCGGTTTGGTGTTTGCGAGTGGAATGAATCCCGCTTGCGCCGGCGATCGAGAGGCCGCGTTGGCCGTCGTCAATCGGGCGATCGACGCGCACGGCGGACCCAAGGCACTGGCGAAGGCCGAGATGCGTTCGCGCAGCGGACGCGGCGTCCTACTCCTCGATGGGGAGACGCGGCTCACCACGGAGGAAACCTACCGCTTCCCCGACCGTTGCCGACTCGTCGTGAGCTTGGGGAGGAATCGAATCGTCCTCGTTCTCAACGGCGCGAAGGGCTGGACGCAGTCGGGCGGGGAGACACGGGAAATGAACGAACCGACCGTTCGAGAACGAAAAGAGGAACTTTACGTTTGGTGGCTGATGAATCTCACGCCGTTGCTGAAAGACGGGTTCGATCTCGCGCAGATGGCCGACGCCAAAGTCAACGGCGAGGATGCCGCGGTCGTCAAGGTGGCGCATCGCGGCTATCCCGACGCGCGCCTCTTTTTCGATAAGAAAAGTCATCTTCTCGTCAAAATGTCTCGCCGCTCCACCGAGACGGGCGTGGCTCTGACCAAAGATTACGTCTTCAGCGACTATAAAGAGTTCGATGGGATCAAATGGCCGACCAAGGAGATCGTCTCTTTCAACGGGACGACCAAAGTGAGCGAGGTCCGGTTCGACGGCATCAAGGTACTCTCCTCGGTCGAAGACAAGCTGTTTGAGAAACCGTAAAACCGACTGGCACCGTTCCTGATTCCGCGCTAGGAGAATCCGAGATGTCTCATGGTCGCCGTTGGACCATTTGTTTCCTGACGTCGTCTCTCATGGTCGCACTCGCATCGGCGGACGAGAAGGCGGCGGCGCGGAAGCCGTTGACTCAGGCCCACGCGCACAACGACTACGAACACAAACGCCCGCTGCTCGATGCACTGGATCAGGGCTTTTGCAGTGTCGAGGCCGATGTCTTCCTCGTCGGCGACGAGTTGTTAGTCGCTCACACCCTCTTCTCGTTGCGTGGGGAGAAAACTCTGGAAAAGCTCTATTTGGCTCCGCTGAAGGAGCGCATCCGAGCCAACGGCGGGCGCGTCTACCGCGATGGACCCACGGTGTATCTGTTGATCGACGTGAAGACCGAGGCGAAGGCCACCTACGCCGCCGTCGATAAATTGCTGGCCCGCTACGGCGACATGCTCTCCACGACGCGCGACGGCACGTTTCGACAGGGAGCGGTGACGGTGGTCATCAGCGGCAACCGCGATGCAGAGACGCTAAGGCGACAGAAAGTGCGCTACGCCGGTCTCGATGGCCGTCCCGCCGATCTCGATTCCGATGCCCCGGTTCATCTGTTGCCGTGGATCAGCGAGAGTTGGTCGTCGCTCTTCCGCTGGCGCGGCGACGGCGCGATTCCGGACGAAGAACGTCGCAAACTCCGCGATTTCGTCGCCAAAGCCCACAAGCACAAGCGCATGGTGCGCTTCTGGGCCACTCCCGACAAACCCGAAGTGTGGAAGGAACTTCAAGCTGCCAAGGTCGATCTCCTCAACACCGACCGCCTCGCCGACCTCCGCCGCTTTCTTCTCGAACAAACCTCGGCAAAATAGGCGAGTTCGCAGGTCGGATTTATCCGCTGGACGGAACGATAACTCGGGAGAAGCAGCGCTACTCTCGGATTCTCCCCTCTCCCCTGTACTCAGGGGAGAGGGGTTGGGGGTGAGGGGTAAGAGACGAAAGGAGACCCCGAAACCACTCGCTTTCACCAAACCCCTCACCCCCGGCCCCTCTACCCTGAATACAGGGGAGAGGGGAGTAGCGCTGTACTGTTAGCGCGTGACAGATAGTTTAGGGATCACCTTCTTTATATTCTTGACACCCTGATCGGTGACTTTGCTACGAAAGAGTTCGAGCGTCCTCAATCGCCTCAGTTTGTATAAATGCGTTAACCCAGCATCGGTAATTTCCGTGCCGCGGATAAGTAGGGCCTCCAATCTGTTCAAGTGTTCTAATGATTCCAAGCCCATATCGGTAATCGGCTGATTGGAGAGATCCAGGTATTCCAGAGCAGTCATTTTTTCCAGATACTTGAGGCCATCGTCCGTGACACGCGGTTCCTCAGCCTTTTTCGACGGATTCGCTTCTTTGCCGGGGAAATGGGCCAGTAGCTGCAGCATAGCCGGGCTGTTGTTGCCGAACAGATTCGACAACATCAACTCTCGCAATCGGGTTAGCTCACGAAGATGACCTAACCCTTTATCCGAGATAGCGGTTCCGCTAAGATTCAGCTTCTCCAGTCTCGTTAATCCTTTGAGGTGAGCGAGTCCCTCATCGGTAATTTTCGAGTATTCCAGATCGAGTTCGCGCAGGTTTTCCAGCCCCTTCAAATGTTCTACTCCCGCGTCACCGAACTTGCCGAACCGAAGATTCAATACTCGCAATTGCTTACACCGCTCGAATTGCTTCATACCCTCATCGGTAAGTTGATTTTTAGCAACGGTTAATCGGTGTAGATGAGGCAGCTTCGCCAGATGAGCCAACCCATCGTCCGTGAGAGGATCTTCGAGCGAGATCGTTCGCAGGGTGGGAATGTCACGAAGATGGGCCAATCCAGCTTCCGTGATGGCGGGTAAGACTATCGGTAATCCAGCTTTCTTTCTTAGCGAGTTGGACGTTTCGAATTCACTTTTGCCTGGCAGATAAAGCGTTTCGAGGTGTCGAAGCGCTTTCAAATGTACTAATCCAGAGTCGGTGATGTTTGTATCCTCAAGCGACAGGCGGCGAAGTTGAGTTAACGCTTCGAGGTGAACGAGGCCTTCATCGTGGATGCTCGAATAAGAGAGATCCAACGACCGAATTTTTTTTAGCTTCTTTATGTGGATCAATCCAGAATCAGTGAATTTCTTGCTGCTGATTTGCAATGCGGTCAAGTGTTCTAAACTTGCGAGATGTGCCAAGCCGAAACCGGAAATTTTGTCGGATAGAATTTGGAGTTTAGATAAGTGTTTCAGCGGTTCGAGAAATTCCAAGTCATCGTCGCCGATGTCGGATCCTGAGATTATTAATGAACGCAACTGAGGAAATGCACTGAGATAGAGGAGGGTATCCTCGGAGGTCTTTTCGTTGCCGAACACTACTCTCACGACAGGGCCATCCTTGCGTCCACCTTCTCGACGGATTTTGCCGCCGTGCTTTTCGATCCAGGCAATTGCCTCACGCTCTCGATCCGGTCCGATCCACTCACCGAGATAAAACAGAGCTTTTTTGGCAGTCGCATTCATGGCATCGTTCCGTACGATTTCCTCGAACTTCTTCTTGGCTCCTCCACGATTGTCGTTGAGAGCGGCGGCGATTCCTTGAAGCAATCCATAATGATTCGTTATCTCTTTGCTTTTGTTGTTCTTCAGAAGCGGTTCAAGTTTATCGAGCTGTTCTTCGGCCGATTTTAGCGCTTTGGCCTCTTCGCATCGCAACAGCATGGCCGCTAAGCCGAGACGACAATTAAGATCGTCTCGATCTTTATTTAAGCCGATCCGCAGTTGTTCTTCGGCAAAGTCGAACTGCTTTTTGTCGGCGAAAAGCTTGGCAAGCAGAAAACGATTGTGCGCGTTATCTTTACTCTTGAGCCTCCGGTTAGCGACATCCAAGGCTTCCTCGCTCGAAGCCTTTTCGGCAAGCAAGAACGTCAGGAAGTCCCAAGTGCGTTCGCGGGTGGGATCGAGTCGGACGGCACGGCGCAGACACTCGAGAATTTTGGGAATAGCTTTTTTATAAGCCGCTTCAAAAAACCGAGGGCCATCCTCCCTCATGTCCTCTTGTGGCTTGTGAATAAACATGAGAATCCAGGCCAGGTTCTCCGAAGCATCGGCAGCGATCTTCTCGTCGGAGTTTTTCGTCAGATGCTCGAGGCGCTCCATACCCCAGCGCACAAAATCACGGCTCGGATGATCGAGACAATCCACGAGGGAGGGATCGTGTTCCTCCGTCTCATAGGCCGATAATTTATTGATTGCGCTTCGGTCGAATGCACCTTTCGAGAAACAGTACATAATTTCGATTATAATGGCTGTGCCGACTGCACTTGGATCATCGGCCGATAAGCGAGCTATGGTGCGCAGGTCGCTGGCGTAAGCCGGCGTGAGAACCTTCTTCATCAAATCGACCTGTTTGCCCCGTTCAGATTGCAGGCCAGCTTCGACAAGACCGGCCTTGAAGATCGATCCTGCGCGGTAAAAATATGGTCTCGTTTCTCGCGGTGCCAATGCGACAGCACGCTCGAAACAGCGAAGTGCCTCTTCGTGGAGGCTTCGCCACCCTGCGATTTTCTCCGGCTGCGGCTTCCTCTCAAAGATTTTTAACATTGCCTTACCGCCCATAAAATGCGCGCTCAAAGGCATGTCACCGACAATCTCGCCCGCCGCACGATCGTCCACTCGCTTCCCCAAGACTAACCATGCACGCCATTCCTTGGGTGCGGTTTTGACGGCACGGCGCAGCAGTGCCTCGCCTTCCTCGCCCTGGTTGTTGCACACCAAGGCTTCGCCCAACAGGGCCAGGCGGCTCATGTCGTCTGGATGTGCCTTCGCCTGTTGACGGCACAAGTCAACCGCTTTTTGCGATGCCTCCTTCGCCTCCCTTCCGCGATCCAGTTTGGCGTACAACACGCCCATTCGCAAATACCGTTCGGCATCGCGGTCGTCCCCCGTTACGTCCTTGCGAATGCGGGCGATCTCAGCCAAGTAGTCTGGCTTGCGCCCGCCCATGACAAAGCCGTCGCTAGTTGAAAATTTTACGCCGAACTCGAGGGTGATGGTCGGCAGTGTAGCCAACTCCCGCAGACGCGACTTGTTTATCTCCGCGGCCCCGCTGGGGACGGCGAGAACCAGAAGAGCGAGACATACGATCCGCATTTTCACGACCGAACCTCCTTTATCGCATCGCCTGGGCGAGAGAGAGGAAAGAGTCTACTTGAACGAAATGAACGCGGTCAATCGCGGAAATCGCGATCGTTCCACGCCGTCGCCGTTTGGGATGCACTCGCCGCGGTGATACAATCACCGAATACGAGTTTGCGAGCATTGGAATCGAGCATGAGGGTATCCTTGAACGAAACCGAAAATCGGCTGGCCTTGCCACTTCTTTCCGTGGAAGCGTCCGAGCCGACGTGGCGCGAGTGGACGGCGTTGACGCCGTTGCCGGACGCGCCGGAACCTGTCGAGCCGCAGGGCATCTATAGCGAGTCGCCCAGCGCGTTTGCCGTGCAGTCCGTGCCGTTGGGCGCTCCCGCGGGGCCGGTCGAGTTGTTGGCACCGGCGGGAGGGCTGGACGCGGGATTCGCGGCCTTTCACTTTGGCGCGGATGCGATCTATCTGGGATTGAAGAAGTTTTCCGCGCGCGCCGAGGCGGAGAATTTCACGCTGGAGGAAGTGGACGAAATCACGGCCTACGCCCATAGCCTACAACCCCGCCGCCGTGTGTTCGTCACACTGAACACGCTGATTCGCCAAGATGAATTGGCCGAGTTGGTCGAGGCGATTGCCGCACTCTCGGACATCGGCGTCGATGCCCTCATCGTTCAGGATCTTGGTGTGTACCATTTGGTTCGCACGCACTTTCCCGATCTGGAACTGCACGCCAGCACGCAACTGAGCGTTCACAATCGCGCCGGCGCTCAGACTCTCCGGCGGATGGGCTTTCGTCGCGTGGTGTTGGCGCGCGAGCTGACTTTCGAGGAAGTCCGCGACATCACGGCGACGGCGGGAATCGAGACCGAAGTATTCGTGCATGGTGCGTTGTGTTACTCGTATAGCGGTCTGTGCCTGTTTTCGGCCCAGACGTTGGGACGCAGCGGCAATCGCGGTAAGTGCGCCTATTCGTGCCGCGATTCTTACGAAGTCGCCGACGTTCCGCTCAGCCTGCGCGATGGTTCCCCAGTACGGCGCGATCCGCGCCAGGGCTTTCCCTTCTCGATGAAAGATCTCGCCCTGCCCGATCATATTCCGACACTGCGTGCCGCTGGCGTCTCGTGTTTCAAAGTCGAGGGGCGGAAGAAGAGCCCGCTGTATGTGGCCACGACGACGGATTATTATCGCAAGCTGCTCGACGGCCGATTGACCGAGGACGATCGACACGAGACGGAAGCGGAGATGCAAAGCGTCTTCAGCCGTCCGTGGACACGCTTGTTCGTGGCTTCGCATAAAGACAAAGAAGTGGCCGACCGCGATACGGTGGGCCATCGCGGAACGTTGATTGGCCAGGTCGAAGCCGTTATCAAAAGCGGGACTGAGAGCCGTTTGCGTTTCCTCACCCATCGCGCGCTTCAACGGCACGATGGCCTGCAAGTCGATCTGCCGGTGCTGGGCAAACCGTTCGGTTTCGCCGTCGAACGACTGTGGATAGCGACGCCCAATCGGCGGGAGAGGCGGCAAGAAGTATTTGAAGCGCCCGCGGATACCGTAGTCGAAGTCGAGTTGCCGCGCGAACATCCGGACATTCCTCGCGGCGCGCCGGTCTATTGTTCCTCCTCGCAGGAGGTGAAGCAGAAGTATCGCCACGATCGCCCCAAGCCGGGCAAGCACCGTGTCCGCCATGGCATCTCGGTCGAAGTGAGGGCAACGCCGGAAAATGTGAGCGCGACGGCTCGATTGGTCGATGCCGAGTCCACCGCGATTGAAGTGCGGAGCGAGTTGCCGGGGCCATTCTCACCGGCCAAGGATCGAGACGCGCTGGCTTTGACGGCGCGCGGAGCATTCGAGAAACTCGGCGATACGGCCATGACTCTCGACTCCTTTACGTATCACAACGACGCTGGTGCGTTCGTGCCGGTATCGCGCCTCAACCAGCTTCGCCGCGATGTGCTGAGCGCTCTGGAAGCGAAGCGACAGCGGGCTTTCTCCGAGCGGATAGCGCATCTGCAATCGACGGTCGCGCCGCCGAGGGTGCGCACCGGGCCGCCCGCGAAGGCTTTCCGATGGTCGATCAAGGTGGATCGAATCGGGTTTCTCGACGCCTTCGAGGAAGAAGACTGGGACGGCATCGACGAAATCGTGGTGGATATTGCTCGCGATCATCCGACTTTGTTGGTCGACAAACTCGGTCTATGGAGCGAACGAATGGGACGCGGACGCATTCGTCTGGCGCTACCGGCGTTGACGCGCTTCTGGGAAGAGACCGGCGTTCGCCACAAGATCGCATCGCTTCTCGCCGCCGGATGGACGAAGTGGGAAGCGGCCAATGTTTCGGCGTGGGATTACCTCGGTCTCGATCCCACTCGGCCACACCCCAGCGGGGTCGATCTGTCTACCGATTGGTCGGTCTACGTCATCAATCGGCTGGCGGCCCAGGCGTTGGAGAGCATGGGCGTCCGCCGCTTCACGCTTTCACCGGAAGACGGACTGGAAAATGTACGTTCGCTGCTGAACGAGTTTGGCGATCGCGCCGTCCTGATCGTACATCAGGATACGCCGTTATTCGTGGCCGAATCGTGCGCCTATGCCAATCTGATCGGCGGTTGTCCGGGTAAGGCTAACTGTCGCTTCGAGAGCATGGAGATGGAGTCCAGCCACGGCGAGAAGGTGACGGCTCTCGATTACCATTGCCGAACCATCGTCATCAATCGAGATAGCTTTTGTCTTTCCGATCGCCTTGAAGAACTCCGCCGCGCCGGGGCGATTTGTCTCCGCGCCGATTTCATCTATCGCCCGTACGAGCCGGAGGATGTGCGCCGTCGCTGGCGGCTGCTTCGCGCTGGGCGTCGGATTCCGAATGGGCAAGCGGCACAATTTGAACGCGGCTTGTTGTAAGAGTCCGTCCCAAAAGCTCCCGCTCCTTTGTACTCAGGAGATGGGGGAGCTTTTGGGACAGGGACTTATCGGATCGTCCTTACTCCGTACAATCATTGATATTCGGTCGCGCAATCGCAGTCGCGTGAGAGTCTGTCGCGGATGGGTCGTTCTGCCAGAGCCGCAACCGTGAGGGAGCGGTCTTATCTCCACTCCCTCACGGTCGAGGCTCTGCAATCACCCCCGATGAGACAGCCTCTAAGAGACTATCCGCAATGCCCCTCTCCCTCTGTATTCAGGGGAGAGGGGTCGGGGGTGAGGGGCCAGAATACTCGGAAAAATCAACCCCTCACCACTGAATACAGAGGGAGAGGGGCTTTTGGAACGGCCTCTAAATGAGACGGGCAAACGAACGAAGTACACGGTGAACGAACACCCAAGAGACATTCGTTTATGAGCTTGACGATTTCGTGTCCCAGCTGTCAGCGGACTCTGCGCGTTCCGGAGACTCTGTTGGGCCAGGCGGTGAAATGCCCCAGCTGTTCCGTGACCTTTACCGCGCCGGAACAGGTCGAAGAACCCGCGCCGCGTCGTCCCGCGCCGCCTCCACCTCCTCCCGAAGACGATTATCGCGACGAACCGCGTCCGTCGCGCCGCCGCCGCGAGGACGAAGAGGAGGACGGCGAAGAGTACGCTCCGCGCCGTCGCCGTTCGCGCCGCGACGAGAAACCTGGCAAGGTGCAGGCCATCGCCATTATGATTCTCGTCGGGGGCATCCTGGCCACGATCTACGGCGCGATCTGCTTGATCTATTTTGGTTTCGTCTTTGGTATCGTCGGCGTGGCGACTCTGGGCATGGGCTGGCTATGCTGTCTTTGGCCTGGCCCCTACTACAGTTTGGTCGTCGGCATCATGGGCATCATCAAAGGATCGCGTCTCCTCGGCGACAAAGCCCATCGAGAGACGCCCCCGCAGGGATTGGGCGTTATGATGATTATTAACATCATCAACGGCGATTTCGTAAACCTGGTTTTGGGCATCCTCGTCTTGGTCTTTCTAAGCGATGACGAAGTAAAAGATTATTTCCATCGCTAAGATGTCTCTTTGGTGTCGATGAGGGCAACATGCCGATTCTGGTCGCTTGTCCGTCTTGTGGAGGCAAACTGCGCGTCTCGGACGACTTGGTGGGCCAGCGCGTGCGCTGTCCGTCGTGCAATCAGGTATTCGATAGCTCCGCCGAGTCGCTGCCTCGGCCGTCGAAGTCGTCGGACCCGCGACCGGACATCGGCGCTCTCGATCTTTCGTTGGACGAGCCGACGATTCCGCCACGGCCCTCGGAATCACCGCCACTCGAACCGCGTCGCCTCAAGCCGATCTTGCTCGAGGAGAGTTCGCGCGACTGGGACGTGCCGGATCTGCGCTTGCGAAAAACGCGGCGCGATGCCGAGCCGGATCGAGGCACGCTCGTTCTCGTGCTGGGCATCCTGAGTTTGGTGACGATTCTGATTTATTGTCTGGCACCGATTGGCGCGATACTCGGCATCTTTGCCTGGGTGATGGGGCATAAAGATTTGGCCAAGATGAAGGCCGGCACGATGGACGATCGCGGTCGGGGCACCACGCAAGCCGGCTGGATCTGCGGCATCATCGGCACCGTTTTGGATTTGCTGCTCACGCTCGGTTGCGGCTTGGGTCTCGGCGTGATTTGGTATCAAGAATCGACCCGCCCGCCGTACACCAGCCCGATGCCTCCGCCCGGACAAGGTTTTAGACAGTTTCCTCCCAAGCAAAAATGAGAGCGGGACGAGGGAGTACACCTGCCGGTCGGGCTGAGAACCCGACCGACAGGATACCGCGTTGCCGTTACTTCTTCGCCGGCTTTTCGCCTTCCGGTTCGTGAATCTCGCGTATCCACATATTGCGGAAGCGTACCGGATTGCCGTGGTACATCAGCACGAGCGGCTGCTTTTCGGGATGAGGCTTATAGCCGGGAGCGCGGTCGTAGGGCGTGTCGCCGAGCAGTTTGACGTGATTCTGCACCAGGACACCATTGTGGACGACCGTGACGTATCCGGGGCGTGCCACTTTGCCTTCTTTGAAACGCGGCGTTTCAAAGAAGATGTCGTAGGTCTGCCATTCGCCGGGTTTGCGCGAGGCGTTGACCATCGGTGGTCGTTGTTTATAAATCGAAGCGCACATGCCGTCGAAATAGGTGGGATTATCCCACGAATCGAGTACCTGAATCTCATAGCGGGCATTCATGAAGCCGATGCCGTTGTTGCCTCGACCTTGGCCTTTGCCGGATACCTTTTTCGGCGTGGCGAATTCGAGATGCAATTGGCAATCGCCGAACGATTGTTTGGTGGACACGGCGGTCTTCATGGCCACGGCCGCGCCGTCTTCAATAAGCCACTTGTCGCCGTTGGTCCAAGCGTCCATGTTCTTACCGTCGAACAACACAACCGCGTCGGAAGGTGCGCCGCCACGTTCGCCCGGCGTTACCAACTTCGGCTCTTTCCAGACAATACCGCTCTCATAGGGAGCAAAGAAGACGGCTTGCCCGTTGTGGCGTCCAAAAGCAACGTAAATCAAAGCGCCAGCCAGCCCCACTCCCGCCACGATTCGTAGTGATCTCACGGTGCGATTCATCCATTGGTCCTTTCATTTTTAAGCTATCTTCTCGGCTATCGGCTATCGGCTATCGGCTATCGGCTATCGGCTATCGGCTATCGGCTATCGGCAACCGGCTATCGGCAACCGGCTATCGGAAGTCAGTGATCCGGAGTCAGCATTGGTTTTATAGTCACAACACTGAATATTGGCCGAATGCCGAATGCCGAATGCCGATAGCCGAACAGACTGCCGCCGTTACAGCAATTCCTCAATCGGTGTTGGGTCATCGAGGATGGAGACGGGCCGACCGCTCGGTTCGAGTAGTTGCAACTTGGGATCGATGCCGAGTACATGGTAGATGGTCGAGTGAATGTTGCAGGGGGTGACGGGGCGCGTGTGCGGACGAGTGCCGAGGCGGTCGGTCGAGCCGACGATCTGTCCGCCCTTGACGCCGCCACCGCCCATGAGGCAAAACATCGAATCGCCCCAGTGATCGCGTCCAGGCGTGCCCATGCTGCGCGGCGCACCGCCGTTGCCGCCGTCGTTCATTTTGGGAGTACGGCTGAACTCGCCGCACAATACCACCAAAGTCGTCTCCAGCAAGCCGCGTTCTTCGAGATCGACGAAGAGCGACGAAACGGCGGCATCGACGAGAGGCAGATAATTATCCATGCCCTTTTGTAGATCCCAGTGGTGATCCCAGCCGCCAAAATGCACGGTGACGAAGGTCGATCCGGCTTCGACGAGACGGCGTGCCAACAGAGTGCTTTGCCCCCAATTGTGTCGGCCATAGCGATCGCGCAGCTTCGGATCTTCTTTGCCGATATCGAAGGCACGCCGCGCCGCGGGGCCGCTGACGAAATCGAACGCCTCGCGCTCGAAGCGGTCCATCGCTTGCACATCGGCCATACCGTCCACCGCCCGCCGCGCGCCGTCGAAGTGATGGACCAGGCTTCGACGATCTTCCAGACGCGGGATGGTCAGACCGGCGGCGAGATTGAGATTGTTGACGGCGTAGGTCGAGGAATTGGGATCGCCTCCGGGTTGATACGGATTGTGCTGCGCGCCCAAAAAGTTGCCGCCGAAATAGCCGGGGTTGAGACCGATGCTGGAGGCATGGGGTACGCCAACGTAGCCCGGCATGCCACGACGGCGCGGTCCCAGTTCGCGGTTGACGATGGCCCCGATGGAGGGAAACTTGCCGCCGTTGTTCGCCCCGCTGACCCCCATGTCCTTGGCGGTCAACATGCGATGGCCGCCGGCGAAGTGGTCGCCGGTGTTGTGGTGCAGAGAGCGGACGATGGAAAACTTATCGGTGACTTTCGCCTGCTTGGGAAACATCTCGGTGATGTCGAACCCCGGCACGCGGGTGCGGATCGGCTTCCAGATGCCGCGATACTCGGCGGGCGCATCCGGCTTCATGTCGTACAGATCGAGGTGGCTCGGCCCGCCGTCCAGCCAAAGAAGAATGACGGACGTATTCTTTCTGGCGGAGGCACTCTCGCGGGCGCGGAGCAGCGGCGCGAGGCCGACCTGCGCCATGCCGGCGACTCCGAGGGCGAGGAAACTGCGGCGGTTCATGCCATCGCAATAGCGGCCTCCGCGGCCAAGATCGAGCCGAAACATGCCTTATCTCCCTTAACTAAAATGCTCCGCATCGGTTCGCGGAGGTCGATGGAAGGATACTGCGAGGAAGGACGACCGCCCCGGAGCAACGGAATCCGGGAGGGCCTGCGGCTTTCACTTTACGTTACCCTGCCCAGGGGGTGAAAGCAAGTCCGAGAAGCCGCGATTTGATACCATGAAAGCGTTGCTTTTGTCGGAGGATACAATCCATGCAACCACTCGTCGGCGTCATTATGGGATCGCGTTCGGATTGGGAGACTCTCGTTCACACCGCCAATACACTCGACACCTTGCAAATTGCCCATGAAGTGCGCGTCGTGTCGGCCCATCGCACTCCACAGTTGTTATTCGAGTACGCCTCGACGGCGGAGGAGCGCGGCTTGGAAGTGTTGATCGCCGGCGCGGGCGGCGCAGCACATCTGCCGGGCATGGCAGCGGCGCTGACCGCTCTGCCGGTCCTCGGCGTGCCGATTGAATCGAAGACGCTGCACGGCGTCGATTCGCTGCTATCCATCGTGCAAATGCCGGCCGGTGTGCCGGTGGCGACGCTGGCCATCGGTCGTGCCGGCGCGATCAACGCCGCCCTGTTGGCGACGGCGATTCTCGGCGTCAAGCACCCGCGCTTCCGCGCCGCCTTGCACGCCTACCGCGCCGCGCAGACGAAGAATGTTCTCGACCATCCAGATCCAAGGGAGAGCGCCGGATGATTGGCGTGCTGGGCGCGGGACAACTCGGTCGCATGTTGGCCTTGGCGGGCTATCCCCTCGGCTTGCGCTTTCGTTTCCTCGATGCCGCGCACGACGCGCCCGTCAAGGATCTCGCCGAGTTCATCCGCGCCGACTTCCACGACAAGGGAGCGCTCGACCGCTTCGCCGACGGCCTGGAAGTCGTCACCTACGAATTTGAAAACGTGCCGGTCGATACGGTGGAGCGACTGACGCGCCGCGTTCCCGTCTATCCGCCGCCCGCCGCGCTCCGCGCCAGTCAGGATCGACTCGAAGAGAAGACATTCTTTCGCAATCTCGGCATTCCCACCGCTCCGTTCGTTGCCGTGCATTCTCGGCAGGAACTCGATGCGGCACTAGCGAAGATTGGCTATCCGGCCATACTGAAGACGCGGCGCATGGGCTACGACGGCAAAGGACAGGCTCCGATCCGAAACGCCGACGAAGCGGAGCGAGCGTGGGAAGCACTGGGCGAATCGGCTGCGCAAGCCACCGGCTTGGCTCTGATCCTTGAGGGGTTCGTCGCCTTCGAGCGCGAGGTCTCTCAGTTAGCCGTGCGCGGGCGAGATGGACGCATGGTCTTCTATCCGCTGGTGGAGAACCATCACGCCGAAGGGATGCTGCGACTGTCGCTGGCTTCCGCTCCCGACGCATCGCCAACGCTTGCTCGGCTGGCCCGCGATTATGCCGCGCGCGTCCTGGACACGCTGAACTATGTGGGCGTGTTGGCCATCGAGTTCTTCCAATGGGGCGAAGAATTGATCGCCAACGAGATGGCCCCGCGCGTTCACAATTCCGGCCATTGGACCATCGAAGGCGCGGTAACGAGCCAATTCGAGAACCATCTCCGCGCCATTCTCGGACTACCGCTGGGAATCGCCGATGCCCGCTGCGCTTGCGCCATGTTGAATATCATCGGAGACTTTCCGGATACACAAAAGGTCTTGTCGTGTCCCGGAGCGCATCTGCATCTCTACGGCAAGAAAGCGCGTCCGGGTCGCAAGCTCGGCCACATCACCGTCTGCGCCGAGACGATGGAGATGGTTCGCGTCACCGTGGAACAACTGCGTCGCTCAACGAGTACACTCGGTCCTAACTTTGGTTAGCCGCGACGCGCAGCGGAGCGCGAGACAGCGCGCTCCGCCGCGCGTCGCGGCTAACCAATCCTCATCGCTTCTCCTCGGGGGCGCATCGGATTATCCGAATTGAAAGGGATTGTCCGAGGACGGCGGCGCGGGCGGCTTCTTCGGCACTTTGCGCGGCGGCACCGGCGGTTCGTTAGCCGCGCGCCTGGGAGGTGCCGCCGCGACTGGACCGTTTCCCTCCGGTGTTTTCTGAACGAGTGGACGCCGCCGATTTCTCAACGTCGACCACAACATCCACAGCAAAACGATCGCGGCGAAAAGCGCGCACGCTCCCATCACGGAGTAATCGAGAACGTAAGTGTGATGGAAAAGGAAATCCTCAAATTTGTTCGCATCGCGGAGGGCGCGTCCTTGCTCGTCGTAGCGGAACAGCAGCCAGCGTCCCAGATACGCCAATGGATAATAGGCTAATAATGCCAGACTTGTGAGGAGCGAACGGAGCTTCTTAATCGGCGTGAAATAGCCGAGTATCAGCACCAAACAGCCCAATCCCAGCAAGACATAGCCGGCCAGAGGCATCGTTGGATATTTGGGCAGCGCGACGCGCTCGACCCAGGGAGGAATCTTCGCGGGACTGAACTCGATGGCGAACATACCTATTCTCCCGTTCAGTTCTGAATGCGATCCTTGGGAGGCCGTTTAGTCGGCTCCTCGCTGCCGGAGTAGCCGTCTTTCTCCAGGCGCGGAGTGGAACTATTCGGCTTAAAGCGCTCGCTCCAACGGTCCAACTCCGCTCCGCTCACATCGAACGCCGGTTCGGAGGCGTCGATCGGCTGAAGGTTTTTGGCGATGAGGAAAGCAACGACTACGCCGAGAATCGCGCAGAGAAGGGCGAGGATATAAGCGAGCAAGTTCCCCAGACCTTCATTTTCCAATGCTAGTTCTGCGACGATCGCGCCGACAATAGCGCCGAAGAATTCGCCACCGAACCAAAAAGCGACCATCATAAACTGATAGCGGCCCTTTTTTCGGCCTTTCTGTTCGACGATGACGCCGATCTTTTTTGCAAGGTTTATTAGGATGATGATTTCAAGCATAACTACCTCACACAATCGAGTTTATTTGACGCGGCCTTCTCGCGGATCTCACATACGGTTGTAAATCACAGCGCCGCACGGCGTCCGGCCTTGCTCGCTTCGATGCACGCGCCCGCCGTCGGCAACATTTTCCGTGGGCTGCATCGTCCCTCTGGATTGAACGCGGCGCGCAATCGTAACATCATGCCCAAATCGTCCGGCGAAAACAGTTTGGGCATGAAGTCGATCTTCTCGACGCCGATGCCGTGTTCGCCGGTGACGCTGCCGCCGACGCGGATACACTCGTCGAGAATCTCATTGCTGGCCGCCAACACGCGCTTTACCTGATCGGCGTCGCGCTCGTCGAACAGCAGAATCGGATGAATGTTGCCGTCGCCGGCATGGAACACATTGCAGATACGCAGATTGTATTTCTCGCCGATGCGCTGGATCACGCGGAGAATGTGCGGCAGGCGCGTGCGCGGCACGACGCCGTCTTGCGTGCAGTAGCTCGGAGCCAATCGTCCGACCGCTCCGAACGCCTGTTTGCGCGATTTCCACAGTAACAGCCGTTCGGCATCGCCGTTCGCGCGGCGAACCTCGCGGGCGCGGTTCTTCTTGGCGATGTCCACGATGCGTTCGGCTTCGTTGTCCAAGCCCGCTTCCAGGCCGTCCACTTCCATGATGAGAACCGCCCCGGCATCGAGCGGGAAGCCGAAATGAAACGCCTCCTCGACCGCTTGCAGGATGAGCGTATCGAGCATCTCCAGCGCGGCGGGGACAATTCCTTCGCCAATGAGATCGCTAATGGTGTTGGTAGCGTCGTCCACGGTCTCGAAGACGCCGAGCAGGGTGCGATAGGCTGCCGGGTTGCGGGTGATGCGCACCCATGCCTTCGTGGCGATACCGAACGTGCCCTCCGAGCCGACGATGACGCCGGTGAGATCGTAGCCGGGATTGTCTTCCGTCGGCCCGCCGGCGCGAACGACGCGGCCATCGGGCAAGACGAACTCGACGCCGAGGACATGGTTGACCGTGACGCCGTACTTGAGCGTGTGCGGCCCGCCGGAGTTGGTGGCGACGTTGCCGCCGATGGTGCAAGCGCCCTGACTCGACGGATCGGGCGCGAAGTGCCAGCCGTGCGGTTTCAGATGGTTGGTCAACCACAAATTGACGACGCCCGGTTCGACGACGGCGAAGCGATTGCGATAATCGACTTCGAGAATGCGTTTCATCCGCGACAGACCGATCGTGACGCCGCCACCGACCGGCAGACATCCTCCCGACAGGCTCGTACCCGCCCCGCGCGGCAGAAACGGCACGTCCAATTCGTTGCAGACGCGGACAATTTGCACGATCTGCTCGGTCGAAGTTGGGAAAACGACGACATCGGGCTTGTTCTTTTCGATGGTGAAGCCGTCGCATTCGTAGACGAGCAGTTCACTTGGCGCGGTCAAAATACCGTCGCCGCCAACGATAGCGCGGAGCCGATCGAACAAAGCAGTGGTACTCGCGGTAGACATGGAGTTAGCTTACGGAAAGTTCGTTTGGGAGGGCGCGGAACCAAGTTTGAATGAAGGGTCGGCAGCAAAAGTCCCCTCTCCCCCGTACTCAGGGGAGAGAGGCTTTTGGGACGGACTTTTAGCGTGTGAAAAGCGAGGCGACCGCTTCCACGAGATGCCGGGCGCTCAAGAACTGTCCGGCTCCGAGGTAGTCGATCGCGCTCAGGACGAACGCCACGTCGAGCGCGCCGAAGGTGTACGGCAACTTTCGCCCCTTCCAAGCGCGGAGGCGTTCGCGCAGTTTGGCGAAACGCTCGGAGCGGCGATCCCAGCGGACGAATGCGGATTCGACGCTATCGCGCTTTTCGGCGAGCACGGCCAGCTTATATTGCCGTTTCGCGCTCTGGTAAGGGTCTTGTCGGTTGCTGTTGCCTTCGCGGTAGCTGCTTTGTCGGAGCAACTCGTCCGCTTCCCCGGCGACGCGGGCATATCTCTTTTCCAACGCCGCGACACGCCGTTTGATCAGAAAATGGGCCACCCCGACGAGGAGCAGCAAAGCGGTGTACAAGAAAATCATGGGTTCCTCCCATCGGGTAATAGGGTGAATCTCCGACCGCGACAACGGCGCGGCGGAGAAAACGGAATGAGCCGAAGGCTCACCAACGAACGTCGGGTCCGACTGTGCTTAACTAGAGCCGACGAGTCGGCTCTAGGTTCGCACTTTCTCGCAACCTCGTTTCGCAAGGAAACGAGAAAGTCGCGCCGCGTTCCCCTAAAATGACGGCGTCGAAGGCAACCGCATATTCGAGGAGGCCGAGCGTGGGCATCGAAGCGAAAGAATTGACGCGCAAGCACTGCCGCGCTTGCGAAGGCGGCGTGCCTTCGCTGAGCACCGACGAGGTACGGCAACACTTACAAGCCGTGCCGCTGTGGCGGCTCGACGGCGAGGGAAAGCGCATTCGTCGAGAATATCGCGTCAAAGACTTTGCCGCCGCGCTCGACTTCTTCGGGCGCGTGGGTCGAGTGGCCGAGAGCGAAGACCATCACCCCGACCTGCATCTGACCGGGTATCGCAACGTCGCTCTCGAACTGTACACCCATGCCGTGGACGGCTTGACGGAGAACGATTTCATCTTGGCGGCAAAGATCGACGAGATTCCGGTAGAACTGCAAACGAGAGGATAGCGGACGGAGCAGGGGGCGAGGATGCGTTCCGTTCGCCGAGGGCCGTCGTCCGCTTCTTCTAAAAACACGGAGGGAAAGGCATGAAGACGAGGAACGTGCAAATCGGCGAAGCGGTGTGTGGAACGGGCCAGCCGTTGCTATGGATACTCGGCCCGTGCGTCATTGAATCGCACGAATTGACGCTGCGCATCGCCGAGACGTTGGCCGAACTGGCGGCGAAGCTGAGCATCCCCGTGGTCTTCAAGGCGTCGTTCGACAAAGCCAATCGTACTTCGGGCAAATCGTTTCGAGGGCCGGGAGTGCGCGAGGGGATGAAAACGCTGGCCGCCGTCAAGCAACGCACCGGATTGCCACTCTTGACCGACGTTCACGAAACCTCACAAATCGAAGCCGTCGCCGAGGTGTGCGACGTGTTGCAGATACCGGCATTTCTCGCGCGGCAAACCGATTTGGTGTTGGCGGCGGGGCGAACGGGGCGCGTCGTCAACGTCAAAAAGGGGCAATTCATGGCCCCTTGGGATATGCGCAACGTCGCCGCCAAGATGGAGGAAGTCGATAATCGCCGCCTCTTACTGACGGAACGCGGGGTGTCGTTCGGCTACAACACGCTGGTGAGCGACATGCGTTCGATCCCTTGGATGCAGGATTTGGGTTATCCCGTGATCTTTGACGCCACTCATAGCGTACAGACTCCTGGAGGCGCGGGAGACAAGAGCGGAGGCGACCGGCGCATGGTGTCGTATCTGGCGCGCGCGGCGACGGCGGCGGGATGCGACGGGCTGTTTTTAGAGACGCACCCTCGCCCCGACGACGCGCTCAGCGATGGCCCCAACATGGTGGCGCTAGACGACTTGCCCTCCTTGATCGCGTGTTGTCTGCGTCTGCGCCGCGCCTTGGAGACTCCGTGAGACCGACAACCGAGAGTAGGCATCCATGAATCTCGATGAACCGCCGATGATGAGCCGGCGCGAAAGGCTCTTGTCCGGCTATGCCGTGTGGATCTGGCTGGTACCCCTCGTGTTGGCGGGGGCGATCTTCACGTTGTACTTCGTTCTGAGAGGGTCGGTCGCTCCCTCAAAGTCCGCGGCGCGCGGCCATGCCCAAAGCAAAGAAGGGAATCTCGACTCCGTTCGGCAAGGGCTGAGCCGGGAGACGCACCTCGTTGCTTGCCGCAACGCTTTGCAACAGGTCAACGCCGCGCTGGGCGAAAATCCCGCGCTCCGCTCGCCGCCTTGGAACGACGAACAAAAGCGCTGGCTCAACGAGAATATGAGTCTTGAGAGAGAGGAATTGTCCGAGCTGGAAATGAGCCATTACACCCGCTTGGACAATCACCATTTGTTTCGCTGCTTCCTGATGCGCGACGCCGCCAAGGCGTTGGAGGTCAAAGGCGTGCGCGGCAAAACCGGCACCGCCGCGCGGGAGACGCCTTTGGATCAGGCGGTGCGCGCCTTCGCCTGGGTCATGCGCGAGGTGCGGCTGCGGGAAGGAGACTCCGCCAATGCGCCGTCTTCCTATGTGGTGCGGCGCGGCACCGGCTCGGCGATGGAGCGCGCCCTGATCTTTGCCGATCTGCTCGAACAACTCGGCGATCCCGAAACTCCCGAACCGGAACTGCTCGCCTTCCTCCTTTTTCTTCCCAACGGCTCCGGCGCTCCCCGTTTGTGGACGTGCGGCGTGCTGGCCGGCGCGAGCCAAGAAGTCTATCTCTTCGATCCGGCTCTCGGTTTGCCTCTGCCCGGACCCAAAGGCGAAGGCATCGCCACGTTGGCTCAAGCGCTGGCGATGCCCGACGTGTTGGCCCAGATGAACCTCGACGACAAACATCGCTATCCCGTCGCGATGGAACAAGCTCGAAAGGCGCAAGCCCAGCTCGTCTGTCCCCTGTCGGCACTCTCGCCCCGCATGCGCTACCTTCAAGACAAATTGCTTGGCCCCGCGCTCCGCGTTCGCCTGGCCTACGATGCCGCCCGCGCGAAGGCGCGCGTCGAAACCGCCTGCGCGGCTGCCCTGGGCAAGCCCATGGCCGTATCCCTGTCGAAAAGCAACAGCACACTCCTGCGACGATTCTTATCGGTGGACGAGGGCGGCACGGATACCACCTACCTGGAGCAGCGTTTCATGGTCGCCATGGTCCCCTGGTCGGCCATGCCCGCCGAGTTTTTGGACGAGAGACGTTTCCCGCCCAAAATCGGCTTGGGCGCGCGCGTCCGCGAACTGTTCGCCGCTCCCTTCATTCGCAACACGGTCGATTCCGGTCTGGCGCGCGATCTTCTCTTGCGAGGTCGCTACGGCTCGGCTCTGCCGGTCTTGGTCGAGGAGCGTGCCCAGTGGCGCAACCAGCGCGAACAAGCGGTCAATGCCAAGAATCTGGAACGGAAGGCAATGGAGTGGCTGGATAGCGCCACGGCGGTCTACGCCAGGCAATTGCAAGCCGCCACCCCGTCGGAGCGCGCGGACGCCGAACGGAGCATCAAGGCCGTGTGGGGCGGCGAGCGCGCTCGACCCATCTATGTTATTATCAATGCCGCCGCCGCCGCCGCCCGCGAGCCGGAGACAGTCTATCAACTCGGTTTGTGCAGTCAGGAACAAGCCGAACAGATGCAAGCGCGGCTCGACGTGCAAGCCAAGGTCGGTGTCGCGCAGGAACCCCGCGAGAAAGAGAAGGCCGCCGCGGCTTGGCGCAAGGCACTCAGCGATTGGAGACGGTTCGAAGAGGACTATCCCGATCATCCCGATCGTCACGCCGCCAGCCAAATGCGAGGCCGCGCCGCATCAATGCTCGGCGACAACCGCGCAGCCATCGACGCTTGGCAAAAAGTCCCCGCATCGGCCAACGCGCTCGAATCGCTCGCTTCACTCTATCTGGCGCGGCAGTGGCAAAAAAAACATCCCGAATAACAGGGTGGGTCTCGTTCCTCGACCCACCTTACGGAACGCCTCACCCTATGGAACGCCCCATGCAGGAAGGGATTACGAACCCTATCCTTAACGCTGCCGGGTTACCGTGTCGAACGACTCGTTCAAAAGGGGATACTTGCGCCAGTCCTTATAGTCGAAGTGCCACCACTCGGCCTCGTAGACGGTGAAGCCTTCCTCTTGCATGGCGCGGCGGAGCAGATCGCGGTGATAGCGCTGTAACGAGGTGCCGCCCAGATAATCCGCATAAGAGCGATCCGACATCTCATCGTATCCGCCCGTCATGGCAACGGCCTTGCCTGTCTTGCGGTCGAATAAGGTTAGATCGACGGCACAACCGCGATTGTGCCGCGAGCCTTGACCGGGATCGGCCACGAACACGCGCAGTTTTTCCGGCGTGGCGTCCCAGAACATTTTCGTAACCGACCAGGGACGATAGCCGTCGAACACGAGTAGGCCATAGCCTTGTTCCTCCAGCTTTTTATGTACGCGCGCCAACGCCTCGGCGGCGGGCTTTTGCAGGAACGCCTTGGCCGATGGGTACAGCGGTGTCGAGAGGAAATTGTTCGTGGTTGCGTAGCGGATGTCGAGCTTGATGGACGGATCGATTTTCAGCAACTCGACCAACTCCGGTTTGCGGAAGTCGCCCTTCTCTTGCGGCGGTTTCGCCTTGAGAGCCGCGCGGCGCAGTTCGTCGATGGGGTGGAGCGGCGTAATCTTGAACGTCTCGCCGTTCTCGCCGTCGATCTTACGGCGTTCGAAGACGACGCTGGCCGCCTCGACGCGCTGGGCGCGCCCTTTGTCGCCGCGCGTGAAAATCAACTTTTCACCGAGATATAGTCCGTATTCGGGAAATTGGAACTCATTCTCGCCCAACTCTTTCAAGGGATAGAGAAAGAACCACTCGATGAGCGCATACAGTTTCCCCTCGCGTTCCAAGATGACGAGCGTGTTGTGGTCCCAGCCGTATTCGCCCAGCAGTCCCAGCCATTTCTCCGGGCACGGCTTGGGTTTCGTCGCCGGTATGCGCTCGTAGGTCTTGTCGGCGAGACGCAATTTGTTGTCCCGCATTTCAAGGGTCGGCCCGTAATCCACCCGATCGTCCACGACGAGTTTCTCGCCGCGCGCGCGCAGCTCGAGGCGGTAGCCGCCGCGATCGGGCAACCCCCACAGATGGCCGTCGCGTTCCAACAGGTCGAACCAGCGGTCGCCGCTCTGATAACGACCGGCCAATTGCCGCGCTCGTTCGGTGGACAGCGGTTGCGTCTCCTCGATTTCCGGCAACGGTTTACTCTCTTTGGCGGCGAGCATCTGTTGCAGAGCGACTTTGGCGATGCGATTGGCCACGCCGTTGGCCACGTCGCGCGCAATCACCACGACGACGCCAAGCTTCTCCTTGGGCAGCGCTTGCAGCTGCGTGGCAAAGCCGTAGATCGCCCCGCCGTGACTGATGCTCTTGCGGCCCTCCAATTCCGAGAGATAAAAACCGAGTCCGAAACTCTCTTTGGGCGCTTTTTCATCCTTGCCCACGAATTGCGGCGTCCACATCTGTTCGAGTGTTTTCGCCTCGACGATTTGCCCGTGCGGTCCCTTGCCTCCGGCGAACAGGACGCTGAGAAATCGCCCCAAATCGAGGACGTTGGTATACATGCTGCCGGCGGGTGCCATGCCCAGCTCGAACGTCGGCGCGGGAAACTCGCGTCCGGGATAGGTCCACATGACCGCCTGCGCCAAGTTCTTATTGATGTCCGCGTTCGGCTCGAAACTGCTGTGCTTCATGTCCAGCGGATCGAGTAGAGTGCGCCACAGATAGCGCGGGAACGATTGCTTTTGCGTCTCTTGCAGGACAAATCCGACCGTGGCGATGGCGGCGTTGCTGTACTTCATCTGAGTTTCGGGTTTGTAGACCAGCCGCGTTTTGTTCAGACTCTCGACCATTTTCGCCAGGGAAGGTCCGGTCGGATCGAAGTAATTGCCGACGGGCGGCTCGCGCACCAAACCCGAACGATGAGCCATCATTTGCCTTAAGGTGATCGGTTTGTCGAACGGATTGTCCGGCTTGAAGTCCGGAAGATATTTCGTGAGAGGAGCATCGAGATCGAGAACCCCTCGCTCCACCAGTTGCATGACGGCGAGATCGGTGAACAGCTTCGACACCGAACCGACGCGGTAGATGGTGTCGGCGGTGGCGGGCACTTTCGCCTTGGGATCGGCAAAACCGAAACCGCGCGCCCAGACGATGCGCCGATCGTCCACGAGGGCGATCGACAGAGCCGGCAGATTTTTCTCGCGCACCTGCCGTTCGACAAACGGAGCCAGGCGTTCGACGACGGCCTTATAATTCTGCGGCGGCTCGACGACCGGCTCGCTCCAACCGTACACGCTCGGCCGGATCAGAAAAGCCAAGGCGAGCAAGACGGAGATTCCGGGTCGGTGCATGGGTGGACTCCTGAAGTCGGTCGGTCGTTTGCGGCATTCCAATTAGCGTCGCACGGCGGATCGTGCGAATCAACGCTCGGGCGCGGAAGGAGAGTATCCCTCCGTTCGTCTGCTCTCATGCGGTCGCGCCTGGCAGCAGTCCGGCTGTGGCGAGGGCGGCACGCATCTTGGGGAGTTTATCCGGCGACAGTCCGGCCACGGGGGAACGACAGGGACCAATCGACAGCCCCATCACTTGGAGTGCCGCCTTGACGGCTCCCGGCGGGGTACACAGACTCAGGGCCATGCGCAGCGGATTGAGCCGTAGTTGGGCGGCCTTCGAGGCTTCGAGGTCGCCGCGCTGGAAGGCGTTGTAAATCTCGACGAGAAGAGACGGAGCGATGTTGCCCGTCGCGGGAACCGCGCCGCGCGCTCCGAACATCAGGGCGGGGAAGATGAGGGTGTCGCGGCCCATGAGAACGGAGAAACGAGGCGGCACGACGCGAATCAACTCGTTGGTATTCTGCAAATCGCCGCTGGAGTCCTTGATGGCGAGAATGTTCGCAATCTCGGCCAAGCGCGCCGTCGTGTCCACCTCGATCTTGACGCCGCCGCATGTGCTGGGATTGTTGTAGAGAATGACCGGCAGGCGCGTGTGTTCGGCGATGCGACGATAGTGATCGTAAATCTCTTGCTGCGTCGGAGAGATGAAATACGGGGTAATGATCGACACGCCGTCGACGCCCTCGCGCTCGGCCATTTGCGTCAGGCGCACGACTTCGCGCGTCGTCTCCGCGCCGGTTCCCGCATAAACGGGGACACGCTTGTTGACGTGCGCGACCGTCGTGGCGACGACTTCCTGTTTCTCGCGCTCGTCGAGGGCGTAAAACTCGCTGTTCGTGCCGAGAACGAAAATGCCGTGGACGCCGCCCGCGATGAGTCGATCGAGAAACCAACGCAGACGCGGAAGGTCCAAGTCTTCGTTGTCCTTCATCGGCGTGGCCACGGGAGGAATGATGCCTTGAATCATGGATGCACCTGATGGAACGGCGAGCGGGAGGCGTAAAGCGATTCCAGAAAAGTATTATCCCATCGAGTGCCTTACGGCAATGGAGGGCGATCTCGTGAAGCACATGGCAAAGGTCAAAGACTGTCCGCAAAGCCCCCCCTTCTCCCCTGTACTCAGGGGAGAGGGGACGGGGGTGAGGGGCGAGAATTCTCGGAAAGCTCACCCCCTCACCCCAACCCCTCTCCCCCGAATACAGGGGAGAGGGGCTTATGTGCCGCCCTTCTCTCGCCTGTATTCGGGGGAGAGGGACTTCTCGGATCGGCTCTAACTTCCTTGATCCCTGTACGCGAAGGAGAGGAGCAGATCCGGTTCGGACTGCGGGAACGGCAACTGCGGGGCATATGCGCGCGTGTCCCGTACAATGTTGTTATGGCTGAGAATGAAGCCACTCTCGCTTCTCTCGTTCCCGCGAGGGAACGACAGCCTCGCCACTTCGCGGCGTGAGCCACGGCCCGCCAGAGACGGGATGCGGAGCGTCCGGACGTGCGTTCCCCACGCTCCGCGTGGGAACGAGGAGACGAACAGACGGAGTTGCGACATGCGTTGTGCCGATTGGTTTCTCGCCGGAATCGAACCGCGGCCAAGCCGAACGATGGACTCGACGACGGAGTCCGAAGCGTTGGCGCGTTTCCGCCAACTGTTCGCATTCCTCGCAGCCGTGGTCGGCTTCCAGACTGTCCCGTCGCAAGCAGCCGAACCGGCGAGGCCGAACATCGTCTACATCCTGGCGGACGACCTCGGATACGGCGATGTCGGCTGTTACAACCCGATGTCGAAGATTCCCACTCCAAATATCGATCGCTTGGCTAAGGAAGGAGTACGTTTCACGGATGCGCATTCGCCGTCCTCCGTCTGCACGCCGACCCGTTACTCTTTGCTCACGGGGCGGTACGCCTGGCGGACGCGGTTGCAGCGGAACGTGATCGGTCTGTTCGCGCAACCGTTGATCGATGAGAAGCGGTTCACGGTCGCCAAGATGCTGCGCGATCGCGGGTATGCCACCGCATGTATCGGCAAGTGGCACCTCGGCTGGGGTTGGCCCAAACCCGGCGACGGCGGCAAGCGCGACTTCACCAAACCGATTCCCGACGGACCTACCACGCGCGGCTTCGATTTCTATTTCGGCACCGATGTTCCGAACTATCCGCCGTACTGCTTCCTTGAGAACGACCGAATCGTCGGCCTCCCCTCGGCTCAGGCTCCCGTGGGCCGCGACTCGTTCAACATCCCTGGCCCGATGGTCCCCGGTTGGAAACTCGTCGAAGTGCTGCCCGCGTTGGAACGACGCGCGGTCGAGTACATTGAGAAGTCCGCGAAAGGCGACAAGCCGTTTTTCCTGTATCTGCCCCTTACCTCGCCCCACTATCCGGTCGTGCCCGCGGCAACATTTAAGGGGAAGAGCGAGGCGGGCGAGTACGGCGACTTCGTGGTGCAGACGGATCGCGCGGTGGGCGAGATACTCGATGCCCTGAAGCGAAGCGGCGCTGCCACAAATACCCTCGTGTTCTTCACGAGTGATAACGGCCCAGAAATCAGCGGAGAAGTGAATCCCGGTGCCTACGACCGGCTGAAGAAGCATGGACACGCGAGCATGGGTTCGCTGCGCGGCGCGAAACGGGACGCCTGGGAGGGAGGCCACCGGGTTCCGTTCCTCGCACGCTGGCCGGGGAAAATCCGGGAGGGGAGCGTATGCAGCGAAACCATTTGCCACGTCGATCTCATGGCCACACTTGCGGCTCTGCTCGACGTGAAGCTGCCGGCCGACGCCGGCGTGGATAGCGTCAACGTGCTGCCCGCGCTCCTCGGCGAAAAGCGGAAAGCTCCCCTGCGAGAGGCGACGGTACATCACAGTGGGCAAGGCAAGTTCGCGCTTCGTCGCGGGAACTGGGTACTCATCTTCGCCCCCTCTGGAGACGATAACCGCGAAAGGGGCGAACCGGCCTGGTTTCAGAAGGATCGCGGGTACGAACCTCACGGCGAGGGAGGCGAACTGTTCGATCTCGCCACCGATCCGGCGCAGAAACACAATTTGTATGCTACCGAACCGGCGAAGGTCAAAGAGTTGGCGGGCTTGATGGAACGCTATGTGACGGAGGGGCGAAGCACGCCGGGACCGAAGCAGAAGAACGACGTGAATATCACCTGGGATAAGCGAAGAAAGTGAGCCATGCGAAAAATCAGCACGTTGGGGATCGCCTTTATGTTGCTTGCGTCCGTCGTGCCCATCCGCGCGGACGACGACGTGCCGCTGAAGGATCGGATTACCAAGGCCAACCGGGGCGACAGCCGCTCCCAAATGGCCCTGGCCTATTGCTACCGCGACGGAAAAGGTGTGAAACGAGACTACGCCGAGGCCATGCGCTGGGCACACCCGGTTGCAGACCAGGGCGATGCAGGCGCGATGGATTTCGTCGGCTGGATGTATTTTCAAGGTCTTGGAGTAAAGAGGAGTCCAGAGATCGCCGTTGGGTATTTTAAGGCGGCCGCTGGAGAGTCCGCCACGGCTGCCTGGAATCTGGGGCAATGCTATTTCGCCGCGCAGGGGGTGGATCAGAACGTGCCGAAGGCGCTGGCGACGTGGAAACGAGCGGCGACGATGGGACACGGACGATCCGCGTCCACGGCCGCGATGGTATATCTCGCTGGGGAAGGAATCGCGCCCGATCCGCAAGAAGCTCGCAAGCTGGCCGAACGCGCGGTCGAGTTGAACGACCCTTCGGGCTATGTCGTCCTGGGGGAGCTACAGTACCAAGCCGGTGACGTGGAGAAGGCTCGCGCCAGTTGGACGAAGGTGTCGAAGATGCGGCCGGTCGGTCGCACCGGATCGCCAACTCAGCCAAGCGATCGGATGGCCGCTCAGCAGGGGGCCGACCTGTTGAAGCTGATCGAATACCGCGGTCGCAAGGCCGAACCGGGCCAGTTCGCTTTGGTGCCGATGCCGCACATTCACCAGGGGTGGAACAACTGTGGGGCGACTAGCTGCGCTATATTCGCCCGTTCGCAAGGGAAGAAGGTCGGTGGGTGGGATGTCAAGCGTCTCTGCCCGTCGCCGCTCGGCACGGGCACGGACTGGGGAGATCTGCTCAAAGCGTCGAGCAAGTTAGATCTCCATTGGAAGCTGGTGACGTTCGCGCCCGACGACGACGGGTTCGACAAGGCGACTGCGTTCGCTCGAACCGAACTCGACGCCGGGCGATCCCTGGTGATCGATTTCAAGTACACTGGCCCCGAATATCCCGGCGGCGAAGCGGGGCATACTTTGGCTTTGGTCGGTTACATCGCCAAGGAGGATCTCTACATCCTCTGCAATCCGGCCATCGCCACCCCTGGGCTACAATTGATGACCGCCAAGGATCTGAAACGCTACTGGCGTTCGGATCATTATGGCGCAATCTCGAAAAACATCCTCTCCCGCCCCGCCATCGTTAGGGATCGATGAGCGGTGGAATCGGTGGGCTTATGCCTACGGCTCGCCGCGGATGGATCGTTCGTGCGGATGGTCCAAACATTCGCGCAGAACGCGAATGCCGTGCGCGATGTCGTGCAGTCGTTCTTGTTGTGTGCCGACTTCGCGCTCGATGCACAAGGGGCCGCGATAGCCGATTTTCTTCAGCGCCTCCACGAAGGCGGGGATATTGACCTGGCCCGCGCCAAGCGGCACCTCTTCGCCCCAAGCTCCGGGCGTTGTCGGTCGAGCGGCATCCTTGACGTGGACGCTGCGGATGTCCGGACCCAAGATCTCGACCGCTCGCAATGGATCGCCTTTGTCGTAGAGGAGCATGTTGGCGGGATCGAAATTGACTTTCAGATTCGGACATTTCAAGTCGTCGAGAGTGCGGCGGAGCAACTCGGCGGATTCTTGGCCGGTCTCGAACGCGACGGTGATCCCCTTGGCGGCGGCGAGGGCGCTGACTTGGCCGAGCGTATCGAGGAACGGCTTGCGGTCGGGATCGTTCGGTTCGGGCAGGAAACCGGCGTGCAGCATCAAATCGGTAAGCCCCAGCGCGAGGGTGCGGTCGAGCGCCCAACGGAGGCGCTCCAGACGTTCGCCGCGCGTGGCGGGGTTGCCGAAACCTCCGGTGCGCTGAATCGTTTGTGGAGTGGTATAGTCTTCGCCCGGAAAACCGAGCATCGCTCCGCTCATCTGGAATCCTGCCGCCCGCGCCGCTTCGGGGAGACGATCGCCTTCGTCCCAGGCGGCGTGGTGCGGATCGCCACAAGCGATCTGCACGACGGAAACGCCCAGCCGATCGAGAAAACCTTTCAACTCGGATACGTTCTTCACTTGCAGCGACCAACTGCACACGCCGATGGTCAAGGGTTCGAGAGTCATGCGCAAACCTTTTTCCGTTCGTCTTTCAAGGAAGCCGACGTCTTGGGAGGGGAGGTCCCCCCAAGGCTTCGAGAGCTTGCCTTCGATTCTGCCACGAATCCACATCCAACCATTGGACCATGCCGTCCGCATCCAAAGTTAGTCCGGTACCGACTTCGACGCAAAGGCGGATGCGTCGAACGTCGTTGAGCCAGGGCGAGGGCAAGCGCCAGACGCGCGCCGTCTTGTCGTCGCTGGCGGTCAACACGGTTCGACTGGCGGGATGGGAGGCGACGGCCCAGACGATGCCCTCGTGCAGCCAGGCGGGGCCGACGGGCAGATGGGTGGGCAGATCCCACAGACGAACGCGACCATCGCGGCATCCGGTAGCCAGCGTGCGTTCGTCGATAAAGGCTATCCCCCAAACGGCTCCGCCATGCTCGAACGGTTCGCCGATCGGCTCTCCAGTGAGCGCGTTCCAGACCCGCGCCGTCCGATCCGTGCTGGCAGTTGCCAGGTATCGTCCATCCGGGCTGAACTCGAGTGCGACAACCCGATTGCGATGTTTCATGGGCGCGCCGAACGGCTCGCGGCTTTCGAGATTCCACAATCGGGCGGATTCGTCTCCGAAGGCGAGAGCCGCCGTTCGACCGTCTCTCGCAAAGACGGCCTGCCAAACGATCTCTTGCTGGACGAGCGGTTTACCCAGCGGCTCGCCATCGCTGGTCGACCACAGGCGCGCCGCGCCGCGCTCGTCGTCTCCCACCATGTTTCCCGATCCGATCAGGAGGAGTTTACCATCGGGGGCGAACGAAATCGATCTTCCGCGTTGTCCCAGATCGATGGTTCTGGGCCGACCGCGTTGGTCCAAGAGTGGCCGACGCCCCAGCGCGTCCCACCAACGGGCCGTACCGTCGCGTCCGGTGGTGACGAGCGCATACCCATTCGGTTGGAAGGCGAGGCTCCAAATGTCGTCGGCATGGGCGCGAGTCGAGCCTTTGGCATTCCGAGTGAGGGGACCGAGATATTTTCCCGTTTCGATACTCCAGATCGCCGCGTCCGGCCCGCTGCCGGTGGCGGCCAAACGGCCATCGGCGCTGAGCGCCGCGGCCATGACCGAATCTTTGTGAATGAACTCGTGCAACCACGTTTGTTCGCGGGGGCTATCCCAAACGCGCGCCGTGCCATCGCGGCCGGACGTGAGGAAAACGCCGTCGATCCCATAGGCAGCCGTAACGACCGATCCGGGATGTTCGATCGGGGGGCCGATGGCGCTGCCGGTAGCAGCGTCCCACAGTTGAGCGGTGCGATCGGCGCTGCCGGTTAGGATGCGTTGGCCGTCCGGGCTGAACGCCACGGCTTGCACGGTATCTTGATGCGGCAACGACACAGGCTCGCGCGTCGCGTCGTCCCACAACAGCGGTTTGCCGTCGTCGGGATTCCAAAGCTGAGCCGTATGATCTTCGCTGCCGCTAATCAACTTGGTGCCGTCGGGGTTAAAGGCCAATGCCTTGACGGCGTAATGGTGCGAGCATCCATCCATCCGGTGTCCCTGGCAAACGCGCACTTGTTCGACGCGCGCCGCATCCCACAGACGAACGGATCGGTCCTCGCCCCCGGAGGCCAACAAGGCGTCGCGCGGACTGAAGGCCAATGCCCAAATGGGTCCGTGGTGCGCTTTAGCGCGGCTGCTCCACTTGCCGCCGGCCGTGTCCCAAACGACGAGGGTTCCTTTGTCGTTGGCAGCGGCGACCCAGCGATGGGCGTTGACAGCGACGGCGCGAAGATGCCCGTGGAGCAGTCTCCCCGGCGTGGCGGCTTCGTGCAGTGCCTCGCCCGTTTCGACATCCCAAACGCGCGCTCTCCCGTCCGCACTTACGGTGGCCAGCCAACGTGCGTCGGCACTAAATGCGGAGGCGAGGATCGGCGCGCCGCCGTGCAAGAGCTTCTCGCTGTCGAGCGAACCGGAGCTGTCCCAGAGCCGAAGCCGACCGCTGGCGTCGAGTGTGGCCGACCCCGCGCCCTCCGGTCGAAACACGGCGGCGAGGATCGGCGCGGAATGGGGCAGCAAAGCGCGAAGCGAACAGAGTCGGTCGTGCCATGCGCCGAGATTGGCCAGAATCGGATGGCGCAGTTCCTCGGCCTCGTCGGCGCAGAAACCGGCTTCGTCGAGGTGTTCGAGAGCGTTGGTGAGGCCCAACATTCCACGAGGTATTTGTCCTTTTTCGAGTAGCTTTAGCTCTTTATCCAAAAGCAAGCGAACGACCAGGCGATCGGCCCGCCGCCGTTGATCCTCCGCCTCGCGCCGCGCCATCACGGCATCGCGCCAATGCCAACCAACCGAGGGCAGCGCGGTCAGGGTGAGAAAGACGAGCGCGGCGGCCATGGAGGCAATCGCCGGTCTCCGCCGCGCCCATTTGGCCAAGCGCTCCATCGTGCGGGCGGGACGCGCCTGGATCGGTTCGCCGTTCAGCCAGCGCGCGAGATCGTCGGCCAGTGCTTCCGCGGAGCGATAACGATCGAGCGGTTCTTTGCGCAGACATTTAAGACAGATTGTCTCTAAATCGCGGTCCACTTTTGGATTGAACGAGCGCGGCCGTTCCGGCTCGCGTTCCAGTGCTTGCCGTAGTACATCCAGGGTAGTCTCGCCCCGAAAGGGGGGACTGCCGGTGAGCAGTTCGTACAGAATCGCCCCCAGTCCCCAGACATCGACGGCAGTGGTCAAGCCTTTGGAACCGCTCGCCTGCTCCGGTGCCATGTAACTCGGCGTGCCGACGACGATCCCCGAACGTGTTGGAGCGCCATCACCGGCAACGCGCTTGGCCAGGCCGAAGTCCGTGACCATTGGCACGAAGTCTCGCGGTACCCCCTCTGGAATCGATGCGGAGGTAGACGAAGCAGACCGTCCTCTTCCGTTCTCGCTCTCTCGATGTTCGGTCTCTTTATCGTCTGCGTTTTCTGCGGGGATTCGCTGTTGCAAGAGGATGTTTGCGGGTTTCAGATCGCGGTGCAGGATGCCGTGTTGATGGGCGTGATGGACGGCGCGGGCCACAGCAGCGACGAGCCGCGCCGTTTCTCGCGGTGTAAAAGTCGAGGGGAGAGATCGGAGCGATTGGGCCAGACTGCCGCCGTCGATCCACTTCATGCTGAAATAGCAACGTCCTTCGTATTCGCCGACTTCGTAGACCGGGACGATGTGCGGATGCTCCAGCGCCGCCGCCGCTTCCGCTTCGCGCCGAAAGCGTTCCACTTCTTCGGTGGAAGCGAGTCGGCCTTCTCGAATCATCTTCAATGCCACGATGCGATTCAGACGTATTTGCCGCGCCCGGTAGACCACGCCCATGCCGCCACGCGCGATCTCATCCAGCAATTCGTATTCGCCAAATCGGCTGCCTGTAAGCGGTAGATGCCCGGAAAGGCGCGTGTCGCCCAGCGTCTTCTCGCGCATTACGTTGGGCGTGATCGCGGCCGAAAGCAGTTCTTCCAACAAGGAGGCAACGGGAGGAGGACTTAATTCGGCGTAGGTTTTGTGCTCGATAGCCTCGCCGCAAAGTCGCCGATAGCAGATGTCCACGGCCAATAGCTCGCGGAGTAATTCGTCTCGATCCGGCTGCGGTGCGAGAGCGAGGTAGTCTTCCAGGCGAGGTCGTTCGGCGGCCGCGCCGGCGCTCTTCCACGCGGATTCGAAGCAGTCGCAAATCCGATCGACGCGGCGAGCCGCACTCAAGTGCGTCCCTCCATTGGAGGCGGGCAAGTTCACGATTCGCCCTCCCAAATGTCGCGGATCAAGCGCAGTTTGCGTTCGATGGTGCGGGGTACGCAGTTGAGCTTAATGGCGATCTCTTCGTTGGTGTACCCCTCCATTTTCCACGTCGCCACCGAACGCAGCATCTCATCGCCGAGTAGATCCAACAAGCGACGGCACTCCTCGGCCATCTCGGCGAGAAACTCGGGGCCGGGTTCTTGTGCCGCGAGGGAATCGAGATCGAGGGCATCGTCGGCGGCACGATCTCCCATCATCCCACCGCGCTTGAGCCGCGTGCCATCGCGGAGAAGATGAGCTGCTTTGCGCGTGGTCAAGGCGACGAGTAAGCGCCAAAGATCTTCGCGGTCGTCTAACTTGGCGAAACGGCCTCGTTCGGCAGCGCGGCAAAAACTGTGAAACGCACTGAGGGCGACATCCTCCTCGTCGGCAGCACGGCGCGGCGCTTGCAACAGACGCGCGCGCGCCAGCGCCACCAAGCGTTCAAAATATCGCTGCCACAGAGGATCGGCGGCAGCCCTATCCCCCGCGCGAAGTTGTGTGATCCAACAGGTAACCGATCCTTGCGCCACGCTCGGCCTCCCCGCTCTGTTGGGAGGAAGGTAACGTACTGTCTCGTCTATTATAGCTGCGGGTGGCCGCACGTCACCCACTGCTTTCGTGCGTCGTGCGGCGGCTATTCCTCTCGAACGCGGCGCGAGGACTTACGATCGGAGTGCCGTTTTTTCTCGGCCAGACGTCTTTCTTTCGACCCCCGCGAAGGTTTCGTCTTGCGTCTCGTTTTGGGAACAACGGTCGCGGCTCGAAGCATTTCCGACAATTTCTCCAAGCAATCGAGTCGATTGCGCTCCCGATCGCGGTAGCGCTGCGACGTGAGTAGCAAATCGCCTTCCGAAGTAAGCCGTCGGCGATGTTGCTCCTGAAAGCGAGCCTTGATGTCCTCGGCAAGACTGGGGCTGGACCGCACGTTCCAGCGCATCACGGCCTTAGAAGCAACCTTGTTGACGTTCTGACCGCCGGGACCACTCGAACGGACATAACTCCACTCGAACTCGTCGTCGGGAATGCGGATTCGATCGTTGATTTCCAGCATGGGCCAATTCTCAGTCAAGGCGTCTGGAGCAATTCTTGCCAAGAACTGACTTCCAAAAGACGCTCGATTAAAAGTTCAAGACGATTCACATCGTCGAGAGAGCGAACGGCATCAATCGCCTTCTGTTTCGGCTTCCCCAACCGCTTTCGTCCCAGACGCAGCAACATCTGACGCGCTTCTTCGGCACGTCCCTTCAACTCGCCTTCGACCCGTCCCTCGTCCCGTCCTTCGTCCAAAATCGCTTGATAGGTCGTCGAATCACGCATCTTTCGTACCCCTTGAAATAGCTCCACCGCCCGCTCGCGGCTCAAACGCAACCCCATCAATACATACGACGCCGTCAACAAAATCGGACCTTCCTCCGCCGATGCCTCCGCCTCGATCCGCCGAACCAGACGGGCGATTACCCCAGGTAATGCCTCGTCCAACGTCAGACCCACCGGCATCCGACCCAATACCGCCAACGGCAAGGTTCCCAATCCGCTCGACAACAAACGCTCCACCGGCACTTCCCACACGGGAAGCACCTCGAAACCAAACTCCAGCTTTCCACGACCCGGACGAGGAGCATAGCTCAACTTTCCCCTCAGATCGCCGCGATTCGCACGCGGACGCAACAGAATCACCACACTATGAACCGGCAAATCGTAGGCGTCGTGCAGCAACACATTATACAGCAAGACCCGACGAGGAAGAGCCGAATCGGGTCCGCTCTGGAAATCCAAATGACGCAGCGAATCGCCCAGATGCAAAACGATGTCGGTAAAGGCGGTGACGGTGGACAAGTCCGGCGTCAAGACTCGCACCGGCCCGCCGGTCGTCTCGTCCATCATCGCCAACCAATCGTCGGCATGAGAGGCAACGAGGTCTTTCAACGTGGCGTCGAACGGCAACGGCATGGATAAACTCCCGGACGGACGCGCGCAAGAGCATCCTATGCCAGTCCCAGCAACAGCGGCACCTTACGACGCAGCAAATCGATCTCCCGAGGACTCTCACCAAGATATGCCAGCGAAGCTCGAATCTCAGTCAAGGCGTCTGGAGCAATTCTTGCCATGTGTTGACTTCTAAAAGACGCTCGATCAACAACTCAAGACGATTCACATCGTCGAGAGAGCGAACGGCATCAATCGCCTTCTGTTTCGGCTTCCCCAACCGCTTTCGTCCCAGACGCAGCAACATCTGACGCGCTTCTTCGGCACGTCCCTTCAACTCGCCTTCGACGCGTCCTTCGTCCAAAATCGCTTGATAGGTCGTCGAATCACGCATCTTTCGCACTCCTTGAAATAGCTCCACCGCCCGTTCGCGGCTCAATCGCAACCCCATCAATACATACGACGCCGTCAACAAAATCGGCCCTTCCTCCGCCGACGCTTCCGTCTCTATTCGCCGAACCAGACGGTCGATTACCCCAGGCAACGCTTCGTCCAACGTCTGACCCACCGGCATCCGACCCAACACTGCCAACGGCAAGGTTCCCAATCCGCTCGACAACAAATGCTCGACCGGCACTTCCCACACGGGAAGCACCTCGAAACCAAACTCCATCTTTCCACGATCCGGACGGGGGGCATAGCTCACCTTTCCCGTCAGATCGCCACGATTCGCACGCGGACGCAACAGAATCACCACGCTATGGACCGGCACATCGTAGGCGTCGTGCAGTAAAGCATTATACAGCAAAATGCGACGAGGCAGAGCCGAATCGGGTCCGCTCTGGAAATCCAAATGACGCAGCGAGTCGCCCAGATGCAAAACGATGTCGGTAAAGGCGGTGACGGTGGACAAGTCCGGCGTCAAGACTCGCACCGGCCCGCCGGTCGTCTCGTCCATCATCGCCAACCAATCTTCGGCATGCGATGCAACGAGGTCTTTCAACGTGGCGTCGAACGGCAACGGCATGGGTAGACTCCCGGATGAACGCCGCCTATGCCAGCCCCAGCAACAGCGGTACTTTATGACGCAGCAAGTCGATCTCCCGTGGACTCTCGCCAAGATATGCCAGCAAGCGAAGGTCGTCTCGCGTCACGGTTCCGCCGTGAAACAGCCAAGCGCGGACGCGGAATAGCTTGTACAGTTTCACCAGCTTGCGATCGCTGATAAACACCTTGTCTTCGCCGGTCAGCGTCTTGACCAGACGGCGAAACTCGTCGAACACCTCGGTCGGAAAAAACACCTCGCGGTCGCTCTGCTCTTGGCCGCGACCATCGCGGTGCTTGCGCGCGAACAAGTGCGTCAAATAGCGATTGGCTTTGAGCAAATCTTCGAGCGAACAGTGCCCCTCGGCCCACGGTTTTTGATGCAATACCTTGCGGACTTCTCCTTCGATACCAGCGTCGATCAGTTCGGCGAAGTGTTGTTCTTGCACCGATTGGCTTTCGGCTTTAAGACAAAAGCGATCTTTGAGTGCGGCAAGCTCGTTTTGTTCGGGGATTTCGTTGGCGGCGGCGAATAGTACGCGCAGGCGCACCGGCTGCGGCACGCCGTCTTGATAGAACTTGCGCTCGTTGATGATGGTTAACAGGATGTTGAGAATCGCCGAGTTCGATTTGAAAATCTCATCGAGAAAGGCGACGCGCGCGGTCGGTAGTTTGCCTTGTTCTCGGCGGATGTAACGTCCTTCGCGGAGCTGGCCGATGTCGATGGGACCGATGATTTCCGACGGCTCGGTGAACCGTGTCAGCATGTACTCGAAATAATCGTCCTCGCGCAGGCCCAGCGCGTCCTTGAACTTGAGAACGAGATCGGACTTGGCCGTGCCGGGAGGGCCGACGAGGAGCAATGGCTCCTGCGCGACGGCGGCCACCACCATCAGATCGATCAACTCTTGTTTGTGAACGAAGAATCGACCCAACGACAAGCGAAAGCGATCGATCCGCTTCCGCAAAACTTCAGCCTCTTCTTGTAGCTCTTCGAGCGTCCAATCTTCTCGGGAATCGGCGGTGATGTCGTTGGAGGCGGGAGTGCGAACGGCCATATGGCTACGAGTCCTTTATCGTGTTCCAGGTTGGGATGAGAATTGCCAATTCGGGGCAATCCGCCACGAACGTCGATGCTTAGAGTCTGTCCCGAAAGCCCCTCTCCCCCGAGTACAGGGGCGAGAGGGGCTTCGCGGATAGTCTCCTAGTTTACCGGATCGAGAACCATCTCTTCTGGTGGAAGGGACGCGGGTGCGTCGGACGGACGCATCGACCGTTGGAGCAGAAAATGCGTGGGAATGAAAAACAGGAGGGGCAAGCCCGCCATCATCAGACCGAGCCAAGCCAAGGGCGACATCGCATCTTGCGGCTGTTTGTCGCTGGTTCCAAAGACATAGTTGACGTTCACAGGCAAATTCGGCCGGTCTGGCGGCGCGGGGGGAGCGGGCAAGAAGAAGTAGGCAACGAGCATCAGCCCCCAAGCCACGATGGTCCAGGCCGCCAACGCTCGGCGATCGTAACCGAGACGATACACGACGAACAACAGCAGAAACGGCAGCCACCCGTGGAACAAGGAGATGCCGCGCGCATACAGAGGTTGATCGCTATCGAACATATAATCGGTCATTCCCACGATCGGATAGCCGAACAATCCACCCGCGAAGTCGGCCACCCAGAGAAACTGCGGCAGCAAGATACCGACGGCGGCCATGCTGGCGGGTAGAGGAATTTCGGTAACGACCGAAAACAGCGTCAAGAACAGGGCGACATCGCAAAAGTACAGGAAATTGGTCGGACCATAAGCCGACCAGTAGAAAACGATTTGCACGGCGACAAACGCGGTGAGCAACCATTTCAAGGTCGGAGGAATGCGCCTTGAGCGTCGGGCTTGCTCGAGCGGAGGCATTGGAATCTCTCCTGAGAAAACGGGGTATTCGGCTCGATCCACCATTCCAGGCACGCAAGCGCTCTTGCTCGTCACGCCTTTGCCAGCAAATGGCGAACGTCGCCATGAATGCGTTGGCGCAACAGATATTCGTCTTCGTCCAGCCAGCGGCGCACCTCGGCCCCTTGCGTGAAATCATCGTTGACCGACGCCAACACCGTGGCCTCGATCAAATCCATCTGTACCACGCTAAAATGATTGCTCGTCGTGAAGGTGTCGCGGTAGCCTTTTAGCTGGAGAAACATTTCCTCCAGGCGAGGCAGGGCGATGGCGGGAGACGCCAGACCCAAGGTGCGCGCGTAAGCGCACGCCAGATCGCGCCGCTGTTTTGATCGCGGGAGTTCCTCGCCGAAGAGAACCGCTCGCGCCGCCAGGACGACCGGCTCGGCCAAACTCTCGCGGCCAAAGAAGTACCAAGCGCCGGCCACATGCAACAACGCAATCAGCGAACCGGCGGCGTCGCTCTCGCTTCCCAACGCGCGCAACATGGCGTGGATGTCTCGCCCCTTGAGGATGCGATCGGCCATATCCCGAAGCAACGCATCAATCTCGTCGCGCATGCCCACTTTGCGCAGACTGCGAAACGACTGCTCGGCCAACGCCGACACCGACTCGATCGTCTGCGCCTCGCCGAAAGATTGCAGCATCCGAGAGAAGAGCGCCACGAAAGGGCGCACGAATTCGGTGCTGCCAAAATGTGCCGCCGCGAACAACGCCTTCTCCAAATACTTGGCTCTCTCGGCTAAATCGGCTGCGTCGGAGGGACTCGGCAACTCGTTGAATGCAGGGAGCGCGCAGTCGAGTATCTCCAGCGCGAACGCTTCGCCGAGTTGGGGAGCTAACTCGAGACTCGCACGGAGGACTGCCGCGAGGTCTCTTTTGCTCGCTCGTCCCTTGGAATGGGTATCCAAGAGCGCTCGAATGCGGGTTTGAATCTCCACGCGATCCGAGAGGTCGAACAGTTCCGTGAGCGCGCGTTCCAGAGGGCCTCCGCGCCCGACCCAATAGCGATACGGATCGACTTGACGATCCGGTTCCAGAATCCGCGAATTGTGCCGGAGCCTTTCGATGACATAGCGACTCAACGAATCCATGCCGTCGAGATCCGCCAAGAGCGATTCCGGCAACGGGCCGGAGTGCGGCTTGCCTTCGAGCGCGCGCTCGATGCGAATCGAATACGCCCGAAACAGCAAGGAATGAACTGCGTCCGCGCGTTGTAACTTGCGGCCCGCGCGCTCGAGCAATTGCTCGGCCTCCCCTCTTTCTCCAATCCGCGCCAGACCGAAGGCGACGAACAGATCGGCATAGGCCGACGTTGGCGTTTTACGGTCGAGTATATCTTTATTGTCCTCTATCCAACGATGGACGATGTCCGGCAGCCGCTTCATCCATTCGCGGATCACCCGGAACTGTTGACCGGATGGATGCCCCGCAAAGCGCAAGAAGCTCGGTACATCCTGCTCCGGGCGCACTCCGAATTGGAACAATCGTTCGAGCAACCGATCCCGCGCGCGGGCCAGGGCGAGTACGTCTTCGTCGGCGATTCGGACGAGGTGATACCAGGCCAGCCATACGGCCCGCGCCGGCAACAGGTGTTCGTGTTTCTCCAAGAAGAGTTGGATTGCCGGCAAGCGCGACAGGAGCGACGGAGGCGGCGAGGAACTCCGTTCCGTCCAACAGAGGTAAGCCGCCAACGCGCGGACATCGGCCGTTGTCGGCTCGGAAAGCGAGAGCAGGCGGTCGAGAGCTTCGCCGGTCGGCTCTCGGTCTTGGAGCCACGAGCGCTCGGCTTGGATGGAGTGTGCCGTGGCAGCGCGGGTTTCGGCGCGGAACCAAGCCGCCGTCCATTGCTCCTCCGCGTTCTCGGCCCACAACGCATGAAGCCAGCACAGGGCGGCTTCTTCGGTTCGATTCAATGCCGCGTTGAGATCGGCCAAGCGCGGCCAAAGCGCTCGCCGCGACTCGTCCTCCAAGCCATTGGGCAACGACAGGAACTCTTGCTCCACCGCATCTAACGCTCTTTCGATCTCGCTCGGTTCGCACTGTGCCAACGCAGGGAGTGTCCCCAGTCCCGCGTCGTCCGCCGACGCGATCGATGGGGAGGCAAACGCCGTCGCTCCATCGTCCTTGCTCGGCTTCCTCGAAGCGGCGGCGACATTCTTGGCTCCGCGCTTCTTCTCCACAGCGGGAGGTTTCGACGGTTTGCTCGGCTGCTCGTCGTCGCAGACGAACGGCTCGAAATCGAATTGGCTCGCCTGAACCCAGGCTTGCAGCTTGTCGCTATCGCCGTCGAGAATGTAATCGACCCAATCGCTGAGGGGACGAAACACATTGTCCGGCAAACTTTCGACGGCAAATCGACCGTCTTCACCGCGAACCAGCCAAGTCAGCCTCTCGGCGTCCTCGGCCAACAACTTGCGAACCGCGTCGCGGCGCAGTGGAGGATGCAAGATATACCCGGCGGGCAAATACAAATTGGGAAGTTTGAGACAACTTTTATACGCTTCCGACGGCAAGACGAGGATCGGCAGCGGTTGTTTCGTCTTTCTCGCTCGCAACACCACGACCGATCGACCGTCCTTGTCGCCGACCGCGAAAGAGAGACGCTCCAGTAGTTGAGCCTCGGTGTTTTGCACGAAACGATTCAACTCGTCGAATGCCTCGCTTCGCAGAACCCAGAGTTCGGCTCCGTCGGCAGGACCGGCTTGCCGCAAGCGCGGCGCGACTGTCATCCGATGGGGCAGGGGCGATTCGTTCCAGATGGTAGGAGTTGCCGGTATCTGAAACTCAACCATTTCGTAAATGTCGTGGAAGGGTTCTTCGGGCAACGTCGTCCATTGCCGCGGCGTTTGGAGCAAGAGCAGTTTGCCCTTCGGAGGCTTGATGTGCGCCTCCAACGGATGACGATAGCCCGCTTCCACCCAGACGCCGGGGGCGCGTTCGACGAAGGCATGAGGCGCGCTGTTCCCGCCAATTCCGTCGATGGCCCGCAACAGCGAATAATAGGGCGGGCCGACCGCGCGCAGCAGTGCGCGGCCGTTCGCGTCGTTCGTATTACCCGTCGCCTCCAGCCAGCGATAGCTCTGCCGATCGTTGCCGAGTCGGAGCATCTCCAAAGCCAAACGAGCCAGTTCCTCGCCGCCGAACACATCGAATAGAACGGTCGTCTTCTCCCACGAATCGAGCGGCGCTTCGTCGCGGACGAGAGGCAACAGTTGCAGCCAATTGGCCGCGCTCACGTCCAAGGCGATGGCGCACGTCTTACTCGCGACCGCGCCCAGGCGTTTCAACTCGCTCTGCGTGGAGGCGGGAAGTTTGGCGGTCGTCTCGACCCAGACGCTCTTGTCGTCGCCAAACCCAGCGCTTACGGGTTTCCGCGCGACTTCGGCGGGCACGGCCCCAGAGGTCAGCGCCAGAAATAGAGTATCGAGACTGCTAAAGCGTACGATCATGGCGAACCCTCGCCTTGCCGTCGCGCCCCACGGCTCGGTTCCGGCGCGGCGCGATCCGCTTCCGCAACCGCTTCGCCCTCTTCGCGCTCGACGAGGAGGTTGCCCGCTTCGCCGGCCTTCAGAATGCCGCCTTCGATCAGTTTGTCCACTAGCGCGCGGTGCATCCGCTCGTGTTCGTGCGGCAGCGCGTCTTCGTCGGAACGCAGCTTGACGACGATATTCTGCTTCCCAGTCGTTGGATCGCGCCGCAGCTGAATCACCATTTCGGGCATCGTTCGCTCCTTGGGGCAAGGCGCATCCGCGCCGCCATCGTTCGACGCACGATGTTGTACGAATCGACTTATTTTACGAAAGGGACGCGCGAAAAGACCCTGGCCGCGGCGTCGTGAATCCGACGGCTAGGCCAGGGTGGCGCGACAAAGCGATTCGCTTGAGGTGCTGGGAGAGTTTCGAGGCGGTTATTTGCCCGATTCCTCGACGCCGCGTTCCGCCGGTTTGACCGTGCTATCGGCCGAGCCTTGGAACAATTCCTTGCTCGTTGGCTCGTTCTCCGGGGCGGTCCACCAGGTGAGATCTTTGGAGAAGTCTCGGCCATTGACGACATCGGTAAGCAGTTGGCCGGCGCGATCCACAACCTGGGCGACGTACTTATCGCTGCCGCTCTCGGCCTTCAGAGTCTCCAACGATTCTTTCAACAGCGTCGCCTCGATCCTCCACGGACGAGTTGCCGCCACCTCTTTGCTGGCGCGTTCTTTATTGGCCATCTGCCCGAACGCTCCCAGACACTTGGCGATCTGCCCGGCGGCATAATCCGGACGATAGAGCTTGTCCTTGTTCGCGCGCATCCGCGCCAAGCCGATGGAGGCTTCGACGCGCTCGTCGATGCGCGGCGCGGGTTGAATGCGCTCGTCGTCGCCGGCGAAGCGCGCCAACACCAGGGCCGGACGCACTTTGTCGTTGATCGCCGGCGTGTGAATCTGGGCCAACGCGCGGATCGCTTCCCGGCGAAGGATGCGGAAGCCGTTGATCTCTTCGATCGGCGCGGTCTTGGGGGGACCTTTCCTCTGTTCCAAGAAATCCACGAGCATCTCGGCGCACTTGGCCAGTTGCTCCTTATTTAGCAGAGGATTCGACGTACCCGCTTGAACTTGAGACAACAGCGTAGCCAGGGCGCGAAACGAGTAGTAGCGCACGCCGTCGTTCTGGCTGGGCTCTTTCACCACGGCAATCAACGTGTCGGCCAGTTCGGGCTGACCCAGGACCGCCACCTTGGCCAAGAGACGCGCGTTGTGGATCTTGTGGACGGGACGAGCCGATTTATACTCGATCACTTCGCGGGCATGGAGACGCACTTTGTCGCGGAAGGCATCGCTCAACGGCTGCAATGCCTCGCGTTCCCTCGCATTGACGATCGACTGAATGTAACCGTCGAACTCCTTCATGGCCTTTTCGATCTCGCCCGGTTGCATCATCTTTTCGTGGTTGAGATAGACGCCGTAGGCGTGCCGTTTGGCCACTAGATCGACGGCGCGAGCCTGATCTTTATCGTCGGAGTTGTACTTCTCGCCCTTGAGCATGTTGAGGAAGCGCCCGTGCGCGGTCGAGGATGGCCGATCGAGTTGGCTCCAACCTTCTTCCAACGATTGCGCCCGCGCGCCGCCGGCCACGATTGCCAGCGTCGCGCTCACGACCAACGGAACCACCCCATCGAGAACTCGAAATCGCGCAGCCATCGCCAACACCTCGAAAACCTTGTCGTTGCGGGTTGTCTTCCTCTTTGAAGCTATCAGTCGACGGCGCTTCCTGTCAACCGACTGCGGCCTCTATATGGAGAACCCGCGAGGCGAGGGGGACGTTGGCGCTATTTGCGCAGGGCGGTTTCGATCTGCTGGCGGCGGGCGAAGTGCAGGCGGCGCTGTTCGGCGGGGGTGAGATAGCTCAGGGGCGCGTATTCGGCGGCGATGCGGAGCCAGCGGGTCGCCGGCTGGCGTTGTCCCAGCTGCGACCAGACTTCGTGCAAGTACCAACTCGGCCGCGCTTCTTCCGGACGAGCGCGCCGCGCTTGCACCAACTCGCTGGCCGACTGACAGTACAACCCTTCGCAGGGCAATTCGTCGTGGTCCGCGCCGGTTAGTTCGGCGCGCTGTCGAGCCAGCCAATAAAGGGCGATGCCGCGATGCAGATGCCGTCCGTAGTCGTCTTCGGTGCGGGCGGCTATGTCCATCAGACGACTGTGACACTGCACCAGTTGTTTTTGCGTCGGCGCTTCGCAATCTTGAAGATCGGCATCGAAGCGCTCGAACTGCTCCCGGGCCGTTTCGAGTCGATCCAATCGCCACAGCAACTCCGCGTATTGGCCGCGCACCATGAAGTGATCCGGCTTGGCCTCGACGTAGACTCCCAGCTGTTCCAATGCCTGTTCCTCTTCTCCTTCGGCCAAATACGCCGCCGCCAGACTCAAACGATTGCAAACGAGATCGGGATCTTGTTTGAGACTTTGTCGAAAGAGCGAAATGGCTTTCTCCGTCTCCCCGTCGAGCATTGCCTGTTGCCCCTTCTGCCAGTCGGGAATACCGGGCGAGGTCAACAGCGGCTCTTCGCCATGGGACATGGACGACGCAAGCAGCAGAACGCAGGCAAGACAGGTAAAGCGGCTCATGGACGGTACCTCAAAAGGGCAAACGGGGTGGGAGGTTTACCTGTTTATTATCGTTCGGAGGGAAGTGCGGGATTGATCGAAAATAACGAAAATGAGGGCGAGAGGCACCACGACTTGCGCCGGGGCAATCTGGCGTCGGCGTTTGGCTTCAAGAACCGCCGGCGAAGGCCGTCCACAACTGTCCGATCCACGTCGACTCGAACAGATCCTCGCGCCGATACGCGATCATAAAGACCCAATTCGCCAAAACAAGCAGGAGCATGGCATGAGACCAAGCGCGGCGGAGCCAAGGAGGCGCGATGAGGTCGAGACGGCGTCCTCCCACGAATTCGACGCCCCAGACCACGGCCATGGCGAGTGCCAAAACCAGAACGGGCACGGCCAACGGATTGTACAAAAGCGCCTCCCGCGGACGGCCTCGCAGGCCGAGAGAGACACCTCGCGTCATGCCGCACAGTGGACACGGCAGACCGGCCGCATAGCGCAGCAGACACACTTTCGGTCCCGGCTGCGTCACCGGATTCCAGATCGACAGGGTTATCACGCCGAGTGCGATCAGCGCCACGCCCTGAAGGCGCAGCAGACGTTCGGAGCGCGACAGAATCGACTGGCGTTGGATGCGAACAATCATGGTGCGTTCAGCCAGATCTGATTGAGGGCTTCTTGATGGATGGCGACCAACAACGGTATCCCGAGCAAGAGGCACGGATTCAGAAAGAGAATCGGATGCCGCACGCTCGCCGTCTCCGGCATCCCCGCGAGAACTTGCGCGCGTCGAATGGTATCCGGCAACACGAACACCGCCACATAGAGCGCATACGGCGGAAAGATCAGCATCAGGCTTAGCTCGCTGCGCGCGGAAGCATCCTTGCGTCCGAGATACTCGTTGCACTCGTGGAGGGCGCGAGCCAGCCAATAGACGAAGTAGATTCCCACCGTCAGATACGACAGCAACATTACGGCGAAGGGATGCCGCGCGCGCCCGAGCGCGCGCCCGGCTCCGTCGAGCCTGCGATTGACCGCCTTGGCCGCGTAGCTGCCGCATATCTTGTAGGAGTAAAAAAAGCCGAACAGTCCGCCGCTGGCCAAAGTCAAAAGCACGACGACCAGAGGATGCAGATCCCTCCAATCTCGCTGAGAGGGCGGTGGAGTCGTCTTGCGTCCCAGAGCGCCTTTCGCTCCGGACGTGGGGGGGACGATAACGGAGTCTCCCGTACTTTTGTTAGTCGGAAACAGTCCCTTGACGGAAGAGGCGGGTGCCCACTCCAACATGCCGTCCTGCCAGACGAGATCGCTCGGCTTCAGTTGACCCGAGGCCGCCAACTGTTTGAGCTGAGCGGCACCTACGGGGACGGCGGCGGGTTGGCCGTTAAGCGTGTAATGCCATTCGTTCGCCATGACGCGCCGCTACCTGCGGATCGATGAATGAGGAGGGGGAGCAGCCACACAGATTATTGTAGCAGCCGCCCCCACCCTTGGCCGTCGCTCCGAAATCCACGCAAGTAAAAGATGCACCGTCGTACACAAGCGGCGGGGTTGCTCGATGTTCGTCACGCAATCATCTCTTCGACTACGAATCGACTATAAAAAAATGCCTTGTCCTCGTGGTGCAAACGATTCGACAGGTCCGTCAGCGGGCGTAGCCGGCCGGCCATGGATTCGGGTCGAGTGCGAGGGGCCAGCATGTTCCAATAGGCCAATCGACCGCCGACTCGACCTCGCGCCGCCAGCTTTTCAAGCAGCGCGCGGTAATTGTTTTCGGACATATACTCGAAAATATCGCTGAGGTTGTAGCAATCCACGGCCAAGTCCGGGTGCGCATCGAGGTAATCTTCGATCGACTGGCAATGCCATTCCAGACGGTCGAGATTATCGCGGATCGCTTCAAAGTTCTCTGGCCGCAGCGCGTAGGGGAGTGCGGTCGCGTGTCGTCCGAGGAGAATCCACTGCAAATAGGGATTGGCGGACGGATCGAGCGCGGTCAGGGCGTGTCGCGCGCGCTCGAGAATGCGGTCGGCCACACGGCCCTCGACGTAATCGAAGAAGGCCGGATCGCGGCCCATGCGGCCCATGACGGCGCGAGAGAAAAAGCACCGAAACATGAGCCGCCAGCGCCAAGTGTCCCAGTGGCGGGCATAAAACCGCCGTCGCTCCTCTTCCGTGCCGCCGCGCAGCAGTTCCTCGACCTTTCGATGTCCGTGTACCCAAGGAAGGATGCGGCGTCGGAACAAGGAAAAATAGCGCTCGAACTTGCCGGCCGCGCCAATCCCCGCGTCGATCTCTTTCGCTCGGCCGTCCCAGAAAGCGGCGACGGATGCGGAGAGACGAGGACGGCAGCGCTGATACAACGCGCGGCGACGATCGCTCGGCACGGAACCGATCAATTCCAGCAGTTCGCCGTGTTGCAACTCCCGATAGGCGGCTACGCGCAGCTCGACGCAGGCCAACTGCGCGGGACTCAAATCCAGGGCGATGACACGGCGGGGGTTTTTGCCCAGTAGTGCCAAGGCGTTGTCACCGGAGGAGGCGATGGACAGGCAAACGTGGTCCGGTCGGATGGCGAGCGCTTCGAGAAGGATGTCGGCGTCTTCCCAACACTGAGCGTAGCGGATGTCCGAAAACGCGGCGCGCGCGCTAATCTCACTGCCCATCGCTCGCTCCCGATTGTTGGGGTTGTATTTTCACCACGACCCCGGTGCCGCCGTTCAGTTCCACCCAGTCGCCGTCTTGGAGCCAGCGCGTGACGCCCTCCACGGAGACGATGGCGGGAATGCCCATCTCACGGGCGACGATGGCCGAGTGCGACAGCAGACTGCCCCGTTCGACGAGCAATCCGGCCGCGCAAGGAAACAGCATGATCCAGCCGGGATCGGTACGTTCGGCCACCAGCACCTCGCCCATCCGCACGGTTGCGTGGCGCGGGTCCGTTACCACGCGCGCCGGGCCGCGAACCACGCCCGGACAGCATCCCAGACCGCGCCGTTCGTTCCCATCCTTTGCTTCGGCACGCTCCGGCGGTCTCGCGTCACGAAATGTATTGCCCCGATACACCACGCCGCGCGTCTCGAAGCGATCGGCGGGAGGCTGCTCGCGCGCATAGCGCTCGAACTCTTCCTTGCGAAGGGCGACCAAGCCGCGCAAGTTCGTGCAAGTCGCGGTTCCGTCCACATAGCCCAGCACTTCCTCGACTTCCAGGTAGAAGACATCGCGCGGATGCTCCAGCGCGTCCGCCTCGGCCAACTTGCGCCCCATCTCGACGAACAGCGAGCGCACTCGGCCGAAGAGGCGGGTGCGCTCGAAACGCAGATTCTCGCGGTCGCGCACTCGAGCGCGGGCGTGCTTGAGTACCCACGGAAAGACGACGCGGCGCAGCGGACGAAATAGCAGCGCGCGCCGCACGCGCTCCTCGGCCCGTCGTCGAATGTCGGATTCCATTGAACGTCCGTCGGAGGCGGTGTTCCCCCCGCGCGCGCGTCCGGCCAATTGCCCCACCGACCGCAGCAGGAGCAGCGGGTCGTCGTGCAGCGTGGCGCTTTCCAGCTTCAGTTCCTCCAGGCAGCGATCGCCGAACTTGGCGAGATAGGCGTGGTAACGGGCTTTGAAATCGGGAACCTCGTCGAGTGCCCGGTCGATTTCGTGCGGAGTGCCGGCGCTCAGCGCTTCCGCCAACCGCGGGTGAACGGCGGCCACGGCGGCCATGTCGCGCACGCGCTGCGCCGGTTCGGCGCTGATGATCCCTCCCTCGGCACAGATGAGATCGTTCGAGAGCGTGTCCGCGCGGTCGTCGCACCATTTACGAGCCAGCTTGCGCAAGAGGCCGTGAAAGATCATCGCCAAAAAGTCGTTGATGAGCGGCGCATCCCAGCGGGTCAAGAGTTGCCGTTCGAGATCGCGGTAGCACGCATACAATTCGTCGGCCCGCAGCGGAGTCAGATCGGGACGCGATGGGCCGAGCGCGCGGTTGAGCCGTTCGTAGAAGCGCCGGATCTCACGCGGCAGCGTCAGATGATGGCGAACCAAGGCACCGAGACTGAGGACGAGACGGAATCCGTCCTTGAGCCGCGCCCCCAAACCGGCGTGGCCCAGTTCGTCCGCGAGAGACTCGGGAAGCTCTTCCTTGACGCCCATCATCTGCTCCATGAATCGGCGGTTGACCGTGAATCCCGGAAGCAGCGCGAGGAGTCGATACCAGTTGAGAAGGTTGTAGTAGATGCGGCCGTGGACCAGCCCGAGCATGTGTCGGAATACTTCGTCGCTCTCCTCAATGGCTGCGGAGGGGACGCGCAAGATGCGACAGAATTGACGGTACACCTCCTCGTAGGCGCGGCGTGCGAACGAGAAAGTCAAGGGCGTCGTCACGCCGTTGTAGCTCTCGGCAATGTTGCTGTTGTCCCAAATGTTGAGGATGCCGTCGGGATCGACCAGGGAGGCCAACGAGGTGATAGGGCGCGATTGCAGCAGATAAAGCCGTCCTCCTTCGATGGCCCATTCGATGTCTTGCGGCCTGCCGAAGTGTTTGCCGGCTCGACGGACCAGACTCGCCACCTCTCGAACCTGCTCGTCCGTCAGGGCGGGCTTGCGGGCGAGGTCGGCCGAGATCGGTTCGACCCGAAAGCCCTCGGCACTACCCGGCGCGGGACGATGGGCGCTTCCTTTGTCGGCGATGGCCCGCCTTAGAATCGCTCCGCCTCGATCGACGTGGTAGGTGTCGGCGTCGGCCTCTCCCGATACCAGGGAAGTGCCCAATCCGTAGACTGCGGAGACAACGGCCACCCCGCGACGACCGGACACGGGATCGGCACCGAAAGCCACGCCGGCCGCCTCCGGGCTAATCGTGCGCTGAATCAGGACGGCAGGCGCGCGAGGCAACGGATCGAGGCCATGCTCTCGGCGATAAGCCACAATCCGTTCGCTGAACGCTGAGCGCCAGACTCCTTGCACTCGGTCGGCAACCTGCTCCGCGGAGACAAACAAAAAGCTGTCGAGCTGCCCGGCGAACGAGTGTTGCGCGCCGTCCTCATCCGAGGCCGAGGAACGCACGGCCACCAGTTCACCGTTGGGACAAAGCGTCGAGAGAGCAACGCGCAATTCCCGACCTACCTCGTGGCTTATTTGAATCCGTTCGACGAGAATACGAATCGCTTCGCCGTCTTGGGCGGCTTGGAGCGCCTCACGCTGTTGGGGTGTCAGGCTGACGGCAAAGGCTTCGGGGGACAGCGCCATCCATTCGGGGATGGAGAAGTCGGCTCGACGCAATGCGGCCAGTGCCCGCGCCTTGCCTCCGAGTGGATGGTGAACTTCCGCCTCATTCGCGTGGATAACCAAGCCCATGCGTCACTCTCCACCGCCGAGCCAGACGCGCGCCAAGAGCGGTACGCCGCCCAGACTCAGATACATCAGGATGGTCCACAATCCCGAAAGCGTCTCGATCCGTTTCGCTCGTTTGGCTTCGGGTCGAACGAGGAACGAGGCAGCGCAAATACCCGCGGAGAGCAGCAGAAGGGCGAGCAACACCGATACGGGTAAGAGGAAGTCGATCTGCCCTGCCGCCACGAATGCGAAACCGGCCGTTGTGAACAGCGAGGCGAGCCAAGCCAGCACGGCGTTGCGTCGGCCCCACAGTGCGCTGTAGGTGTTGACCCCTTCCTCCTCCTCTTTGGGACCGCGAACCTTTCGACCGATCTCGATAACCAGACCGTTGAAGTAGCTAACCACCAGGAACCAGATCAATCCGCGCGGCGGACCTTCTCCCGCTACCAACCAATCGCAGGCCGTGGCATAGAGATCCACCAGAGGGATGATAACCATGTGCGAGATCATGTAGGGGATGGGGTGAGCCTTCAGCCATGCGGGGATAAAGAATTCCTTACTCATCAAGACGAGGTATGCCCACGCAACGGCGAGCAGCGCGACCATTTCCACACGCAGCCACATGGCCAATCCCAATTGTGCGATCGCCGCGCACAGGCCCAAAATCCCCAACTCGCGCAGCGTAACCAACCCGCGCGGCACCGGACGATACGGCCGATAACGGCTGTCCTCCTCGAAATCCTTGAACTCATCGGCGATGCGCAGTTGTAGGAAAAAGAGCAAGGCTGTGGCGAAGGAGACCAGCACCGGCAGCGCGGCCGGCAGGTGTATCTGGCCGCGCAGAAGCATCGAGAAGCTGAGGGCGGAAAAGCTGAAGGCGGCGATGAGGGGACCGTGACCGAGAAGTGGAAACCGCTCGCGCTGATAGACCCACAAGCGGCGGACACCGGGCGTGCGACCTCGTTCCAACGACTGCGGGCGATCGGTCATGTTCCTAGCTTTCTCGCGTGGTCGGCGCGGCAACGTCCGTGGTGGAAGCATCGACGGCGACGGTTCGCGTTG
>JAJXWW010000105.1 GCA_021781415.1 Planctomycetota bacterium
TCGAAGTTGGAGCGGTTGTCAAGCAAAAAGTCGCTGAATTATTCACGGGGCGTGTATTTTTTTCGTCCCAAAATGGGCAGACATAACTTTCTGTGCAATAGCTAGTTATGGATCGCCGCGCCGATTTCTCGTCCGTTGTCGCCTTTTTTTTCTTGACCGTTCGCCGCTTCCTTAGTACAAATTTGTACACATATAAACGAACGGACAAAGGCAGCTGACAAGTGTATAGCACGATAAGTAGAGCTTTCAGCTGGATAACACAACTCGGAACGGAGAGAGATTAGCGGCGTAAGTTCTATTTTACTCGGATGTTCCGGCGATTTTCTCGGCCGGAATGCGGCCGACAAACACCAGCAGGAGGAGTTTCCATGAAGCTGCTCGAACAGGTCCGTCAAGCTCTCCGTGTCAAGCATTACGCTTATCGCACCGAACAGTGCTATCTGCGCTGGATCGAACAGTACATCCGCGAAGTTCATGGTGCCACCGGATGCAGGCGACGAGTTCGAGCAAGCCGAGCGGAGTATGCCAGCAGCGCCAAGAGGTCATCTCGCTCCAGGTCTTCGTAGTCGGCCCGGATTTCGTCGAAGCTCATGCCCGAACTGAGCAACTCGAGGAGCGTCTCCACCGGGTAGCGGAGTCCGCGTACGCACGGTTCGCCGTGACGGATCGCTGGATCAATCGTGATTCGAGAGGGAGTAAAGAACGGCCCGCAGCGCCGGCGAAGCCGCCCTTGCTTGCGCTGCGGGCTGGTGAGGTTGTTACACGCACGCCGGTTCGCGGCGGCGCGATTTGAACTTGGTGCCGCGCTCCATTGCCTTTCGCAGACGAAGGCGCGCGATGTGAAGGCGGCGTTTGATGGTGCCGATGGGCGTTTCAAACTCGCGGCTCATCTGCTTCAGCGAACGACCGCGAATGTAGAACGCCATCAAGGTGGCGCGGTCGATCGGCTTGAGGCGATCGAGGCCGCGATACAGCTCGGCGGCTTGCTCGGCCTTGACCAACGCCTCCAACGGGCCGACGCCGGCCGCCTCGGCGTTTTCCAACATTTCCGGCTCGGCCTTTTGCACCGGGCCGCGGCGCGTCAAACGATTGATGGCCATGCGCACCGTGATCTGGCGCAGCCAGCCGGGGAAGCACTGCGCGTCGCGCAGCTGCGGCAGCTTCATCATGCCGTGTAAGAACACTTCCTGCGTCAGCTCCTGCGCCTCGGTCGGATTGCGCAGTCGAGTCATGGCCACGGCGTAAACCGTAGGCTGGAAGCGCTCGACCAGTTCGCCGTAGGCGGCGCGGTCGCCGACCTGCGCCCTTTCCACCAGGCTCTTGATCTCGATCCAGTTCATGCGAGATACCCTTCTCGATCCATGCGCGAATTTCCCGATACCCCCAACGGACGAACGAACGGCGCGAGGATCTGCCGCGACGTTTGAGCGCTTGCGAGAAGGCGCGAAACCGCGAACGATTTGGCGCGAACCGGAAGCGTGTCCGAGGTTCGATTGCGAAGAACAGTTTGGGTGGCACCGACGAGCGGACGCCGAGTCCTCAGGCCGAAGCCGAACGCATCGCACCGCTCGGTTTGCACCAAGCGAGACCTATCCGGAAGCGTTGGACGACAACGCGGGTCGGGAATGTCTCGACCCTGTTTGTCGTGTCCGTGCCGCCGGTTCGATGCGAACAACTGCGACTGAGGACGCCCGCACAACGGAGGGACCGACCGGCCCCCAATGCGACCGGCGCATCCACGCGGCAATAATCCGCATGGTCTGGCCGCTCGGCAGGTTCTGATCCCTGCATTCCGAGGTGCGACGGGCGTCGCATGGAAATGGCAATCGCCGGCGTCTCGGGTTGGGCCGTAAAGCCGGAACCCAGGCGCGGATTGCCAGACTTGCCGGCCAATAGGACGGCGGAGCCACGCAATACCAGGGATTCCAGATTCTTGACGGCCATTGGAGACCTCCGGCGATCGAAAGAAGAGTACGCGGACATCGCGGTAAGGCGAGTCCGCCAATACGGGAATACGATACGGTTTTTCGACTACCTCACGGTAAGACATCTCCCCGCGAGACCGTGTGTCTCGCATTCAATGAGAATCGACCGATCTCGCGGTTCGCTTGTGATGATTTTACCACCAAACGCCATCCGCGGGCAAGCCGTGCCGCCGAGCGATGGAGACACGACATGGGGCATTGTAAAGGATAGACGGCAGATTGAAAAAAAGGTTCGCAAAAAAGATAAAAAAATCGCGCGGGTACTCGTCAGTCGTCTTTTGGTCGATTCAAAAAGGTGCCCCATCATGCCTCTCGATAGGCGGGTACCCTCCCAAGGGAAAGTGGCAAGGTTACTCGTGTGCGATTTGTAACTCGTTATAAAAACATAAGTTGCGACACAAAGTCACCTTGCCACCCGAAAAAGAAAAGTGGCAAGGTGACTCTCGGCAGCAGAGGTCTCGAAACGCATGGAGCGGCTACGGGGCTGGATCGCCGCGATCGTTGGCCGGTTCCACGCCGACGACCCGGCCCGATTGCAAAACGATCGTCTGCCGGGCCAAGCGTTCCGCCTCGCCGGTGTTGTGGGTGACGTAGAGCGTGGGGATGTCCCATTCGCGCTGCGCTTGCTCGATGTAGCCGAGGACGCGCTCGCGCAGCGTTTCATCGACGGAGGCCAACGGTTCATCGAGCAAGAGCAGGCGCGGCCCGCAGAGTAGCGCGCGGCCGAGGGCGACGCGCTGGCGCTGGCCGCCGGATAGGGTGGCTGGAAATCGATGGAGCAGATCGCTCAATTCGAGGATTTCCACGACGCGCTCGAATGCGGGGGGCTGGGCGTCGGCGGGACGGCGATGCCAACCGTAGAGAAGATTGCGGCGCACGTTCATATGGGGAAACAAGAGATAATCTTGAAAGACGTAGCCGATGCGCCGCGCTTCGGGAGGAAGATGAATTCTGCGCTCGGAGTCGAATAAGACGGTAGCGTCGAGGCGGATGCGGCCTCGGTCGGGACGGAGCAACCCGGCGAGGATCGAGAGGATCGTCGTCTTGCCGCTGCCGGAGGGACCGCTGAGGACGGTGACGGAGGTGCGCGTCGAGAAGGCGGCATCGAGTGTGAAGCCGGAGGCGTAGCGCAGCGAACAATCGAACTCAAGACGAATCACGTCGCGCTCCTCGGCGTTCGAGATATTCGCTGGCGGCGAGCGCGGCACAAGAAAGCACGATCGCCCCCGCCGCCAGTCGCCATAGTCGCCGTTCGGCTTCCTCGCCGGGCTGTTCGTAGAGCAAGTACAACTGTACGGCCAGGGTGCGGCGTCCCGGTTGACTGCCGGCGAACAGCAGGGTCGCGCCAAACTCGCCCAGGCTGCGCGCGAAGGCCAAGACGACCCCGGCGAGGACTCCCGGCCGCGCGAGAGGAAGGCTCACCGTCCAAAAGGCGTCCAAAGGCCGCGCGCCCAAGGAACGGGCCGCCTGCGCGAAACGTGGATCGACCCCGGCAAAGGCGATGCGCACGGCGCGCACCAAGAGAGGGAACCCCATGACCGCGCCGGCCAACGCCGCCGCCGTCCAAGTGAACGCGATCTCGATGCCAAAGTAGTCGAACAAATACCCACCCAGCCAGCCGCGCCGACCCAATAACAATAGGAGGCCGTATCCGGTGACAACGGGCGGCAAAACGAGCGGCAGATTCAGCAGCGTCTCCACCAAGGCCTTGCCGGCGAAGGAACGGCGCGCCAAGAGCCAGCCGCAAGCTACGCCGAAAGGCAAACTGGCAAGCACCGCCGCCGCCGACACGCCGGCACTGAATGCGATCGCTCGCCAATCCTCCCCCGCCAAGCCCAGAAACCGCGCGTCCATAAGTGTAACCCCAGGCGCGCCGGATCAGCGCGCCGGCTGGAACCCCGCCGCGCGGAAATGAGCGCCGGCTGTCTCGCCGCCCAAATAGTCGTAGAAGGCGCGCGCTTTGGACGAGGCGGCGGAGCGGCACAACAATGCCAGGGGATAACGAACCGGCTCGTGCAGTTCCTCTGGGATTTCCAGAGCCAGATGCACTTTCTTACTCATCTTTGCATCGGTGGCGTAGACGATGCCGGCATCCGCTTCGTCGCGCTCCACCAGAGCTAAAGTAGCCCGCACATCGCCCGCTTCGCGGACGCGCCGTTCGAGGCGCGGCCATACCTCGGCCTTTTGCAGAGCGGTACGGGCATAGTGTCCGGCCGGAACCGGATCGAGTGCCAGAGCCAAGCGCGGGAAGTCCTCTCCCACGAGATCGGTCAGATTCTTGAGCTGCCAGGGACGTTCGGAGGGAGTCACCACCACGAGCCGATTGCTCAGAAGATCGCGGCATTCGGCGACGAGTCCGGCTTCGGCGAGATGGTTGGCCCAGCGCTGGTCGGCGGAGAGGAACAGGTCGGCGTCGGCTCCGCCTTCAATCTGTCGGGCCAGCGTCGAAGAAGCGGCGAAGGTGCAAAGAACGGGTGAGCCGGTCTGTGTCTCGAAATCGCGGCCGATCGCTTCGAGGGCTTCCTTGGTGCTGACGGCGGCGAAGATGCGCAGCCCGTCGGACTTCGACGAACAACCGAGAACGCCCAACAGCAGAAGGATGGGGACGAAAGCGCGCTTCATCCGGCTGATGTATGAAGGCCGCGCGCGGCGGTCAAGCACGATCGCTCTGGCCTCGATCCGAGGAACTCGCTACGCTAGGCCGCCATGAATACCACGATGCAAACCGTTTGCTCCGGCGCGGCGGCACAGAGCGTCGAGCGCTCCGCATGGTACTACACGCAGGCGCGTCCCGAAGTGGCGGCTCTGGTGCCGGCTTCGTGCCGGCGCGTACTGGAAATCGGCTGCGGCGAAGGGCAATTGGGACGACTGTTGCGCGCGCGCGGACATTCCGTCACCGGCATCGAATTGTTGTCCGACGCGGCCGAGCGCGCCCGCGTCCATCTCGATCGCGTGGTGACGGCCGATGTCGAACGCGATGGCTTGCCGTTCCCGCCCGGCTCGTTCGACGCGATCGTCTTCGCCGATGTCTTGGAGCATCTCGTCGATCCGTGGCGCGTGCTGCGCGAAGCCGTCGAGGTGTTGGCCGAGGACGGCGTCGTGGTCGCCAGCATTCCCAACGTGCAGAATCTCGACGTGATTCGCCGACTGCTGCGCGGCCGCTGGGACTACCGCGAACGCGGCATACTGGACTTCGGCCATTTGCGCTTCTTCACGCTAAAAACCATTCGCGCTCTGTTCGCTCAAGCCGACTTAAGGATCGAGTCCGTCGGCCATCGCTATCGCCGAACGTGGTGGCGCGAACTCTTGTGTTGGCTCAGCGGCGGATGGGCGCGGGGATTATGGACGCGCCAATACCTCGTCGTCGGTCGGAAAAAATGTCGAATCCCAGAGAGTTTGACTTGCTCATAACGCGCGAGGGGCGACATAATAGTACCATCGCCGACAACGCCGCCTTATGCGTGCCGCCGTTTCGGATCGACCCGAATCGCGCCAAGGAGATTGAGAAATGACCGGACTACTCAGACGCCTGCTTCCCCTCGTGATTGCTCTCACCGTTCTCGTGCCGTTGGCTTCCGAAGGCTCGACTTGTCCCTTCTGCGGCATGCAGGGTCCGACGTTGACCGGCGAAGTCGGACAAGCCAAACTGGTTCTCTACGGACAACTCGTCAACGCCAAGCAAGACGCCAACGGCGACGGAACCACCGATCTCGTGGTCTCCAACGTCATCAAGAACGAGTTCTCGGGCAAGAAAGAAGACCCATTATCCGGTAAAAATAAGATCGTCCACCTCGATCGCTACATACCCGGTCTGGGTGCCAATAATAAATATCGGTATCTGGTCTATTGCGACTTGTTCCGGGGTAAAGTCGATCCGTATCGCACCGTCCCCGTCGTTCCCGACGGCGACATGGCCAAGTATCTGCTCGGAGCGCTCGGTCATAAAGACGCGGCCATCGGCAAACGGTTGCGTTATTTCTTCGACTATCTCGATAACCCCGATCTGGAAATATCCAACGACGCTTTCAAAGAGTTTGCCAACGCCGACTACAAGGACTACCAGGGCATGGCCAAGGACTTGCCGGTCGAGCGTGTCGTGGGTTGGCTGAAACACGAGAAGACTCCGGCCTTTCGCTATGGGTTGTACGCCTCGCTGCTCGGCCATTGCGGCAAACCGGAACATGCGACGGTGTTGCGCGACATGCTCGACGATCCCGCCAAGCGCTTGGGCAGCGGCGTTGACGGCATGTTGGCCGGCTACGTCATGCTCAAGCCCAAGGAAGGCTGGAACTACACCCGCGACATCCTCAAAGACGAAAAGAAAGAGTTTATGACGCGCTACGCCGCCCTCCGCGCCGTTCGCTTTTTGTGGGATCTGCGACCGGATCTAGTCCCGCGGAAAGATCTGAAGGAAGGCATGAACTGTTTGCTCGATCAGAACGACATCGCCGACTTGGCCATCGACGATCTGCGCAAGCGCCAGTGCTGGGACACGACCGATCGCATCCTCGGCCTGCGCAACACGAAGTCTTATGAGATACCCATTGTCCGCCGCGCGATCTTGCGCTTCGCTCTGAATTGCCAAGATGGCAAGGCCAAAGGCAGCGCGGCGGCGCGCGCCTATGTGGACGAGATACGAAAGAAAGACGCCCAAATGGTCGCCGATGCCGAGGAGTTGCTGAAACTGGAACAGACTCCGCCATCTACCACCACTCCGGCGAAGTAACAGGAAGACGAGGAGAGACCCATGAAGGCGCTTTGGCTTGCGAGCGGCTCGATCTTGTTGGTGGGATTGTCGTATTCCCAGGCTTGCAGTCTGTGCGGGGCGAAGCTGCAACAAGCGCCGACATTCCGTCAAGAGGCGGCTTTGGACACGGCGCGCGTCATCGTCATCGGCACCGCCGAGAATGCGCAACTCACTACCCGCACGACCGATCTACGCATCACCGATGTGTTGCGTTCCGCGCCGGAACTGAAAGATAAGAAGGTTATCACCGTCAAGCGCTATCTGCCCGCTCCGGACGCCAAGAATCCACCGCGCTACCTCGTCTTCTGCGACATCTTTCGCGGCGAATTCGACCCCTTTCGCGGCGTGGAACTGAAGAACGCCGAGGCCGTCGAATACGCGCGCCGCATTCTGAAGCTCGACGCCAAGGACACGACCAACAATCTCCTCTTCTTTTTCCACTATTTGGACCATGCCGATCCGGAAATCGCGCGCGACGCTTTTCTGGAGTTCGCCAAAGCCAGCGACAGCGACATCGCCGGAGTGGCCAAGCGTTTGGACGCGACGAAACTGCGTCGATGGCTGGCCGCCCGCGAGACACCTCCCGAACGGCTGAGCGTGTACTCGCTCCTCCTGGGTGCTTGCGGCACGGACGCCGACGCGCGAACCTTGAGAGACATGCTCGATCGAGCCGACGAACGCTCCGTCAATTCCTACGACGGCATCCTGGCCGGCTACATTCATCTGCGCCCGCGCGAAGGTTGGGATCTGGCGCAATCGCTGCTGCGCGACGGTCGCAAACCCATGCTGATTCGCTTGGCCGCGGCGCGCACGCTCGGCTATTTCCACGGAGCAAGGCCGAAAGAGAGTTACGACAACGTACTCAAATGCTTGGATGCCATGATTGCCGAGGGCGAGTTGGCCGACATCGCCATCGAAAACATGCGCCGCTGGAATATCCGGAGTCGAACCCGCGACATCCTCGCGTTGTATGGCAAAAAGGGATTCGATGCCCCGCTGATAAAGCGCACCGTCGTTCGCTACGCGCTCTGTTGCAAGGGCGACGCCACCGCCGAGGCGTTCGTCCAAGCGCGGCGCGGCGAAGACGCGGAATTGGTGACGGGCGTCGAAGAAGAGTTGCGCTCCGAGAAATAGCCCCCACGCCACGTTGCAGGCGACTAACCCGATTCACATTGGATGGACCTACCTCCGCCGAAAGACACGGCGGAAGCATCGCTCTCCATTCGCACACAATACGAGGAGAAGACGGAAGGTTGTGGTGAATGAATCACACGGCGGGAAAGCTTGACTAGGAAGCCGGATACGGCTATATTTACGATATGTTTGTCCCACATCGGCGTCGCGCCGGCGTGAATGTTTTTCCCGGGGAGCTTCGGCTCCCCGTATTCTTGCGCCAATCGATTTCATGAACGCGAGAGTTTTTATCGACTACTGGAACTTTCAGCTCACATGGAACGAGCGCACGAATAGCGCGCGCTGCGACTGGCGATTGTTGCCTGGAGAACTAATCAAAGCGGCTGCGGATCTGCTTTCCAACGCGGCGCTCGGTTCGCTCACGCTTCAGGAAACCCGCGTTTATGCTGGCTACGAAGCGGGACGCGAGGCTTCGTTAAAGAATTGGCTCCACAACTTCCTGGATAGACAACCTGGCTTTCGCGTCTTTACCTCAGAGCGTCATTGGCGAGCGCATCCGGTTCACTGCCGTTCTTGTGGAGCGTCCACGAATTCGTGTCCGACCTGCGGCGCGGACTTCGGCCGGGCTGCGGAGAAAACCATTGATGCCCGCATTGTCACCGATTTGATCGGACTCGGCTGGGAGGGAGCCTACAATGTGGCGATCCTCGTGTCCTCGGATAAAGACTTCATTCCGGCTGTCGATTATCTTCAATCGAAGAACATTCATGTAATTAATGCCACATGGCATGGTCGGGGGCATGAACTTGCGAAAGTCTGTTGGGCCTCGTTTGAACTCGACGACTTTACAACGACTCTGACACGCTCATCGTAATCTCCGTCATAGTCCTTCACGCGGCGGCTCTGCAAGTTGCCACTCGCTCACAAGCGGCGTCGTTGGGACGCGACGGCATCGCGTATACTTTGAAGAATCAATATATACCAAACTTGCAGGCCGAAATAGACCAAGCCGACGAGGACGACGAGGATGCCCAAAATAATTGCCCAAGCACCCATCTGTGCGCCCAAGTTTTGGGCCGATTGAGATTGGAAGGCCGATCCCACCATGCCGATACCCGCGCAGAACACGCCGATAAGCAACAAGACGGAGATGACCCAAAAACAGACCGAGGCGATCAGCATGGCGATGGGCTTGTTCGCCAATTCGCGCGCCCGCGCATTATTGCAGACGCTACGAAGAAAGAACAGAAAGACGACAAACGAACCGATGGCACACAAGCCGCTGATACCAGATATGCCGGTGCTTGCAGCATTATAGGTTGCAGGTATGCCGCGCGAGCGGTCGTAAAAACCACTCGCGAATCCAGAGACACCGCCGACGAAGAAGTTGGCGCACCAAAAAAGTACTTGAACCGCGCTGAGCGAAAAAGCGGTGATGGCAAGCGGTTTCATGCCGCTGTCTCGCAGCGGGGGAGCGCCCATGCACATTCCGTAACCAACCAGACGAAGAATGAACTCTGCCAATACTCCAAGATAATAGGCTCCTCCGGACGCGACGAGTATAACCACCGCGAATGCGGAGGAGGCAACGGCCGAATTGCTCGACGATTTAGTCATCGAGAACACGGCGGTACCGAAGAATATCACGGCTATGACAATCCCCAAACAGGCCAAGATCGCCCCGCCCAACCACACCCAGATGCCGATCATCACCAAGTTGATGCCGATGCGCACGCGGTTCCAGGCGTCTTTCACGCCGCGCGGCGAGGGCTCGCGCCGGTCGTCCTCGTCGTCGAAATCGTCGTCGCGGTCGCGCCGGGATCGCGGCTTGTCGGAGTAGCGGTCTCGTCGGCGCGGTTCCTCATGCTCGTTTTCCGGAGGCGGAGTCTTGGGGCGAGGCGTCGTGCGGACGTTCGAGGACGCCTGGCGCGACGGAGGCGCTGGTTCTTCACCCTGGTCGGGGGCGGTGAAGCGGTGCGAGCAGCTGGGGCATTTGACCGATTGTCCCAAGAGCGTTTCCGGCACGCGCAAGGTGCGCTGACAGGCGGGGCAAGAGATGCTGAGACTCATATGCGTATTTCTCGTGGTGGTCTCGTTCGCGTTTGTTTCGCATGCGTGGAGACGTTCTTCACTTCGCCATATAGACGAGCGCGAAGATGAAGGCAAACAGCAATCCTACGATCGTGCCCGCGATCCCTCCAGCTCGTGCCGATTGCATGAGCTGTTTGCCGTTCGCGTCCATCCGTCCTTCGCTCATTTTCTGTAAATCGCGGTTCGCCAGCGCCACGGTCAGGATGCCCAACGGCACGCCGATCGACGCCGTGAAGCCGAAGGTACATATGCCCAAGACGCTCAAGACCGCGCTGACGTTGCCGAGTGCCACGATCAACGCTGCCCGGTGCGGTTCGCCATCGCGTCGAATCGAGGCGTGGCCGTCTCGCCGCGCCGAACTTTCATCCTCCGCTTCCAACTCCTCGCCGCAGTGCGGACATTGCAAATGACTCCAGGCAATTCGCTTTCCACAGCCCGGACAAAAGGGACCGCGAATGCCGTTTACGCCCTCGGGGGTGTCGTGATCGTCCGGAGGATCGGGGCGCGACGAGGCGGCTCGCACGTTCGTGGCCACGAACGTCTTTTGGCATCCGAAACAGCGCACCGTCCGTCCCAAGGAGGTCTCGGACGCCTGAACGCTACAACCGCAATGCGGACAGGTCAACAATTCCATGACGCTCTGCATTCAAAGCCGGAAAGATAGGTAGAGTGTATCGTCTTTTTCATCGCGTGTATAGGGTACGCCGTCGGGAAAATGTTCGAGCGCATCCACTTGCGACCCGATCAGCGAGCGGTTTGCGGCGGAGCGGGAGGCGGCGGGGCGGCGGGAGGCGCGACGGTCGGGGAAGCCAGCGGTGTCGGTGCGGTGGCGGGATTGGAGCGACCGGCGTTGGAATCCTTCGCGTTGCCTCCCCAAATGGCGGCGGGAACGGTGACGGGCAACGTCAACGTATCGCCAATCAACGACAGCGGAGCATCGAGTCCGATCAAGCCGAGTCCGACGACAGTGCCGAGATCTTGTTGGAAATCGAAGTCCTTCCCCCACGTCCAGCTGTGTCGCACCCAGTTATCCGCCGAGAGCGCGTCGCGCCGAACGCCACCATAGATCTTCGCATTCTTCCAGCCTTCCCGCGCGCCGACGGAGACGTTGGCGAACGTACCGCAGCCGCTCAGGAACAGAGCGGCACTCAAAATCGCCAACGCGCGCCATGCTTTCGACATCTCCGCGACCCCCCGTCGGATTATGGGCGGGCATCTTAACGGAGCAACGCGGACGGTCAAGAGCAATCTCGCCGGGTCGATGAACCCAAACGGCGCGGTACAAATCGTCAAAAGCCCTTGACACACGCGGGGGACACCCTTAGACTTCGGAATAGATAATTTGCTTTGCCTTCCGCAAAGAAGTAATCCTGTCCCGTCCCTATCTTCACTCGGGGTTTCCATCTTCGCAATTCCGAAGTAGGATCGACACCCCCTTAAAGATTCTCTGGTGAGGAATGGGGCGTGGGGACTTTTATCTTTGATATTTCGGGACTCGTACTCCTTGTCGAACGTCATTCCCTCGCGGCGATAGCACCGCGATGGCACGGTCGTTCGCACCGCCCCTACGAATCGTCACTCCTCTGTTGGATCGGACGCCTGACGTCATGTCATCGGGCCTTGTCAACGAGACGCTCTATCTGGTCGATGCGCACGCGCTCATCTTCCAGGTCTTTCATGCCATCACCGGCATGACGAGTCCGTCCGGCTTGCCGACCAACGCCCTGTTCGGCTTTGCCCGCGACATGCTGTACCTACGCGGTCTGCGGCCCGATTATCTCGTCTGTGCGTTCGACCGCCCCGAACCGACGTTTCGCAGCGTCCTTTACCCCGCCTACAAGGCCAACCGCGGCGAGATGCCCAACGATTTACAGCTTCAGATCCCACACCTCCATCGCCTTCTCGCAGCGATGCGGGTGCCGGTACTCAGCGCGGAGGGTTTCGAGGCCGACGATGTGCTTGCGACCCTCGCCATCGCCGGGGGGCGGCGCGGTTTCGAAGTCTTCATCTGCACCAGCGACAAGGATTGCCGTCAACTGATCGACGACCACATTCGTCTGTACAGCCTGCGCAAACACCAGGCGTTCGGACGCGAGGAGCTGCAAGCCGATTGGGGCATCAAACCGGAGCAAGTGGTCGATTTGCAATCGCTAGTCGGCGACTCGGTCGATAACGTGCCGGGCGTGCCGGGTATCGGCGTGAAGACGGCGGCGAAACTATTGCAAGACTTCGGCACGCTCGAGAACATATTGGCCAACATCGACCGCATCTCCGGAGCCAAACGGCAAGAGAACCTGCGCAACTCCGGAGCCATCGTCCAACGGGCGCGCGAACTGGTGCGCCTCAAAAGCGATGTGCCGATCGCCTTGGACTGGGACGCTTGGCGGCTGAGCGACGTGGATGCGCCCGGATTGCGGCACCTTTTTCAGGAGTGGGGGTTTCATAGTCTGGCACGGCAGTTCAGCGGGTCGGACCAGGACAGCGATCCGATGCAAGGAGAGTTGTTCCCCTTCGGAGCGAATGCCCCCGTGGATCACCTCGGAGCCGGAAGCGTGAGCGACGGGCTTCCTTCCGTCGCTCACGCTTCCGGCTCCGACGCCAACCTGCCCGCCGTCGCTCACGCTTCCGGCTCCGAATCGAACCTGCGCGAGGGGGCGGTCTATCACCTGGTCGATGCAGAGGACCAATTCGAGTCGTTCTATCGCCAATTGCGCGAGCAGAAGCGATTCGCCTTCGATTTGGAAACGACGAGTCTGATTCCGTTGCAAGCGGAGATCGTCGGCATCGCTTTCAGCTGGCGTACCGGCGAGGCGTGGTACCTGGCGCTGCGGGGTCCGTTGGGCTGTGCCGTGCTGGATTCGAGCGTCGTCTTGGAACGTCTGCGGCCAATTCTCGAAGACGCCGGAGTGGCCAAGGTCAATCAGAACATCAAATACGATCTGTTGGTGCTACGCGGTCGCGGCATCGAAGTGCGCGGCGTGGCCGGCGATCCGATGGTGGCCGATTATCTGTTGCATTCCGGCGAACGAAGCCATGCCCTCGACGATTTGGCACTCCGCTATTTCAATCATCGCGTAATCCCCATTACCGATCTGATCGGTAAGAAAAGTCGCAAAACGCCGCAGCGGAGCATGGATCAGGTACCGACCGACCGCGTCGCCGTCTACGCCGGCGAGGACTCCGACGTGGCCTGGCGTCTGTGCGCGATGTTGGAATCGCAACTGGCGAGCGGGGAGCTTCAACCCCCGATTCTCGACCAACGGGGGGTTGACACTCCCCGCTCGCCGTTGCGCAAACTCTACGATGAGGTAGAGATCCCACTCATCGAAGTGCTGGTGGAAATGGAATACAACGGGATCGGCCTGGACCTTCCGCTGTTGCGGCGCATGGGCGTCGAAATGGGAAAGCAGCTCGAGACGATTGAAAAGGACATTTACGATCTTGCCGGACGCCCATTCAACATCGGCTCCCTCGTGCAGTTGCGGCAAATTCTCTTCGAGGAGCTGAAGTTGCCGGTGCAGGGCAAGACCGGCGTGACGGGGTCGGCGAGTACAGATCAAGAGACGCTGGAAAAATTGGCTGCTCTCGACCGTCCCGAAGCCGCCCTGCCGCGCAGGATTCTCGACTATCGCCGTATCGCCAAGCTCAAGAGTACCTACGTCGATGCCCTGCCGGAATTGGTCGATCCGGCGACCGGCCGCGTTCACTCGGCGTTCAATCAGACCGTGGCGGCGACGGGGCGGCTGTCGTCGAGCAATCCCAATCTTCAGAATATCCCCGTGCGCAGCGAGGAGGGGCAGCAGATTCGTCAGGCGTTCGTGCCCGCCGCGGGTTGGCTGCTGTTGACCGCCGACTACTCGCAGATTGAGTTGCGTCTGTTGGCCCATTTTTGCGGCGACGACGAGCTGCGCCGCGCCTTCGCCGAAGAGCGCGACGTTCATGCCGCCGTGGCGGCGCAGATTTTCGGCGTGCCGGAAGTCGAAGTCAACGCCGAGCAGCGGCGTTTGGCCAAGACGGTCAATTTCGGCGTCATCTACGGCATGAGCGCCGTCGGCCTCGCCGAGCGCTTGCATATACCCCGCGAACGAGCCTCTCAGTTCATCGCCGCGTACTTTGCCCGCTATCCGAAGGTTCTGGAATATCAGGATCGTTTATTGAGGAATTGCCGCGACAGCGGGCACGTGGCCACGATTCTCGGCCGGAGACGCTCTTTCGACCGCGAAGCCGTCCGATCCAAATCGACGTTTCAGCAGCGCAATCAGGCGGAGCGCGAGGCCATCAACATGCAGGTGCAAGGTTCCGCCGCCGATCTGATCAAGTTGGCCATGCTCCACGTTTTTCGCCGTCTCCAGCGCGAACGACTGCGCGCAAAGATGCTGTTGCAGATCCACGACGAGTTGGTCTTTGAGACGCCGCCGGAAGATCTGCCCGTTCTGGCGTCGCTGGTGCGCGAAGAAATGACGATCCCGGTGGCGAAGGCATTGGACCTGCAAGTCCCGCTGCGCGTCGATTTGTATTCGGGAACGAATTGGCTCGACGTGACGGAGATGCCTGCGGCATGAGCGAGACGAAGACGAATAAACGGGTCGTCGGCTTGCTCGGCGGCATCGGCAGCGGCAAGAGCCAATTGGCGGCGGCGTTCGCTCGCCGAGGCGCGCGCGTCATCGCCGGCGATCAATTGGGCCAAGCCGCCCTGCGCGATGCGGACATCAAGGCGCGCGTCGTGGCGCGATGGGGAGAAGGAATGCTCGATGAGAACGGCGACATCGACCGTCGCCGATTGGCCGCCATCGTCTTCGCCGATGCTTCCGAACGGAAAGCGTTGGAAGCGATTACGCATCCGTGGATTCGCCAACGCATTCGCGCCGACTTGGAGGAGGCCCGCGCGGATGCGCGCGTGCCGTTGATCGTGCTGGATGCGGCGATCATGTTGGAGGCCGGCTGGAGCGATGTCTGCGATCGCCTCGTGTACATCGACGCCCCGCGCGAGGTGCGTTTGCAGCGCGTGGCCCGACAGCGCGGCTGGAACGAAGTGGAATGGGAAGCCCGCGAACAGGCGCAATTGCCCTTGACGGAAAAGGTCGTTCGTGCCGATCATGTACTCGATAACTCGTCCTCCCTCGAGCATTTGAACCGGCAAGTAGACGATCTGCTCCATCTCTGGGGATTGGCCCACGCGGGCGCTCGGAGTGAAACGGAACCTTGAAGAATCTCGAACCTTGTTTTACGGAAGCCCGCCGCCGAACGAGTGGAAAGGGCCGAGGGGCGCGCGGAGAGAGACGATCGCAAGTCTCTCGCGCCGCTTGCCGCTCGCCGTTTACCGCTCGGAACGTCTAAGGAGAGTGCGACATGGCCGAAGCCAAGAGCCGACGCGAATATACCCCTCGTCCCCGTCCGCGGACCAAACCGGAACTGTCCGCCGACGGCGACGAACGCCTAGCCGAGGAGAGTACCACCTTGCTTACCGATGCCGCTCCGCTCGAAGACGAACCGCCCGAACCCAACGGAGAAGCCGGCGCTCCCGGTTTTGAGGAAGCGGCCGTTCGACCGTCGCCGCCCCGTCCGTCGCGCGACGACTACCCTATTTTCGACGAGGAAATCAACAATCGTTACGAAGAGATCAAGCGCGGCAGCACGCACATCAGCGAATTGCAGCAGATGACGATGCCGCAACTCCTCAAAGTCGCCAAGGAAGAGAACCTCAGCGACTATACGGGTCTGAAAAAGCAAGATTTGATCTTCAAGATCCTGAAGGAGCGCGTCAAGCAGAACGGCTTGATGTTCGGCGAAGGCACGTTGGAGACTTTGCCCGACGGCTTCGGGTTCCTGCGCAGTCCCGATTACAACTACCTGCCCTGTCCCGACGACATTTACATCTCCCCCTCGCAGATTCGCCGCTTCGGTCTGCGCACTGGGGCGGTAGTGGCCGGTCAAATTCGACCGCCCAAGGAGAACGAGCGCTATTTCGCCCTACTCCGCGTCGAGGCCATCAACTATCAAGATCCTGAAATCCTCTCTCAAAAGGCGGTTTTCGACGATCTGACGCCGTTGCATCCGAACCAACGCCTGCACTTGGAAACCGATCCCACCGAGATCAACATGCGCATCACGGATCTGGTGACGCCCATCGGCAAGGGCCAACGCGGCTTGATCGTCGCACCGCCGCGCACCGGCAAGACCATCCTGTTGCAGAAGCTGGCCAATAGCGTGCTACGCAATCATCCCGAATGCTACGTCATCGTGCTGTTGATCGACGAACGCCCCGAAGAAGTGACCGAGATGGAACGCACCGTCAAGAGCGACCACGCGGAAGTCGTTAGTTCGACGTTCGACGAACCCGCCTCGCGCCACGTGCAAGTCGCCGAGATGATTATCGAGAAAGCCAAACGCATGGTCGAGTACGGCACCGATGTGGTGATCCTGCTCGACTCCATCACGCGCCTGGCCCGCGCCTACAACACCGAAGTACCGCACTCCGGCAAGATTCTATCCGGCGGCATCGACGCCAATGCCCTGCACAAACCGAAGCGCTTCTTCGGCGCGGCGCGCAACATCGAAGAAGGCGGCTCGCTGACCATATTAGCCACCGCCTTGATCGATACCGGCTCGCGCATGGACGAAGTGATCTTCGAGGAGTTCAAAGGGACCGGCAACATGGAGTTGCACTTGGATCGCCGCCTCGTCGATAAGCGCGTCTGGCCGGCCATTGATGTGAACCGCTCCGGCACGCGCAAAGAAGAGTTGCTCATGGACCCGGAGGAACTGCGCCGCATGTACATTCTGCGCAAAGTCCTCAGCGACATGAACCCCGTCGAGGCGATGGAGTTGCTCACCAATCGCATGAATCGCACCAAGAGCAATGCCGAGTTTTTGATGAGCATGAACTTGAGTTAAAGGAGACGACAAGCCCGGAGCGCCAGCGACGGGTTTGAGTGCCCGTCGCTGGCGCTCCGGGCTTGTCGTAGGGTTACTTCCGATGCCAACCATTTACGAAGGTTCGTTTGCGCCGCCGTCGGGACGATTTGTCCTGATCGCGGCGCGTTTCAATTCCGCCATCGTCGAGCCGCTCGTCGCCGGAGCGCTCGACGGCCTGAAACGGCATGGCGTTGCCGACGAGGCCATCGACATCGTGCGCGTGCCGGGATCGTTCGAGATCCCCCTGGTCGCGCAGCGACTCGCCGGCGGCGGCAAGTACGCGGCCGTGATCTGCTTGGGAGCGATCGTCCGCGGCGACACCGACCACTACGATTATGTGGCCGGCGAAGCTGCCGGAGGCGTGGCCCGCGCGTCTTTGGCCACGAACGTACCGGTCGTGTTCGGCATCCTCACCTGCGATACGCTGGAGCAAGCCATCAACCGCGCCGGCGCGAAGGCCGGCAACAAGGGCTTCGATGCCGCGCTCACCGCCATCGAGATGGTGAATCTCTTGCGGAATCTGCCGAAATAATTTCCATCTTTAGGGATCTCTTATGACCGCAGCCGACCTGCTGAAGCAACTCGGGGGCATTCCCGCCGATCGCGTTCTCCTCGATCCGCCACCCGGAACCGCCACGGAAAAGGACGTTCTCGAAGTGGAACGACGCCAGGGCCGCATTTGCGAGTTGGTCGAGGGCGTATTAGTGGAGAAGGCCATGGGACTCGCGGAATCATTTTTAGCGATGCGGTTGGGCTATCTCCTGAATGTCTATCTGGCCAAACATAATCTTGGCTTGGTGGTGGGGGCGGACGGGGCACTGCGTCTGTGGCCGGGCTTGGTTCGCATCCCCGATGTGTCCTTCATCTCGTGGGACCAGCTACCGAATCGTAAGATCCCGAAGAAACCCATTCCCGACTTGTATCCCAATCTGGCCGTCGAAGTTCTCAGCCGCAAAAACACCAAAGCCGAGATCG
>JAJXWW010000076.1 GCA_021781415.1 Planctomycetota bacterium
CCTGGACGCCGTCTTGCGCGAGTTCTTCACGCTTAAAAAGGATTGTGAGGATTGAAAGATATTCTTACTCGACTGTGGCCGGAGCCTTTTCGGAAGGCGGAGCGAGGGGACGTAGGGCTTTGTCGGCGATGTCGCGGCGGTAGTGGGCGTCGCGGAATTGGATGAGAGCGACGGCTTCGTAGGCGCGGCGCTGGGCGTCGGCGAGGGTATCCCCCAGAGCGGTGACGCCGAGAACGCGGCCGCCGTCGGTCAGGACGCGGTCGCCCTCGCGCACCGTGCCGGCGTGAAAGACTTTCACGTCGGGCAATTTGGCCGCCTCGGCCAAACCGTAAATCGGCAGTCCTTTCGCATGATTGCCGGGATAGCCGCCGCTGGCCATCACCACGCACACCGCCGGACGCTCGTCCCACTCTAACTTCCCCTCGAAGGTGTCGAGCCGTTCGTCCACCACGGCCTCCAAGAGATCGAGCAGGTCGGTGCGCAGCCGCACGAGCAATGGCTGCGTTTCCGGATCGCCAAAGCGGCAATTATACTCCAAGACGCGCGGCCCCTGGTTGGTGGTCATCACGCCGGCGTAGAGAACGCCGCGAAACGGCTGGCGGCGACGCTTCATGGCATGGACCGTGGGGACCAAGATGTCGCGGTCGATGGCGTCGAGCAGTTCCGTCGTACCCAACGGAGCGGGACAATAGGCCCCCATGCCGCCGGTATTGGGTCCGGTGTCCCCGTCGAAGGCGGCCTTATGATCTTGCGTCGGTTGTAAGGGTACAATGATTCGTCCCGAAACCAGGGCGAGGATGCTCAGCTCCTCACCTTCCAGGCGCTTCTCGACGACGACTTGCCTCCCAGCGGCCAGGCCAAACTCCTCGCGCACCATGACGCGCTCGATGGCCGCCAAGGCTTCCTCGTTGGTCGAACAAACGAGGACGCCCTTGCCCGCCGCCAGTCCGTCGGCCTTGACCACCAAGGGGTAATCGCGTGTGCCGATGTAGCGGCGGGCGTGTTCGGGATGATCGAAGATGCGAAAATCGGCGGTGGGCACGTCGGCGTGGCGCATCAGCGACTTGGCGAACACCTTGCTCGATTCCAACTGTGCCGCCGTCTTCGTCGGCCCGAAAATGCGCAGCCCCAACTTCTGAAAGCGATCGACGATACCGAGCGACAGAGGCTCTTCGGGGCCGACCACCGTGAGATCGATCTTTTCTTTGCGGACGAAGGAGACGAGCCGATCGAAATCGTTCGCCTCGATCGGGACGTTGACGCCGTCCTCGGCCGTGCCGGCGTTCCCCGGCGCGCAGAACACCCGCTCGGCGCGAGGCGATTGAGCCAATTTCCACACCAAAGCATGCTCGCGCCCACCTTTACCGACAACCAATACCTTCATAATCCGCAAATCCCGAATCAGAGTTCTGAGTTTCAAGTTTCCAGTATCAAGTGCTGAGTGCTGAGTTCTGAGTTCTGAGATAAATATAGGGAATCGCCATCGCTCCGTACTCCACGCACCGCGCTCAGCACTCAGCACTCAGCACTTGGAACTCAGCACTCAGCACTCAGCACTTGGAACTCAGCACTCAGCACTTGGAACTCAGCACTCAGCACTCGGAACTTGGAACTTCGGGATTGGCCTTTTCAAAATTGGCTAAATCGGTTCCAATCCGTCTCGCTCGCCCTGGCGCGCAGGTTCCGGTAGTAGGTTCCTCCTATGGCTCAAGCGTCTACGGTCTCTTCTCCCTCGGTGTCGGACAGCGGCGACAACGCGCTGGCGACGGTGCGTCTCGAAGTGCGTTCGGGGGGCGGCCGCGCGACGGTGTACGAAGTCGGCGACGGCGGCTTTCTGATCGGCAGCGTTCCCGGTTGCGATTTACGGCTTCCCGGCTCGAATCTCCCGCCGGTTATTTGCGCCATCGGTCGCGCGGCCGTCGCCGCAAGTCTGAGGCGATTGGCCCCCGTTTTACCCATCCTCGTCAATGGTAAAGCGGTAGCCTCCGCCTATCTGAACGACGGCGATCGCGTCACCATTGGGCCGGTAGAAATTGTTTCATCCGTGCGGACGCCGAGCCGGCCGCGGGCATTGCCGGAAAGAGACAACAACCCGGATGGCCCTGGGGGCGAGCGCGAGCAACAGATAAAGGAACGGGCCGAGCGCTTGGAAAAGGATCGCGCGCTGTGGGAGAAGCGGCGCGAGGAGATCGAATCCGAGTACCGCCAGCGCGCCGAGAGTCTGCAGCAAATCGTGCAGCGATTGCAACGCCAGGAGCAGGATTTGACGGCGGCGAGACTGGAACAAGAAGAGCGCGAGGCGGCCTGGAAGACCCAACACGAAGGTTGGAGCGATCGAAGCGAAGAAATTGCGAAGCGCGACGAAGAGAATGAGTCGGTGCGGCGCGAGTTGCTGGAATTGCGTCAACAACTCTATCAGCGCTATCACGCCCGGCGCGAACGGCTGATTAAGCAACAGCAGGCGATTCACAAAGCGGCGCGGCGTTTGCAACAGCGCAAGCAACGGATCGATGCGGGAGAGGCCGAGTTGACGGCGCGTCGTCAAGAGTGGGAACAAAAACAGATCGAGATTGAGGGGCGGAGCGAACAGTCCGAACGCGAACGACAGCTGTTGGAAGAACAACATCGCCTGATCGTCAGTCGGCAACAGGAAGTCCAGCGCGACGTAAGCGAGCGAGCGCGGGACATCGAAGCGCGCGAGAAACGCCTGGCCGAACTGGAAGCGGCGTTGGAAAAGGGGCAGAAACAGCATCAAGCCGATCTTGTGCGCCTCGACCGCATTCAGGCCAAGCAAGAGCAACGCCAGAAGCAGTTGCAAGCGGCCGCCCTCGAAGTGGATCACCGCTACGAGCAATTACAGCGCGACACGCGCGATCTCGAAGAACAAGCCGCTCAACTCGACGAATGGCACAATCGTCTGGTCGGCGACACCGAAGGATTGGCACAGCGAAAGAAGGAGCAAGACGAGCGGATTGCCCAATTGGATCAACGAGCGGCGGCGTTAGAGGGACAGCAAGCCATGTTGGCGACGCTGCGCACGCGCTTAGAGCGCATGCGCGAAGATTTACGCGGTCAAGAGCAGGCCCTCGGCGATCAGCGCGTCTTGCAGGAGGCGACGGAGAACGATTTGCGCGCGCGCTTGGCCGAGGCGGAAAAACTTCGCATCGAAGTGGCCAACGAGCGCGAATGGATGGCCGAGGAGCGTCGCCGATTTGAAGAGCGTCGGACTACCTTGGAAGCGGCGGTGGCGCAGTTGCGGCAAGCGCGCGAGACTCTGGACGGCGAAGAGGGCCAGCTCCGCCAGGAACAGGAGCAAGTGCGAAACGCTGCCGCCGACCAAGCCGAACAGGCGGCTCTGCTCGCGGCACGGAGCGGTCAATTGGAGCAGGAGCAAGAAAAAATCGCCAACGAACGTCGGACGTTGCTCGAACGGGAGATGGCCTTGGCTCGTGCCGAACAGGCGTTGGCGGCACTGCAAGAACAGGTGCGCCGCCGCGTCGAAGAGCTGACCGAGAAGCAGCGCGGTCAGGGAGAAGAAGATCAACGACTCAAAGATGAAGCGGCACGGTTGAGCGAAGCGGCGAAGATTGTCGAACAGGATCGAGAGCTGGCCGAGTCGCGTTTGAACCTGGCTCGACAAGAGTTGGGACAGAGAGCCGCGGAGATGGACGAGCAGGCACGCAAGCTGGTCGAGGAAGAAGAGCGCATCAAGTCCGAAAGACAGCGCGTCGAAGAGATCCACGCTTCGCTCGGCGGGCAGCGGCAAGTGCTGGCGTCGGAGCGCATCGCTTTCGAGGTCGAACGGCAAAAGGGTCAAGATCAGACGCAACGGCTGCGCGCCGAGTTGGAGGCGCGCCGACAAGAAGCCGTCGATTTGACGCGACATCTGCCGGAGATCGAGGCGCGAGCGTCGGCTGCGCTAGATCGGTTGACCCAGGCGCGCGAACAATTGCGCGAGCATTTAGCCGAGATTCACGGCTACGTTCGTCAGAGCCGGGGCGATCTCGAACGGATGCGGCACGATTTCCAGGCCGACATCGAGCGCGTTCGACAACGAGAGTTGGATCTGCACGTCGCCCGCGACGAACACCGTTTGTCCGCCGCCGCTTTCCGCCAACACATCCTCGAATGGCAAGGACGACTCACCGAGTTGCGGCAAGCACTGCATCTCAACGAATCGCGGGTCGAACGCCGAGCCAGCGAGGTGGACGAACAAGCTCGGCAAATCGCCGACACATCGGCGCGTCTGGCCCAGCAGGTCGAACAACTGCAACAACAAGAACGCCAAGTGGGCGAACGGCGCGGCGAAGTCGATCGCCATTTAAGCGACATGCAGGAGTGGTATCGCCGTAAAATGCGCGAGTTGGCCGGTCTCGACCTGACCGAGTCCAGCGAGTCGGCCGCGCCGGCGGGAGACGAGCGCGGCATCCTATCGATCGCTGGGCAAGTGGACGCGGGCGATAAGCAACTGGGCGACTTGCTGCGTTCGTTGGATCTGATCGACGGCGACACGCTGACGGCGCTGTATATGGAAGGGCGGAGACAACGGCGTTCGCTGCGGCAATTGTTGCTGGCCGGGAATTATCTGACGCTCTATCAGATCGCCCTCATCGAAGCGGGGAATCTCGACGGCTTGGTTCTGGGGCCGGTGCGCGTCATCGATCGGCTGCAAGCCACGCCGCGCGAAGCAATGTATCGCGTCTTCGATCCGCGCCGCAACTCCGAACTATTACTGCGCCACCTGTCCGAATCCGAGATGGAGGACGCGGTGCGGCCCGATGAGTTTCGCCAGCGCTTCGCGGCGGCGGCGATGGTGCATCAAGAGAATGTGGCCCAGACGGTAGAAGTGTTGGAAATCGCCTCACGACCGGCGGCGCTGCAAGAATGGCTGCACGGACTGCCCAGCACCGAATGGCCGATTCTCGCCGGCGCGCCCGGAGTGTGGTGTCGCCTGATGACGCAAGCGGGGCGCGCCCTTCAGGCCATTCATGCGGCCGGTTTGGTCCACGGCAACCTTCATGCGTCGTCGTTCGTGTTTGTACGAGACGGCGTGCTGAAACTGTGCGGCCTCGGCGAGCCGCGCTGGCTGGCCGTCCCCATGCCGCAAGAAGACGGCGAGCCGTCGATCGCCGGCGACTTTACGGCGATGGGGCACATTGCCGCCGGTTGGGCAGCCGTAGCGCCGACTATCAAGGGGGGTAAAGCCAAGGGGCTGCCTGCCGCGCTGCAATCTATTCTCGGTCGCTTCCACCACGAGGACGAAGGGCAGCGCTACGTCCATGCGGGGCAGCTGCTGGAGGATCTCGAAAGCGCTCAAGTGCCAGCCAACGACGCCGCCTGGGAACGCTTCGTCCGCCAGGTCCGCGACGAATCCGCTGCCGCGGCGATGCGCGAATCGGCGTGACAACGCTTGTTCGTCGCCCGCCGCGCCGACGAGTGCAAAGAGCGACAAAATGAAGAATCATTGTCTCTCTTTTTGCGTTTGCGCCGGCCAACGCGCTATTTTTCCTCTTTTCTTCGCCAAATTGTCCATTTCAGCGCAGGCGAGGGCGGACTAGCTCCCTATATTGTCGTACATCGAGCCGATTCGCGCTTTCGTGGAAGGCCGCCGGCTCGATAAGTCGTTTAGGGAGTATGAATATGGCGGATTTCCGAAAACTCGCAATCGAGACGATCCTCGCCGACGGAAAGATCGACGATCCCGAGGTCAAGATTCTCCAACGCGAACTGTGGGCCGACGGTAAGATCGACGCCAAGGAAGTCGAATTCTTGATCGACCTGCGCAACGGCGCTCAGAAAAAGGCCAAGGCCAAGAAAGAGGAAGTCAATCCGAAATTCGAGACGCTCTTCTTCAAGGCCATCGAACAGAACGTCTTGCGCGACGGCAAGGTTTCGGCCAAGGAGGCGAATTGGCTGCGTAAAATGCTCTTTGCCGACGGTAAGATCGACGACAACGAGAAGAAGTTCCTCGCTCGCGTGAAGAAAGCGGCCACGAAGACCAGCCCGGAATTCGATCAACTCTTTCAAGAATGTGTTGCCAGCTGACGCGCATCCAGACTGGAAGATGGTCGGGTGGGTCAAGCGGAGCAAGGCCCACCTTTCAACGGCCGGCTTCTGACATTTTTGCATCGCGCACGCCTTCGTCTTTCCCTTCCTTTCGGCAACTGGTGCGAGGTTCGATTGCCGTTATAATGAGTTGCACGCCTTCGTTCCCGATCTCGTGAGGAATCGCATGAACCGTCGCTCTCGAACCCACCGGCTCCTGCTCTTCGTTCTCGCCGTGCCGATGTTCCTCGCGCCGGTTCGCGCAGAGGATCGATCATCGTTAACGATTAAAGGGGAGAGCCGCGCATTAGCGAAGCGCTTCGCCGAGGCGCATACGGAACTCGCGGGGGGAGACAAATCGCAAGCGATCGAACGGCTCCAATCGATCCTGGCCAATTCCGGTAACGATCTCGTGCCCGTGTCGGCATCGCGCAGCGTGTCGGCTTCCCGACTGTGCCAAGTACAGTTGGCCGGCCTGTCCGTCGAGGGACTGCGGCTGTATCGGCAGCGCTACGAAAACCAAGCCGTCAAGAAATTGCAAACGGCGATGGCCGAGCGCGACAGAGCGGCGCTGCGCCGGCTCGTCGAGGAAGCATTCTGCACGCGGGCAGCCGAGAAGGCCATCGACCGACTCGGCGATCTCGCCTTCGAGCGCGGCCGCTTCGACGAGGCCGAAGAATGGTGGCGACTGTTGACCCCGCTTCCCGATCCTTCCCGCGATAACACTACGCGCGGTTCCGCCCTCGTTTATCCCGATCCCAGTCTCGATCCGGCACGTCTGCAAGCCAAACAACTGCTCGCGCGGCTTTTCTCGGACCCCAACTCCAAGGGGCGAACGGGAAAGACCGATCGACAAGACGGCGAGTGGCTGGCCGTGCTGGAAGACTATCGCCGACGACACGCCAAGGCCGAAGGAACTTTGTGCGGACGCAAGGGGAAATACATCGAGACCTTGCTCGCCTTGGCGGAAGAGAGACAAAAAACGGGTGTTTCCGACCGCGACGATTGGACCACATTCGGCGGCGATCCAAGTCGCGGAAAGCTCGTTCCCGCTTCTCAAGATATTTTAGATCGTCTTAGCGCATTGTGCCGCGAAGGCCCAACCTGGACGTTCGATTTGCAGCGACGCACACGTCAAGACCAAGCCGAATTCTCTCCAGCCGTCAACGCGGCACAGGCGCGCACCCTGGCCTTTCATCCGGTTGTAGTCGGTCATCGGATTTTTGTCGCCGATGCTCGCCGGGTGACGGCTTACGACGCGCGCAGCGGCCAAAGCGAACAGTGGTACGACGCGGCTCGCCTTAACGGCGGCGTCAATCCCAACGTCGATCTGCCCGCCCACGCCGATTTGCGCTACACACTGACTGCGGCAAACGATCGCCTCTATGCGCGCCTCGGCGCGCAAGATATCGGACGCGAAACACCGATGCCGATGCGCTTGGGGTTCGAGCCGAAACCGGCGCGAGAGAACGAAACCCTGTTGGCCTGCTTCGGAATTTCTCCCGACGACAAGACCGAGCATTTTCGCTGGTCCGATCGCGGCATCGTCCACGCCAATGCCTTTTTCGAGGGCGCTCCTCTCGTCTCCGGCGGAAGAGTTTGGATCGCTTCCACGCGCTACCAAGAGAATCGCTGCATTCGCGCCATTCAGTGCTACGCCGACGGCGATGCCTCGAAACCGCCATTGTGGCAGCGCGACCTGTGCGAATCGGGCGAAGCGAAGCTCGGCGATTCGCGCTTTCGACACGAATTGTTGACGTTGGCGGGAACACAACTCGTGTACTGCACCCACGACGGAGCCGTAATCGCCCTCGATGCGGCGACGGGGCGGACGAACTGGGCCGTTCGCTATCCGCGCCGAACCCTCGATCGGGAGGAGCCGGAGTTGAAGGACTTGGCTCCGGTACTGTATGCCGCCGGGAGATTCTACGTCGCGCCGGCCGACTCGGACTCGCTGCTGTGCCTCGATCCAGCCACCGGATGCACGCTCTGGGAACTGGAACCTCTCCGCGTGGTTCATCTCCTGGGCGTAGGCCAAGGACAGTTGATCTTTACGACTCCGGGCGGTATCCGCGGCGTGCGAGCGGACACGGGTGCGCCATCGTGGACCGTGCCAGAGATCGGAGGAATCTCACTGTTGGATGGTTTGACGCCGAGCGGGCGCGGACTGCTGATCGGCGATCTCGTCTTGTTCCCGACCGTGCGACCGCGCCACGATTCCGGACCAAATCTGGAAACGATCGTGTATGCCCTGCGCCAGCGCGATGGCCGACCCGCCGACTCCCCCGCTGCGTTACATCGCTTGCCGAGTGGAAATATCGCTTATGCCAACGGCATCCTCGTCGTTGCCGACCGGCGCACACTGTCGGTGTTCGCTCCTCCGCGACTTCTATTGAGCGAGCGCCGAGCGGCCGTCCGACACGATCCCAATTCCGCGGAGGCTCTACTCGATCTGGCAAAAGCCGAGGGCGACGCGGGGCAAGACAATGCGGCACTGCGAACCTTGCGCCAGCTTCAAGCGACTCTACAACGAGACGAGAAGACGAAGAGAAAAAAACTACTCGTCGAATCTCACCTTCTCGAGCAGCGGTTCTTGCTGAGGTCGGCTGGGCGTGCCGCCGAAGACGAACGCTGGACCGAGGCAGCGGAGTTTTTCAATCGAGCGGCCTCGCTCCCCTTGTCGCCTCGCTATCGCCTTCATGGGCTGCTGGCCGAGGCTCGGATGTGGCGACGAGCGAAACGGACGGATCGAGAGAACACCGTTTGGGATTCCATTCGCAAGAACGAACGGATGAACGCCATCCCCATCGTCGATCGTCGCGGCTGGCCTCTCTTCGTTCGTCCCGGCGACAAACGGAGTCGCGTCAACCCCGTTCAAGAGCCGAAAGCAAGCACCCATGACACTCCGTCCAATAAACCCAACTCGCCACCTTTGTATCGCGCTTGGCACGTTTCACTCGCAAAAGACGAAGCGGTCCTTGAGGGCGAAACCGAAGAGCTGCTAACCGGCTGGGCAGACGGTCGGCTCTGTGCGCGCCGCGCCGCGACGGGCGCGCCGAGGTGGACGACAAGACTCCCCTTCGTGCCGCGCTGGGCGGGATCTTCTGGAGCAGGATTACTCGTGGCCGGCGACAGAGGGATCGTCTCGCTCCGGCGCGACAGCGGTGAGATCCTTTGGCACTTTCCCGCTCCCGAACAGAGCCTTTATCCGAGTTCGCGCCTCAAAGAGGAGCGCGTTGTTCTCGATCCGCGCCCGCTACAGCCATTGTCGGCCTTTCACCTCAAACGGGGCCGCTTGTTCTTTCTGCAGGGCCAACGACGTTTGTTCGCAATCCACGTCGAAACCGGCACACTTCTGTGGGATCGCTTGGCACCGGACGCTCTCCTGGAGTTGCCGCCGCCGCGCGGCTTGTTTTCGGCTCATTTCCATGCCGGCGAGGCCACGATTCTGGTGCAGTCTTCGAGCCGCCGATGGCTGCTCGACGCCGCGACGGGACGGTGCATCCACGAAACGGTGGACGACCGCGAACGATGGCGGCAACCGCCTCTGGCATTGGACCAGCGCTCGTTGTGCTTGATAGCAGACAATAAGAATCTCGAATTGCTCGATGCCAAGACGGGGCGAAGACAATGGATTTATCGACCGCCGGGGGGCACGGTCTTCAGCGGTGAAATGCCTTCCGTCTTGGGCAACGGCAACGCACTATTCTTCGTGCAACCGTTGAATGTCGGCTATTCCTTAATCCGTCTCGATCCCGCCAGCGGCAAGTCGCACTGGCCCCGCTCCCTTCTACTCGACGCGAAAGAGCTGCAACCTAGCGCCTGGTCGCTGGATGCCGAGACGCTGTACACAATCGAAGAGGACCAATTAACCGCGCGCGCGACCGCCGATGGCAAAGTCGTTTGGCAACGTCCCCTACGCGGATTCGCGCGATGGCAAACGCATCGAGTCGGCTCGTCCCTCGTCGTCTCCCCGTCGGGTGCGATAGAATGGCAATGGCGTTCCTGGTTGGGCCGAGAGGCGATGTGTCCGGTGGCCTTTTACGATCCGAAAACAGGACAATTGATACAGCGCTGCCACTTTCGACTCGAAACACCGCTATCGCCGCGAATCGTGGCCTCGTTCAAACGAAAGGAGAGCGGCTGCAACTCCTTCGTCCATCTCGATTCGCCACAACCGTTCGTTGCCGTCGGCGGCGATCTTTGGGGATTAACCTCGAACGAAGAACGCAAATAGAGCTTTCAAATATCTGAGGATAGAACAGCATCATGCCAAACATTCGTTGCAAGACGTGCGGATTGAACGTGCAGGTTCCCAGCGGAGGCCGTCGCTTGTGCGGCTGCGGCACTTGGCTATCGGCGGATGAGCCGATGGAGGCCGCCGAGCCGCTCGTCGCCGAGGAACTTCCGGAGTTGGAGGCTGCCACCGCCGAAAACTGGCCTCGCATTGAGGGCGATCTCTCCGCCATCGAACGACTCAACAGCGGCTATCGCCGCATTCGGAAGGAGATGAGCAAGTCCATCGTCGGTCAAGAAAAAGTCCTCGAAGAATTACTCATCGCCATCTTCGCGCGCGGCCACTGTCTTCTCGTCGGTGTTCCGGGGCTGGCTAAAACCCTGATGATTCGCACTCTCGCGGACTCGCTGAGCCTCAGTTTTAGCCGCGTTCAGTTCACCCCCGATCTCATGCCGTCCGACATCACCGGCACCGAGGTATTGCAAGAAGACAAGACGACCGGCCAACGGCTTTTCAAGTTCTTGCACGGACCCTTATTCGCCAATGTCGTCCTCGCCGATGAGATCAACCGAACGCCGCCAAAGACGCAAGCCGCTCTTCTCGAAGCGATGCAAGAGCGCCAAGTCACCGTCGGCGGCACGCGCCACAAACTGCCCGATCCGTTCTTTGTCCTCGCCACGCAAAACCCTATCGAACAAGAAGGAACCTATCCGCTTCCCGAAGCGCAGCAAGATCGTTTCATGTTCAACATCCTCGTCGATTACCCCGACGAAGAGGAAGAATTTCGCATTGTCGAACAGACGACATCCACGCACGTCCCGCAGATCGAGCGCGTCTTGTCGGCGACCGACATATTGGAGATGCAAGACATCGTGCGAAAGGTTCCCGTTGCTCCCTATGTGATCCGCTATGCCATGAAGTTCACGCGCCTGACGCGCAAGGGCAGCCGCGTCGCCGCCGACAAAATGGCCGCCTCCTCCGGCGGGGGAGCCAAGGTCAAGGAAACAGAAGTGCCCGATTTCATCCGCGATTATGTGACCTGGGGTGCCGGTCCCCGTGCCTCACAGTTTTTGATCCTCGCCGCCAAGGCCCGCGCCGTTCTGCACGGACGCTATTACGTCTCGTGCGAGGACGTGCGCGCCGTGGCTCCGCCGGTACTGCGCCATCGCATTATCACGAACTTCAACGCCGAGGCCGAGGGTATCAAGCCCGACGACATCGTCCGCCGACTCATCGACCGCATCCCGCGCGATCCCAACGAGCAGGCCGCCGTCGGCGCGGGCCAAACGGGGAGTTAGCGTCTATCCCAAGGGCTCCTCTCTCCCTGAGTACAGGGAGAGAGAAACTTCTCGGATCGCTTTTCCGAGAAACCGAAGGAAATCACAAGCCCGAAGCGCCAACGAGGGACGGTCGCCTTCAGCACGCGCAACGGACACGTTCCGCGTTGATGGCGTCGCCGTCTTCTTGCAGCAACGCGCCGTGTAGCAGCAACAGATCGACGTCGTGCGGGCAGTGCAAACGGCCCGCCTGTGCCGCCGCGATGGCCACACGCAATCGCTTCAGTGCTTGGCGGATCGCTTCGAGTAACAGTTGCCGCGCGGCTTCGTACTCCTTGTGAGCCAGATGCCAACGCGCCCGTAGCACGGCGGCATCCATCGGCGCGAGCGGCTCCAGTTCGGCCAGCATCGCCTCCCATTCCGCCCCGCGGTCGTGCTGCAAGTACAACTCGGTCAACCCCAGCCGGGCCGCGGAGTCCCTTTGCACGCAAAGTCAATTCGGCGAATGAGCGACAGCATGTCGTGACATTAAGAAGTCGCAATTTGTTTATAACGATCGATCTAAATTGACACACTCACCTACCCGTCCGTTCATCGTCCAAGTGCCGGATTCATAATCGCATTAAACCTCACGAAACTCATTCCCCACGTCCAATCTACTGCGACACGCAGCAGGTTGAGCCGCTCATCTAGGTGTTTTCATCCGGTGATTCATCTTCGCAAGGATATGTCGACACCTCTAGCGAAGCGCCACATTCTCCTAATTTTTGCATCATTTCGGGAGGAATATTTATGGTGCAATCGACTGTGTAATACAAGACACCGATTCGTAGCAATATATCAACGGGACGATTCAATTCAAGAATACTTTCAGATAGTCTTTTGAGATCAAGCCGATCCGAAATAAACATAAAATGCTCGATAATCTCAGCATCATCTTCGATCTTAGAGTAAATAGAAATATGTGACTTTTTCCATCTATCCCCATCTCTACGCCAAGGCGCTATTGCGGATCCTTTTTTATGCGTATCGACCGATAACGAATTGGTCTTACCTACTATTCGTTGTAGAATCTTAAGAGAAACTACTTCAGAGCTTAATTCAAGAGAGACCATGTAACGCTTAAGCATTTCCAATCCTCTCAAATGTAGTTAATCACTCTATTGATGATTTGCGTATCTACACCAGAGTCTACGCATAAACTTCTGTCCCGTCTATTGTATATGGGACGAGTATTCCTTCAAACACATTCGTGTTGTAGGCCGCCGCGGGACGCTTTTTGGCTACGCCCTGCTCACTCGGATGTCGCTTCAACAGACTCAACGCAATGCGACGCGATCCGGCCGTGTTCGGATCCGCTTTGCGGCCCTGCTCCCGCTCCGCGTCCTCACCAGACGTCACGTCCAATCGCCAATGCAAATGATTCTCAGTACCGCAGTGGCCACGCAACGCACGACCGGAGCAACACGACGACATGCGACGACTACCCAAAAACGATGCAATTCCGTAGCCGTCTTGTCACCTTCCGCTCGTTCACGGTAGCACTGGCCAATGACATACAAATCCTTCCACGCTCCCGCACCGTCAACTCCGTCCAGTTCATAAATGATAATATAAGTCCGCCTTTCCTGCCGACCGACTCGCCTGTCCAATGTTTCATTTAAGTCGTTGTCTGCTCCTTCCATATTGCCGTCGAATGCCCGAACAAAACACGTCTCGATTTCAGGGCTTAACTGCGGTTGATTCCCATTCGCCGTCAACAAATACTCGCCGCCATTCTCGCACATCTTCGCGAAGGCATTCAACCAGCCGTGCCGATTTTGTGCGAAGGCTTCGACTTCTTGCCAATCGTTGGAGTTGGCGATGGCAGCGTAGATGGCGATGGCAATAACGTCGAGCATCTGCTCAGAAATTCTCAGGAATAAATGAAACTAGGTTCCAGCAATAGGAAATCCATACATCGATAATCTGGCAACACCTGCGACCACAATTCGATCCGGCACACTTCGAGGGCGAAGTGTGCCGGTCAATCTGATTTATGTCTTCGGTTAGCCCAAACAAGGATCGGAATGACGACAGCAATGAGAATAATGCTCCCTAACACCAATGGCAGCATTAGCCACATTCCAAGATGAATCAAGCGGTCGCTCGAAGCAATAGCTCCGACCATCATGGTCGTTATTCCGGCAGCCCCAAGGAGGGATGCGACAGCGACCCATAAGTTAGGCGAGGCCAGTTTTACTAGAATCTTGCACATGTTGCCGCTACTTTCCAGAGGATGAGTAAATGTGTAGCCCGCCTGCCGTTGCCGCGCCGACATACAACATGCCATCTGGACCATAGATGAGCAAACGTGGTCCGATCAGCGATGACTCAGAGGTAAAGGCACCTGTTGCCGTGTTGATAGCGCCAGCGGGAGCGTAGTAGTTGCCACCAAAATACTTCCAAGCAGAATAAGGGCCAATCGCACGGCCTACGCATCAAATCCACGCTACATTATTCTCAGATTCTTGGTTCTGTCAAGCGGCGGCCCTACCATTCTCGCGGATCGCCTTTACGCAGAATGCACGGAGGTGAGATGGACCTATTGTGTGAACAAACAATAGCCATTCCTTAGCTACACTCTGCCAGCCTTCCCGATCCGTTGTATCCGTGGCGGCGCTACTGCGGTTCAAGCTAGCAGTACGGCGCTACTCCCCTCTCCCCTGTATTCAGGGGAGAGGGGCCGGGGGTGAGGGGTTTGGTGAAAGCGAGTGGTTTCGGGGTCTCCCTTCGTCTCTTACCCCTCACCCCCAACCCCTCTCCCCTGAGTACAGGGGAGAGGGGAGAATCCGAGAGCAGCGGTGCAAGCTTGGTGACGACGAACCGCTGCGTCCATTTTTCGGCATAATTCCTGAGCATCGAAAAAGGTCGGAATGAGGCTCGCTCCGTTCGATCCACCTATGCCATCCCGTTGCCCCCTGTCGGTTACTCCGCTACGCTCTTGAGAGAGAGTTGTCGAAGATGTTTTTTTCGTCGAAGGATGTTGCCGCATGATTGCTGACACGCCGACGCGCGATGAACTGGCTGGGCGTTACCTGGAACAACTGCCCTACGCGCCGTATCCGGTGCAGGAAGACGCCTTGCTCGCTTGGTTCACCGCCGAGCAAGGCGTCCTCGTGTGCGCACCGACCGGCACCGGCAAAACGCTGATTGCCCAGGCTGCACTCTTCGAGGCGCTGCATACCGGCACGATTGCCTATTATACGACTCCTCTAATCGCATTAACCGAACAGAAGTTTCAGGAGATGCAGGCGTCCGCCGTGCGTTGGGGGTTCAAGGCCGAAGATGTCGGACTCGTCACCGGCAATCGCCGCGTCAATCCCAACGCACGCATCCTCGTCGTCGTCGCCGAGATTTTGCTCAACCGCCTACTGCACGCCCATCGTGAACCCGATCTGCCCGACGATGTGCCGCTCGGCGAGGAAGCGTTCGACTTCACGCACGTTTCGGCGGTGGTGATGGACGAGTTTCATAATTTCGCCGATCCGCAGCGCGGCATCGTCTGGGAGTTGGCTCTCGCCCTCTTACCCAAACACATTCGTCTCCTTTTACTGTCCGCAACGGTTGGGAATGCCCGCGAGTTTCTCAATTGGCTGGAACGCTGCCATCAGCGCAAATTGGAGTTGGTCGAAGGTAAGGAACGCAAAGTGCCTTTGACCTTTCGTTGGGTCGGCGACGAATTTCTCGGCGATCATCTGGTTCACATGGCCAAGGGCGAGGGGGAGAACCGCACGACGCCGGCGCTGGTTTTCTGCTTCAATCGCGATGAATGTTGGAGCGTGGCCGAGATGCTCAAGGGGTTGGATCTGTTCGCGCCTGGCACGCGCGCCCGCCTCAACGACGAAGTGGACAAGCTCGATTGGACCAAAGGCGTCGGTCCCAAACTCAAGCAGATGTTGCGGAGAAGCGTCGGCGTGCATCACGCCGGACTGTTGCCGAAATATCGTCGCGTTATCGAGGATTTGTTCGAGAAGAAGCTCCTGTCCGTCGCCGTCTGCACCGAGACGCTGGCGGCGGGCATCAATCTTCCGGCTCGCTCGGTGGTGTTGACCTCGTTGGTAAAGGGGCCGTTCGGCAAAGAGAAATTGATCGATGCCAGCACGGCCCATCAGATTTTCGGCCGCGCCGGTCGTCCTCAGTTCGACGATCGCGGCTTCGTCTTCGCCCTAGCTCACGAAGACGATGTACGCATCCTGCGTTGGAAGGAGAAGTACGACGCCATTCCCGAAACGACGCGCGATCCGGGACTATTAAAGGCCAAAAAGGCTCTCAAAAAGAAGAAGCCCTCGCGCCGCGACAACGCCGTCTATTGGAGCGAACCGCAGTTTCAGCAATTGCAAGCTGCGCCGCCAGGCAAACTGTTCAGCAAAGGACCGATGCCGTGGCGATTACTCGCGTATCTACTGAAGCTGTCGCCAGAAATATCGCGCGTTCGCACGGTGCTGCGTAAACGCCTCATGGATGAAGCACGCATTAAAGCCAGCGAGAAGGCTCTCGACCGCATGTTACTGACCTTGGCCGAACGCGGTTTCGTGACACTCGATCCACCACTGCCCAGCGAACCGGCAGCGTCAGCTGCCGGGTTAGGCGTGACCAACCCGGCGGCTATCGCTACTGGTTCGCCGTTGGAAATGCCGCCCGACTATCAAATCGTCCGCGCCGTGCCGACGCCTGCGCTCGATACACTGCTGGTTTTCCGCAGCGTTCATCCGTTGTACGGCGCATTTCTCCTCGATCAACTTGGCATCGCCGACCGCAACGAGCGCATTCAGGCGATGGAGAGCGTCTTGGAGGTGCCGCGTCCGTTGCTGCGTTATCTGCGCGTACCGAGGCCGGATCAACTCCCGCCGGGTCCGCTGGCCATGGAACGCCTCGATCCCGAATTGATCCGCCGTGGACTCATCCTCGCCCCGGTTCCGAAAAGCGAGGACGAGGAAGAAGACAGCGAGGAAGAAGAGGAGCGACCGCCGACACTGGCTGAGAAATTACAACTGCTTTTCGACGCCATCCATCCGAATGTGGGCGATGTCTCGACGCAATCCGTGTGGGCCGCGGGTGAGTTGCTGCGTTTCAACGGCAATTTCAATCTGTTTGTGCAGACGCGCGATCTCGTGAAACAAGAGGGCATCGTCTTCCGTCACCTCCTGCGACTTATTTTGCTGTGCGGCGAGTTCGCGCAAGTGTGTCCGCGCGACACGACGCCGGGCGAGTGGCAGGCCGACTTGCGCGATCTGAGCGAACGGTTGACCGCCAGCTGCCGGGAAGTCGATCCGGCCAGCACCGATGAGGCCATCCAATTCGCCCACGCCGCCGATGTCGTCGAGGGCGAGGCAGTGCGAGTAAACGAAACTCCTACCGCTTCCTAAGCATCCGCAAGGGAGAGCCCGCGTCATGGCCGAACACGATCAACGCTTCAAGACGCTGTTGCGCGAATTCTTCTCCGACTTTCTGCGCCTGTTCTTTCCCGAACACGCTGCTGTCTTCGACCTCGACCGCGTCGAATGGCTGGAACAAGAAAAACTGGTCGCGCCGCCGCACGGCGATGTACTGCTCCTCGATCTGGTGGCCTCGCTGACTTTTCGCTCCGCCAAAGGCGAAACGCTGGCGTTGATCCATATCGAAGTGGAATCGCGTGAGGGCGTGGCCGCGATGCCGCGACGCATGTTCGATTACTTCACGTTTCTCCGACGCGATTTCGACCGCCCGATTTTGCCCATCGCCGTTTATCTGCGAGTCGGACGCGAGGGTATCGGCGTGGAAACGTACAGCGAAGAGATCGCCGGTTTGCCGGTGCTACGTTTTCAGTATTTGTATGGGGTCCAATCCCGAAAAGGGGTGAATGTCAGCTGACTTTTGGGTATGCTGGGGACTGGCTGTCCGTGGTTCGTTTCCCCAAAGGAGGCTGTGCCATGCAAGTCTGTACGGATCCCGCACGTCAC
>JAJXWW010000169.1 GCA_021781415.1 Planctomycetota bacterium
TAGCGTTCGGTGGTTTCACCGCTCACGAACGTCTGCGCCTGGTTTAAGTCCGAGGCGGCGCGGCGATAGAGTTGACCGAACTCGACGGCCTGCTCGTCGTCCAACGAGGGCAAACCGCTGCCCTCGACACGGCGAAGGATCGCCTCCAGGCGCATCCAGTCGGGCCGACGCTGTTGGAGAAACGTTGCTAGTTCCATAGCTCACCACATCATGGCGGAACGAGAGGCCAACTCTGGACGACTCCGAGGCCGCAAGTTCCGTTTGTCTTATTTACATTCCAGCGGGGTGGAAACGACTAAAAGAACCCTCGGTCGCCGAATTTTTGGCTCGATACCCTACGAGAGCGTTCGCCGTGCGTGCGATTCGGGCAGAATTCGGAGACGACGAGACGACGAGGCACTAAAATAGAGATTGGTCGAACCGTATTTTAGACGTTCTGTATAGGCTTTGTGGTGAATCACTTGTTTTCTCCCCGTCAAACGCTCTCGTATCTGCGCAATTTGTTCGCCGAACGCGGCATCAGACCCAAAAGCAAACTCGGACAGAATTTCCTTATCGATCTGAATTTGCTCGATCTGTTGTTGCGCAGCGCCGAGTTGACTCGAGACGATCTTGCCGTGGAGATCGGCAGCGGTACCGGCAGTCTGACTCTGCGATTGCTGGAGGTGGCGGGCGCGGTGGTGAGCGTGGAACTCGATCCAGCTTTCGCCGCTCTCACCGATGAGGTCGTGCAACAGCGCGATCGCGTTTCGCTCATCCATGCGGACATCCTCAAGAACAAAAACGAACTGAACCCCGCGGTTCGTCTTGCAATCGAGGAGTTGGCGCGCCGCAACGGCACGAAACGGGTGAAGTTGGTGTCGAACCTTCCCTATGCGGTGGCGGTACCCGTGCTGACAAACCTGCTCCTCAGCGATTGGAACGTCGAGCGTATGGTGGCCACGGTGCAATGGGAGATCGCCGAGCGTTTGACGGCCCTACCCGGCACGAAGGATTACGGAGCGCTGGCGGTACTCGTGCAGAGTCTAGCCGACGTGGAGCTGATTCGCCGCCTGTCGCCGAAAGTATTTTGGCCGCGTCCCCTGGTGGACTCGGCCATCGTTTGCCTTCGTCCCAACGCGGACAAGCGCCAACACGTTGGCAATCCCCTCAAGTTTCGGGCTTTTCTCCGCGATCTGTACGTCCATCGTCGCAAGAACCTGCGCGGCGCGCTAGTCGGCTTGCCCAACCGCGATTTCCAAAAGAGCGAAGTCGATGTGGGGTTGGCCGAATTGAACATTCCCGGCAGCGTCCGCGCCGAGACGCTCGATCTCGAACAACACTTGAGGCTGAGCGAACGATTTGGTTGATTTTGTAAACACCGTTAACAATTTTGAACGGTGGCTCCGCTCGAAGTTAACATCCATTACACATTCGATCGTTCGCGCCCTACCACAATCCGAGGCGGCGCGACCACAAATCGCATGAATTTGGCCGATTTGCAAGGATTCAGTTGGTGCGCGAATCGACCCAACACCATCGAGACGATGCCAAACGCCGCTTGGCATCGGCTTTGCTTATACATTTTCTCGCCTCTCCCCTCGGCGGCTGATTTCTCCTTCGCGCGGCCCGCATCGAACCGCGATCGAACCAACAAGAGGAGTTGCGTTCCATGCAAGTCTGTGTCTTTGAAGACGCCGGAGTTCGGAATCTGCAACCGCTGACGTTGACTCGACCCGCTTTCGATCTGCGTTGCGGAGCGGTGACGCTGCTGGAACGTATGGAGCGGTACTTGCCGCAGCGCGTCGGTCACGCTTTAGTGCGTCCCGAACTGGTCGCCCTGTGCCGCGATCAACATCCCCAACTCCAAGCGTGTGTCTCCATTGAGGAGTCCACGGTCGAGCATGAGTTGGTGTTGTTGGTCAATGCGCGTTGGCTCGCTCCTGCCGAGCCTTTCGTCGTGCCGGATAGACCAGCGATCGGACACATCGACGATCGCGTGATTTATGCCCTTGTACCGTCGAGCGAGCTGCGCGGGCTGTCGCGGACCAATCTCGCCTGGCGATTGGCGGAGTGGAAACATACGCTGCCCAACCTGCCGGTTGCCGGTCGCATCCTCGATTATCCCTGGGAGGTTGTCGAGTCCAACGGCTTGGCGCTCGAAGACGATTACGTTCATTGGTGGCAACAAGGGGTGCCGGAGGCGCGAAACGTATCGATCTCTGGTCCAACGGAACGCTGTCTCGTGGCCCATGACGCCGAGATCGAACCGATGGTCCACATCGACACCCGCAAGGGGCCGGTACTGATCGATCGCGGAGCGTTCCTCCAAGCGTTTAGCCGGGTGGAAGGTCCGTGCTACATCGGCGCGGGGACGCGGATTGTGGGCGCGAGCATCCACGGCGGCAGCTTCGGGCCAGAATGCCGGATCGGCGGTGAGGTCGAACGCAGTATCGTTCACGGCTATAGCAACAAGGCGCACGAAGGGTTCCTGGGGCATTCCTATGTCGGCGAATGGGTCAACTTGGCGGCCGGAACCCAGACCAGCGATCTCCGCACCGATTATCGCGCCATTCAGATGCTCATCGACGGCAAGTCGGTGGACACGGGGTTGCTCAAGATCGGCTCCTTCATCGGCGATCACACGAAAACGAGTTTGAATGCGTTGTTCAATACGGGTTCGCTGATCGGAGCGTTCTGCCAGTTGCTCGGCAACGGAGAACTGCTGCCCCGCGTGTTGCCTTCGTTCTGCCGCGGCGCGCACGGCAAACTGCACGAGCGCAACGATCTGCGGGCCATGATCTCCACCGCGCGAACGGTGATGGCGCGACGCAACATCCCCTGGACCGATCCATGCGAGGAGTTCGTTTTCACCCTGTTCGAGGAGACTGCCTCCGAACGACGCCAGATTCTAGGCGACTCCGAGATGGGACGCCGACGGCGAGTCATCTGAGTTTGGAACCGAAGACCCCTCGGGAGGAACGTAGTTCGGCGACCGACGAACGAAGCGAGAAAGACCATTGTTTCGATGATGGCTCCACGGGCCTCGCTTCACCGACGTTTTCCGGCTGCGTTCCTTCTGAGGATGTCTTTTTCCTCATTGTGGACGTTAACCCAAAACGCGATCTTTTGACTATTGGTAGTGGTTTAATTCAAATCGACGCAACCGACGCGCGACCGATGGGCGTTGAGAGCCTTCGTGTCGGCGGCATCGGCTTTCCAGCTTTCCAACGCGCCTCTTCTCAGCTTTTGATGCCCAAAGCGAGCGTTTCCGGAATGTGTTCGGTAAAAAATTCGTCGCACCACAAGCAATGATTGCCCAGCTCGGCGCTGCGGCGACACCCTTCCTCCTCCGAGATGCCGAGATACTCGCCCATCGCTTCGGGTCTCCCCTCGTTGAGGGCGCGGTAGAGGGGATGGCGCGCGCAGCGATCGAGAATGGCCAACAGAGGTTCCTCCAACAGCGAACCGATGGGCCGACAGGTCATCGGGCAACACGGAAACACGTCGGCCAGCTGCACGTTGACTTCGCAATTGGCACGGCGATAGTCGAGAAAGCCCTTGGCTCCGCTCCATTCGGCACAGAATCGATGTTGCGGCCCCGCTTTCGAGAGATTGTGCGTGCGCGCCCCGCCACGCGGCCACAGGGGACCGATCCACTGATCCGGCGTCGCCCCCCAAAAAATCATATTCCAACGTCGGATGCGCGGACGGTTCCCGCCCCGTGCCGCGTGCGATCTCGCTCGCCTCGATCATGCCGCGCGACTGAAACAAATGCGTAAGATAATCGCGCCGCTTCAACGTACTTTTCGGATGAAATTTGTCCATACTAGACACATCGATGCGACAGACGTTATGGGCGAGCAGACGATCGAGCATGGACTCATCGAGTAGATCGCCGTTCGTCTGTACCATGAGTTTCGTCGATTGGCCGTAGCGCTCGCGCAGTCCCGTCAGCGTGTGGAACAGAAGTTCCGGCCAGACCAACACTTCGCCGCCGGACCCAATGATGCGGCCGAGCGGCACATCGTCGGTCGATGGCATGGATGCGATACAGCGGTCGATCTGTTCGAGCGTCAACCCCGGCGCTCCGGGAGCCGAGTCGTTGTAGCAATGCGGGCACTCTTGGTTGCAGTCCCGCGACACCACCCAGTAAATCGATTCCATTTCTCGCTCCGAAACCAGTGTCAACGTAGTGTCAGCATCAGATCGTTCAGTCCTTCCGGCGCGCACCGTAACGAGCTTCGGACCTCCTCCACACCCCCCTGCAACCAAGGCGAGGAATAGGCCGCTCCCATCGCGCTCGTGTCGAGGGCTTTTTCGCCGACGAGAATG
>JAJXWW010000150.1 GCA_021781415.1 Planctomycetota bacterium
GGTTGGCGGAGCGTTCCTCGCCCATCTTCTGCCCACCGAAGGGATCGCCGGTTGCGCGACAGCACTCGAAATACAATCGGAAGCCTTCCGGCCCTTGCAACCGCTGGCCGATTTGTTGCGACAAGAAGCGGATTGGCTCGTGCTGCGCGGTCTCCTCGCTTTGGAATCGGGCGAGGTCGAGACGGCGCGCGGCCAATTCCAAGCCGCACTCGATTTCTGGAAGAGCGAGAAGTCGGCGGCGGCGGGGAGCGGCGTGGACTTCTCCGCTCGCCCCATCGCCCAATCCGTGTTGGCGACCATCGACGAGGCGAAAAACGATCCATCCGAGCGCCGAGAGCCGCACTGAGGTTATCGTGCCGAACGAATCCACACCGACGAATCGCGGACGCACGCTGTTGGCGGGAACGCTGGCCGCATTGTTTTTGTCTCTCGGTTGTTTCTTCATGGCACGCTGGCTCCTCTCCGTTCCGACCGACAATCACCCCGCCTCGGAATCCACCGATCCACGGCGCGCCTATCGCGGTCCCTATCGCAACATTCATCCCGATGTCGGGTACGTCGGCGACGCGGCCTGTTTCGACTGTCATAAAGAGATCGCCCAAAGTTTCGCCCGCCATCCCATGGGGCGTTCCCTGGTGCGCGTCGAAGAGATGCTCGACCGCCAAGACTATGGCTCCGAAACGAATAACCCATTTACCGTGCTGGGAAGACGTTTCGAGGTCCAACGGCAAGGGAATCGCCTTTTGCACCGTCAAACCTTGGTCGAGGAGAAAGGCCAGCCCGCGATCGAGTTGACCCACGAAGTTCAGTGGGTCATCGGTTCCGGGGCGAAAGGCTATTCCTATCTGACGGAGCAAGACGGCTACCTGATGCAAACGCCGATTAGCTGGTTCGCGCACGAAAAGCGTTGGGATCTGTCGCCGGGGTTCGGTCCCTCGGTCTTGGCGGGGCGCATGGTACCGGCTTCTTGCTTGTTCTGTCATGCCAATCGCTTGCGGGAACACCCCCAACAACCCGATCGCTTCGTGCCTCCGGTGTTCGATGGCCACGCCATCGGTTGCGAGCGCTGTCACGGCCCCGGCGCGCTGCACGCCGCGGGAGACATGGATCACACCATCGTCAATCCGGAGCGCCTAACTCCGCAACTCCGCGACGCCGTCTGCGAACAGTGCCATCTCGAAGGCGAGGCTCGGCTGATGCGCGCCGGACGCGCTCTCTTCGATTATCGTCCCGGATTGCCCGCGAACGATTTTTGGGCCGTGCTGGTGCAAGAGCGAAAGGGGAGCAACGATGCCAAGGCGGTCAACCACGTCGAACAGATGTATCAGAGCAAGTGCTTCTCGCACCCGGTGAACGGCGAGCAGTTGGGATGTATCACCTGCCACGATCCACACGTCCACATTGGTTCGGAACAGCGCGAGGTTCACTATCGAAACAAGTGTCTGAAATGCCACAACGAGGCCGAGGGGCAGACGACTTGTTCGCGTCCCGAGTCGAAGTTCGATGGCAAGAAATCTCAGGGCAATTGTATTGCTTGCCACATGCCGCGCTACACGCACTCGGACATCCCGCACACCGCCTCGACCGATCATCGCATTGTGCGCCGGCCCAAGGAGGAACCGATTCGAGAAGCCGATCTCGAACGTGTTGCGTTCGTGGACTTTTACCGCGACCGTTTCCCGCGCGGCGACGCGCAGGCCGAGCGCTCGTTGGGATTGGGACTGGTGAAAATGATGAACGAGAAGCTACTTCAACCTCAGCGCCATGCCGAGGAGGCTTTGCGCCTCCTCGAGTCGGCGCTGGGGCGCGATCCCACCGATCTCTCGGTGCGCGAAGGCAAGCTGGAACTGTACCTGCTGTTAAATCGAGCTGCCGAGGCGCTGAGCGAAGCGGAACTGCTTTTGCCGGAACAACGAGAGAATTGGCAATTGCTGTTCCAAGCCGCCGCCGCCGCCCAAGCCGCCGGACAAGTCGATCGCGCCCGCGACTATTGGCAGCGCGGGTTGGACATCAACCCGTATGTGGCCGACTATCAGATTCGTCTGGTGAGTCTGCTCATTCGGGCCAGAAAGTTCGACGAAGCGAACCGTCACTGCGAACAGATCTTGCGTTACGATCCTTTCAACGTATCGGGACGACAGGCGCGGATCGGCTTTCTCTTGGAAAATGGGCAACGCGACGAAGCCAAGCGAGAGTTCGAGATACTCCGCCGCCTCAAACCATCGGATCTACCGCAGCGCGAGGAGTGGTTCCGAAAACAGTTGCGTTGAACGCCGATCGATCCCTGGCGTCTGGGCTTACGGTGCCGCGCCCAGTTCGGCTAGTTTCCGCCTCTGTTCGTCGGCTTTCTCCGTATCGTTGATCTTTTCGTAGTGGGCCAAGAGAGCGCGCCGCGTGGGGATGTGATTCGGATCGATGTCCCGAGCGCGCCGCAACCAAAATAAGCCGCGATCCGCTTCGTCTAGCTTGAGAAATAACTCACCGGCTTCGCACGCCAACTTCACGTCGTTGGGATGAGCCGCCAGGTCGCTTCGCAACAACGTGGTCAAGCGTTTCTGTACTTTGCCTTCTTCGTCCCAGATCGCATGTTCGCGCTCGGCCTCGCGCTCGCGGTCGGGTTGTCTTTCGAGGCATTGGTACAGCGTATAGCGTGCTTCGCCATCGTGCGGCTTGACGGCCAGCGCCTTGCGCAGCCACGGTTCGGCGTCGGCGGGATTGCCGGTCAGTTCCAACTTGCCTCGCTGATACAGGAGACCGAAATGGTCTGGATTCTTTTGCAAGGCCGCATCGAGCATCTCTCGCGCTTCCAGGCTCCGCGTCTGCACGACGCGACAGGGCGCGAGGGCGGCGATCGCATCGGGGTCGTCCGGCATTTCGAGTAGAAGTCGTTCGAGGTGCGGTACCGCGTCGGCCCAGCGGTTGCTTTCGACCAGCAGTTGAGCCAGGCGGAGGCGGATGTCGGATCGTCCCGGTTGCAGGTCCAGAAGGTTTTCGTAATCGAAGATGGCTCGATCGCGTTGATCGAGTTGGACGCCCACCCAGCCCCGCCAATCGAGGGCGCGCACGGAGTCGGGAATCCGTTCGAGCCAGCGATCGAGGCAAGTGAGCGCCTCCAGGTAGCGCGTTTGCCGCAAATACACGCGGGCCAAGGCTTCGAGGATGGCGGTCGAATCGGGATGATGCTTCCGAACCAGGGCGAGCAAGACGGGAGATACCTCGTCCACTTCTCCCATTTGACAGCGCAGCAAAAGCCACTCCAACTGCAACGGTTCGCTCATGCCGTGGAGTTCGCCGCAGCGCTGGAGAAATTGCTCGGCTTCAGAATAGGCGGCGCGCGCGCGTCGAATCCGGGCCGCCAACAGAAGCGTCGAAGCCCGCCTCCTCCGGAGCAGCAGCGCGCGATCGATGTGGCGCGTGGCATCGTCCAAGCGATAGTCGGCCAGCGCTTGGGCGGCCAAACGCTGTTGATGTGCCGCCCAGCCTTCGCAAGCCCCCCATCCGACACCGAGAAGAACCATCGTCAGAAGGAGCCAGAACCAACGGCGACGCGAACGCGGCGGCGCGGCGGGGGCGACAGGAGACGAGCTGCCGGTCGAAGTCATGTCCAGTCAACCGAGAGAGAGTCAATTGTCTTTCAACACGAGTTCCAACGGCGGATTACCCTCTTTGATCGTGCATTTCAAGTCGGTGCTGCCGGCGGCTTTATACTTATTCGGAAAGGGAATCGTGGCCTGGCCCATCTGCTGCTCGAAGCTCTTTTTCATCTCCGCCTCTTTGGCGGGATCGAGTCCCTTCGGCATGGCGGGCATGTTGCGATTTTGCATGACATTGGCCGGCGCTTCGACGACAATTTTGTACTCTCCCGGCGGGATGTTGGTGCTATCGAATGTGCCTTCTTGTGTCACGGGGATCGTAAGATCGACGCCCGGTCCCGGAAGAGGATAGAGGCGAAGCGTCACCCCGTTCACGGCCTTGCCGTTGTAGGTGATCTTGCCCTTGATCGAACCGCCCTGATTGCGTTTCGCGCCACAGCCCGCGAAAAGGACCAAGCCGAGAGACAGAATGACGAGTCGTCGCATGGTACACCGAGTAGGAAAGAGAGTTTAGGACACGCAAAATCCAAAAATGACAATGGAACGCTGGTCGAGGGTCCGAATTGAGATTATTGGATTCGTGCTTCAATATACGCGGCGACGAGGAACCGTCAAGGCGCTCGACGAACCGGCGGCGGCAGTTCGGTGGGAACGTGCGTTCCCACCGAGGGGCGTGGGATCGAGAACGATGCCGGTTCGCCTACCAGCGGAGTTCGAGTTTGGGAAGCGGCCGCTGCGGGCCGCGCCGATCGATCCAGAACATCAATGCCGCCGATACGACGGCCAACGAATGCAGCGCGAGGACCGACTTAAACCAGACGGTGCGAATCGAGGAATCCATGTATCTCCCGCGTTCCGCCGCCTCTTTTTTTTGCTCGTCCGTTTTCTTTGGCTCTTTGCTCTCGTACTGTTTATCGACCCAGTCGGCGAACTGGTTGTCCAGGCTGAAGCCGACGAGCATTTGCAGCGCCAAGAATAGGAACAGAACGACATTCGCGGCAACCACGATGCCCCAGCGCCAGGGGAGATATTTCTCGACCGCCGGAGGAAGATTGAAGGGAACGAGCCCCAACCCCACGCTGGCGACGGTGACAAGCGAGACGGGAAAGTACAATAGCAGATAAAAGATGGCCAGCGCGCTGGCGTTGGGTTTGTACTTGGCATCGTCTAAAAAGCGCACGTAATCGCCCTTCAAATCGGGATCGAACGAGTAGATGCCAAAGGCAACTTGCCAAGCGTTTTGCCACGCCGCGGGCACGCCGCCGGGATAGACTCCTCCCCAGCTTGGAAATTGCAGGAAGAAGATCAACACCAGGCACGCCGGAGCGATCCACGGCAACACGTTGGGACTAACGCGGAGCGCGAGGGTGCGCGTATATTCGCCCGGCGGAGGCGCGGATTGCGGCGGAGCCGGAATGGAAGGCGACGATGGCGGCGCTTCCGGCGGCTGAGGAAACGGCGTGTTGAACGAAGTCGAACGGGATGGCGGAGGCAACTCGTCGCGGAGGGAGTATACTTCGGACTCTGGCTGCGACGAAGCAGTTCCCGTCCCCGGCAGTCCCGGAACCGTGAACGTGCCAGCACACAGAGGGCATTTCATCAACTGCCCGGCAAACTCTTCCGGGACAGTGAGCATTTTTTGACAATTGGGACACAAAAGATTCATAAGTTTCTACCCTGTACGAACGAGGCCACATGGTTCTTTAGAGGGCCTCTTCCAAAGTTCTCGCGCGATCCGGGATTCGTTTCGTCCCGACGTGCCGCAGGAGGGCTTGTGGTAGCTCGTCGAGGAGATCCGTGGCGATCAGCGAAACCTCGCCGACCCGCGCGCGGGCCAAGTCACCGGCCAGACCGTGAAGATACACTCCCAACTGAGCGGCGGCAAACGGTTCCATGCCCTGAGCCAACAGCGCGCCGATTAGTCCACCTAGCACGTCTCCGGTGCCGCCGGTGGCCATGCCGGGGTTGCCCGTCTCGTTGACGTAGACGCGCTGGCCGTCCGTAACGATCGTGCCGTGTCCTTTCAATACCACCACGACGCCGTGCGTCCGCGCAAACTCCGTCGCGGACTCTCGACGCCGCGCTTGCACCGTTGGTATGTCGCAACCGAGCAACCGAGCGAATTCGCCGGGATGCGGCGTTATCACAATCGGGCCGCGATGTACGCGCAGCGCGCCGAGCCGTCCCACCAGTCCGTTGAGCGCGTCGGCATCGAGAACGAGAGGCATCGTCGTCCGTTCGACCGCGGCGGCAAGCATGTCGGCCAGTTCGCCACTCTGTCCCAATCCGGGACCGACGACGGCGACAGTGTGGCCGCGAACGAATTCGAGCAGTTCGGGAAGCGCGGCGGAGCCGAGACGGCCTCGTTCGTCTTGTGGCAGTGGAGCGGTGGTGTAGCAGGGATTGGCCGCTGCGACGAGAGGTAGAATCGATTCGGGCACGGCCGCGCGCACGAGTCCCGCTCCGCCGCGCAACGCCGCCGTGGCACACAGAACCGCCGCGCCGGACATGCCACGGCTCCCGGCCACGATCAGAACGCGGCCAAACGTGCCTTTGTTGGCGTCGAGTGGCCGCGGCGGCAGACTCGGAACTTCCACGACCGGAAGCAGCGATTGTGAAGCGTTCGACATGACATCATTGTAGTTAATGGATGATGCTCGCCAGCACTTGCATCACTTGACTGCCGATGCTGATGGAACGCGCGTTCACTTCGTAAGCCTGCTGCGCCGTTATCAATTGCGTGAACTCTTGCGACACATCCACGTTCGACGATTCCAACGAACCCGCTTGGATGGAGCCTGCGCCGCCCGCTTGACCGCCCGCGACGAGGGGCACGCCGGAATTGATCGTCTGCTGGTAGTAATTCTGTCCCACGCGCGTCAGTCCCTCCGGGTTGGTGAATTGCGCGACGGCGAGCTGCGCCAGGGGGAAAATTTGACCGTTGGTGAACAGTCCATTGATGGTTCCGTCCTGCGCGATGGAGACGTTCGACAGCGTGCCGGCGGCATAGCCGTCTTGCGTCGTTGCCGCGGCGGACGAGGTGCCGCCGAATTGGGTCAATCCATTGAAGCCATTGGCCGAGCCGAAATTGAAGGCGATCGTCTGGGGCGTGGGCAAGCCGTTGACGGTGAACGAGACCGTCCCCGATCCGCTCACTTGGCGGAACGAGCCGTTGGGGTTGAAGGTAATGCCGCTGACCGTGCCGTTCACCATCGTGCCGTCGGTTGCTGGAATCGAAGCGGTCATGTTCCAGGTATTGGCGGCCTGCTTCTGAAACGTCAACGATAAAGTATGGATGGTCCCCTGCGTGTCGTAGATTTGGATGGCTCCATTGACGACCGCGCCATTGGCTCCCGTGGTCGTCACCTGCAAAGCATGGCTGCCCCAATTCGTGGCTCCGACATTGCCCGCGCTGTCGGCAATCGACACTTGCAGTTGCGAGGGTCCGGTGGTGGCGGCTTGCACGACGAGGTTGCCGCTGCCGTTGAGCGACGCCGTCGATCCGGGGAAATCGGTGTTGATGGCGTTGATCACGTCTCCGAGCGTGGTCGTGGGGCCGACGGCCAAGGTGGCGTTCACCGCCGTGCCACCCGTCGTCGTACCTTGCAAAACGAGGGAGTCGCCGGCCTGATACGGAGTGGTATTGTCGGTTAAACTGTTCAGCGTGGTGGCGGTGGTGGCGGGTCCGCCGGATGTCAGAAACGGCGTCGCGGATGTAATGGTCTGAGCCGAGGGGCCAGCGGCCTGCGCGCTGAGATTGCCGCTCAGGGTGACGTTCGCCGTTGCCTTGCCGGCGATGCCCGTGCCCATCGGGATGGTGATGCTATCGACGCCCGGAGTCTGAAAGCCCGGGCTGGTGGCGCTCGCTTCGCCGACGTTGCCGGTTCGCTGGATCAAGTAGCCGGTCGCCGGATCGACGAGGTGGCCGCTGGCATCAATGCCGAACGCTCCGGCGCGCGTGTACACATCCTGAGTGCCGTTGTTGGCGACGAAGAACCCCGAACCTTGGAGAGCAACGTCGAGGGGGTTGCCGGTCGTCGTCAGCGCGCCTTGCGTGAAATTGCTCTCGATGGTTGAGGTCATCGTACCGAAGCCGATTTGTACCGGATTGGTCCCTCCGCCGTTGCTGGACGCCGAAGCCGGAGATAGCGTTTGGTAGAGTAAATCCGAAAACAAAGGCGTTTGAGCCTTGAATCCCGACGTATTCATATTGGCCAGGTTGTTGCCAACCACGTCGAGCATCTGCTGACTGGCCGACAGTCCCGAAACCCCCGCGAGCAACGAACTGGACATCGCTGAATCTCCTGGTGTGTTCTCTTGCTCAGAGTAGTCAGTAGCCAGTAGTCAGTAGTAATTGACTACTTCTATCGGAGGAAACCCACGAATTATGACTACTGGCTACTGACTACTGACTACTGACTACTGACTACTGACTACTCCCTACTGAAGTATCCCTGTAATCTGCCCGATCGGGACGGGTTGGCCGCCGACCTGGACTTGGAGTTGGCCGTTCTGCACGGTAACGCCTTGAACGACCCCCTGGCCGGACGAACTGTTGCCCGAGCCGGTGTACGATACGGTTTTGCCAATCAGTGCCGCGCCTTGGCCGAGTTGTTGCAGTTGCAACATCTGTTGGATGCTGGTGTTCAACTGCTGGAGGCCGCTCACCGTGTTGAGCTGCGCCAACTGCGAGGTGAAGTCCGAGGCGCTGACCGGGTTCATTGGATCTTGCGCCTTCAACTGCGCCGTTAGCAGTTGCAAAAACTGCTGCTGATTCAACGTCCCCGACGCGCTGGATGTAGCGGAAGACGGCGCGGTGGAAGGAGACGAATTAGACACATTCGCTATCGCCATTGATAAATACTCCTGACAATGGCCTCCACCGCCGTTAGGCGATGAGGTCGATTCCCTCCGTGGAACGAGAAACGGCCGGAGCGGTGGACACGCGCGGCGGAGCCGTTGGGGCGGAAGCAAAACGCGCCGGTTGGGGCGGCGCTTGTGGATTGCCTCCGCGCGAACCGCCGCCGCCATCGCGCGCGACATCGAAGCTGCCCAACGATACGCCGGCTTGCGACAAACTCTGACGGAGATGCTGCGCCTGATCTTGCAGCAATTGCCGCGTTCCCTCCTGCGCGACAACGATGCGCGCCGACACCGAATGCTCCGTCGCCGTCAGATGGATCTGCACCGAGCCGAGTTGGGGCGGGTCCAAATGCAAATGGACGTTCGTTTGCCCGTTGCGCTGCACCACTTCGACGTTGGCGGCGACCGCGCGGGTCAACTGATCCACGACCGGCGTGCTGGACGAAGGAGCGGTGGGGTGAGACGGAGCGAGATTTTGCACCGGCGGAGCGAGATTATTCGCCAGCACCTCGGACAACGGCGACGACGCGGACGAATGCGAATCGGCGTGGCTCGGATGCGTCGGAGCCGTCGTGGCAGGACGGTCGGCGGTGGTTGGGAATGCCTTCACGGCGGGTGGCACGGCGAGATGCTTCACCAAATCGTTCGCGCTTCCGCTCATCGTCCCGCTTCCGGAAGCGCTGCTTGTCATTGGCTCCAAAGGGGGGGATGGCTCGGCAGTCGCATGGGAGACGGCTTGGAGCGGAGGAGTCGGCTTCGCCTCCGGTTCGGGTGGCGCGGCGACAGGCTGCGACGCTTGGGGAACGAGGGATTCGCTCGTTTTGCTCGATAGCAAACTCGTGGTCGGCGCGTCGAGTTGTGGACTCTCAACGGGAGCGTGAATCCCCAAATGTGCCTCATTTTTCCCCTCGCGGCTGAGAGGTTTGGCGGGAGCGTTGGCAACCGCGGAGGCGCTCGTCTTCTTGGCGGACGATCCGAATCGACTTTTCCGCGCCGCCGTCATTCCCTCGAGTCCCGCCGGCGAAGAGGGAGCCGTGGCCGCGTTAGGAGCCGCGCGGGTGGCCAGGGACGCAGCTTGCTTGGATGCAACCGCCGGCGGTTTCGCGGGCGTCAACGATGACGAGGTGGGCGCGGGCAACGGCACATTTTGAGATTGAACGGGTGTCTTTTGCACCCCAACCGAGCTTGCGACCTCTTTGGCAACGATGGGAGTGGGAGCGGCAGCGGGAGCAGGTTGAACCGTCGCGGCGGCGAGGTAGGCGGCGAAGCCATTCGCCGATTTGTCGGTCTCGGAGTGCGCTTTCCCCTTTTGGGCCGGCTTGGCGGATGCGCCTTTAGCTTCGGCGGCGTGTCCGGCTACAGGGACAGCGTGCGAAGCCACGGTCGAGATCAACGATGCGAGGGTGGCAAGAGGCATGACGACCGAGTCCGTGGTGCGTTTCTTCCAATGAGGCAGTTGGAATGTAGCACACGTTCTCGGCGGATGCGGCGTTCGATGGCTCCCGTCGCTCACATTTTCCTCTGGTATGCCCGTTGCATCTGGTGCCGACGGTTGTGAACGTCAAGCTCGACAATTAACTCGTCCCGTCGCTTCTCGACCGCTCTCTGGACGACATTCAATTTGACTTGAATTTGACGGATGAGCGAGGCGATTCGGTCGAGGAGATCGTGCAGAGCCTTTTCCACCGGCCTGCCGGCTTGGTTCCAACGCCGTCTCTCCTCGGCGATTTTGGCTTCGTATTCGTCAATCTTGTGTAACTCAGCGTACACAGGTTGTAATCGTTCGTCGCGTACCAGGCCGCGCGCAGAGTCGTCGGCCAGTGGAGTAAGCAACGACAATGCCCGCTCGTAGCAATCGACTTCGAGCGACAGCACCTCATAAAAGGTCTGTCGAGACTTGGCATCCAATGCACTCATGGTTTCCTCGGATTCAGGGCTTGGCGGCGTTGGCGCAGTTCGGCAAGTTGTCCTTCCAACCCTCGCCGTTCTTTCATCGCGCGCAAATACCATTGAGAGCTTTCCACGAGGAAGTCGCTGCCCCGGGAGTTGGCCACCTCTCGATACAGCGTTGTCGCCTCGTCGAGCTTGCCGAGTTTGCGGAGACAACAGGCGATAAGGTATTGCAACGTAATGCGCCGATCGCCTTTCGGTTCTTCTTCTTCGAGTTGCCGATACGCCTTCAGCGCCGAAGCGTAATCGCCGGACAAAAACAGTGCCTGCGCCAACGACATCGGATCGACCGGGGCATCGGTCAGAGGATGGGCAACGGATTCCTTCGGTTGTTCCGAGGAGTCCGCCGGTTTCGTCGTCGTTGGATTCTTGGTACTCGACGGCGGTTTCGTTGCAACCGGCTTCCCCGTCTCTTCCGATTTGCGAGGGTGCGACAAAGACGTTTTGTCCGGAGCGGTGGTAGGCGAGGTCGGCTCGGTCTTTCTCTTTTGGACGGCCTTGGCCACCAGGTCGGTGACGCGCCGACGCAGCAGTGTAAGTCCATCGGTCTTGCCGGCTTTGAGTTCCTTGGCGGTAAGGAGATCCATCTCTTCGATCAGCATGGCCTCGCGTTCGATGCGCAAGGCTTCGAGTTCGTGATGGAGCCGTTGCACTTCGACCATCGGCGCGGCGAGGCGCGCTTCGCTGGGTAGCACCAATCGCGGCGGGGGCGGCGTTTGCTCGCGCGGCATCGGCGCGGCTTCTTCGCCTACCGTAGCCGCGGGTTCGGGAACCTCGCGCGGCGGCGGGGCGGCTTCCTCGACCGGCGCTGCGGCGGCAGCGGGCGAGGCGGGGGGCACGGCGCGAGGCGCGGGCAACGGCGAATCCGCGGGCATGGGCTTCTGGGCCACGGAGGGCATCGGAACCAAACCAGCCAGGCCGACGCATACCACAAACAGCGGAATTGAACGGCGACCATTCCAGGCGGCGAGATTCATTTTGTGAGACTCCGTTTCAAGAACTTGTCGCCTAAGGAGCCGTGGGGCGAATCGACGGCATCCGTCGAGAGCGGGCACCCTCTCCTCGGCTCGATCCCGCTTGACGGCGGAAGAAGAAAAATGTTTCAATGCTTGCGCCGTATGCCATGCGGTCCAGAGGACAATAGCTTCATAAGCCCAATTCACCGAGCATTCGTCGATTATGGAAAATCAACGCCAAAACTATCGTCACCACTTCGAGCCGGAAGAAACACTCCGGGTGGAGTTGCAACTGCCGGGCAAGAGGATCGTCGTGAGCGGCGAATTACTCGATCTGTCGCTCGGCGGCATGAAGCTGAGCCTCCTCAATCCGCCCGCCGAGCTTCAATCCGGCAAAAGCGTCACGGCGCGCCTCGTCGGTCGAGACGCGGCCCATCCCGTCGCGCTCGATCTGGTCTTGCCGTCTCGCGTGGTCTATCTACGACCGCACGAGGCGACCATCCATTGCGGTTTGCGCTTCCTGCCTACCGCGAGCGCCAACGCCAACGAAGCCATCGAACGCGCCCTGTCGCGCTTTCTCCTTAGCGAGCAACGGCGCAAGCGCTCGGTGTGACCAACTTCGCCCCTACGGTGGCAATTCTCCCTGCAAACAACGAATCGCCTTGTCTCGTTCGCCGATCTGACCGTAGGCCGAGGCCATCAAACGCAGCACGCTCGCCGCATCGACTCCCGACGCTTCCTGTAACAATTCTCGACACGACTTCAGACAATCTTGCGGCTTTTTTTGCTCGAGGGCGATCTCAGCCAGGCGCAATCGGGCGCGTCGAGAGACGCTCGGCGATCCTTTGTCGATGGCACGGCGATACGTCTTGACGGCGGACTCGTGCTTCTCCAAGGTGGTGTACGCCTCGGCCAACGCCAGCGTCAATTCGCCGGCCAACGGTTCGCGCAAATTTGGCAGCGCTCGTTCGTAGGCGCGCGCCGTTTCCCCAGCCATCCCCAATTCTCGATACGCCTGCCCCATGAGGACGAAGCCGACCGGGCCAAGGATGGGATCGTCGCGCGCCGTCAACAGCGCGGCTAAGAGATCGCCGCTCTCGCGCTTTCTCTGCCCAACATCGGCACAGCGAAAACGCGCCAGCGTGTCGAGAAAGACGGCGGCGGGGCGGAGTTGTTCGTGCCGAATCCGTTCTCGATACTCGAGCAGGACGGCGTTGGCGGCACGCGGATTGTCGGTGAGCAGATGGGCGGCGGCGACGGTCACGATGGCGGCGGATTGCGCCGGCGTGCCGTTCCCCGCGCGCAAGGCGCGGCGCAACGGCGACAGCGCCTTTTCGCCGTCCCCCTCGTCGAGGAACATTCTTCCCACGCGCCAATAGGCCAACGGTGTCAGTTCGTGTGCCGGCGCGCGGTCGATGACGCGATAGAACGCTTGCCGCGCCGCCGGTCGATCCCCTTGCCGGCCGCGCAACAAGCCGATGTTGTATTGGGCTTCGATGGCCGAAGGCGAACGCGGCCACTCGCGCAGCAGACGATCGTACCATCCCAACGCCGCGTCGAGGCGATGATCCTGATATTCGAGATCGCCTAATTCCAAAAATGCCACCGGAGTCAGCGGATGACGTGGATTGCTCTTCACCGCTTCGCTCAACCCCTGCCGCGCGTTCCGCCGCCGCAGAGCCAGGAGTTGTTCCGGCGACGTTTCTTCCTCGCTCGTCAGAATCAGTTTGTCGCCCTGAATGTTCCAGACCAACCCCAACGGTTCGATCAACGCGCGCAGTGCGTCGGACAACGGCGCGCGCTCCATCGCCGCGATCGCGCTGCGCCCTTCGATCTGTTGCCGCGCGCTCGACGACCAGTCGAGATGCAACCGCGCCTTTTCCGCCAGGCGATCGAGCAGAGCGCCGAGCGACATCTGTTGCACGAAAAGCCGAACGAGAGGTGGATCCCCCGCTTGGACCTCGACGACTTCGACCGCGGCACTCGATTCGTCTCGATTGCCCTTGGCGTTCGCTCCGTCTCCCTCCGCTGGAAACAGGGGAGGTCCGGCCTTGTCTCCGCCGCCCGGCTTGGGAGGCGAAGGTTTGGACGCAACGGGACGGTTCTCCCAATCGAGAGCGCGCGACAGCGACCAATCGGAAGTGAGCGGCACGACGGGAGAATCGTTGAATGGTCCCGGCGCTTCGTTGGGTAAAATCTCCAGGGATGCGGCCAAATCGAGCAAGAAGCGAGCATCGCTCAAGAAGGGTTGATTGCGCAGTTCCGGAGACGCCGACCGGCGCACGAGATCGCACAGCAACGCCTTGCTTTCGTTCGGTCGGCGCATCCGCAACCAGACCCGCGCCTGCCCCAACAGTGCGACGGCCGCCGTGCGCGCCGCCGTGGTCCGGCTGGCCAGGGCGCGATACGAAGCCAATGCTTCATCCCCATGCCCCATGCTCTCCAGACTCAGCCCCATGCGATACAGAAAGGCATCGCGCAATTCGGCGACCACGCGACCGTTGAGCGTCCGGCATATCGCCAAGGCTAACTCCGGCCGACCGGCGCGAAGGAGTCGATCCACTTCTTCCAATTCACTCTTCGCCGCACGGTTTCGAGAGGGTCCGAGCGGTTCTTGAGGCATCGGCAAGACGAGAGGTTCGCCCTCGCCGTCTTTCTCCGTCGCGGGAATAGGCGGAGGCACGTCGGCCAAGCGCGAACCGAGTTGGAACGCGCCGCCGATTAGCCCAAGTTGAAACATGCACACCAACGGCCAAACGAAGCGGCGCAGGCCGCCGCTCGCTTTCTGACTCCGGGAATCGACTCCCGGAGCGGACTCCGTGGCTGCCTTTTCGGGCGTCATAATCGATTCGATCCTCACAATCGTTTTAATCGGCTTCGCCGCTTCGATTATCGTCCGGCTCAAGAAATTTCTTGAGTCTGGAATTATGGGCAAGTTTTCCGCGATTGATTCGATAAGAGAAACCAGAGCGATGGGGCTTCCCACGAAGGAAGGAAGTTCAGAAATGCGTATCAGCAATCAAACGCCGCCCGGTTCCAACGAGATCGCCTCTGCGACCACGCGCGCGGATGGCGCACATGCCAACTCCGCCGCGCCGCCCTCGGCAAGCAGTCTCTCGGCGGAAGGGGGCATGATGCCTTCGGTCGAGTTACTCGGTCTGAAAGCGCAACTGTCTCAGGTTCCCGCGACCCGCTCCGAAGCGATCGCCTCCGCCGTTCGCCGTCTCGCATCCGGCGGCATACATACTCCGAGCGCGATGCAAGACACCGCGAGCGCCATTCTCGGCGAATAGACCTTCAAACCCTCGGAGCCTGCAAGCGTAGGCGAGAGTTCGTCCCCCCTCGCCTACGCCACGGGATTCACTTATTTATAATCCCCGACGTTCGGCGCATCCGGGTTCACATGCGGGCCGAAATAGCGCAGTGTCACTAGCGGTTCGCGGCCGGTATTCTCGAACACCACGCCCTGTCGCGCCGCGTCGTGCGTCACGAACACTTCGTCTTCCGTCAATTCTCCGAAGCGGATCATGGCCGGAGTTTGCAGCGCGAGTTTGCCGATGCGACCGCTTCCCTGCACGGCGACGAGACCGTAAGCGCCGTTGTCCGGAATCGTCACTTTGACGCCGGGATCGACCGTCAATTCCTTGGCGCTGAACAGTTGCTCGCCGTTGACCTTGCCGTAGACGATCCAGCGATCGACGTAGCCTTCGGTGGCCGTGTCCGCAACCGGGATTGGTTCGAGATAATGGCTATCCTTAAAGTTCGGATTGACGTTGCCTTCCCAGTCGAGCTGTTCGACGAGATATTCGATGTCGTGGTGCTTGTCTTTGGGCATGTCCTTGACGAGCAGGCTCCAGGGCACGGGCCGGCCTTCGACCAACGATTGATACATGGCGAACACGTCGGAACCCCATTGCGGTTCGTAAGTGACCAGCGAACCGGGCGCGTGCAAGACGCAGGGCGGCACCAGCCAACCCGTGCCCGGCTGCAGTCGATACGCCTTGGAGTAGTTGAGAATCAGATTGTCGCCTTCGTTCCAACGTTCGAGGCAACGGCGGATGTCTTCCTTGGTGGTTCCCGGTTCGAGGCCGAAGAAGGTGTACGGGAAGTTATTGCCGACCGCGTTCAACTGGGGTGGAAAATAATACGATTCTGGTTTACCTTGTTGTCCGACTTTTGCGGCTTGCGCGTCGTTCTGGTGCATGTGGTGCGGGATCGGTCCCAGATTGTCGAAGAACTTACTGTAGACCGGCCAACGCTGATAGCGCTCCCAAATGGGTCCGCCGACCAGTTTCGCGCCTTCGAGCGCGACGGCCTCGCGCAGCGTGAAGACTCGCTTGCCTTCGTGGACGACGTAGCTCAGTCCCTCGTCTTCGGAGGCACCTTCGTTGGCGGCGTGCGTCGTCGAGGCGAACCAGCGTTCGTCGATGCCGCCCCGATGCGCGCCCAGTGCATACACGTCCTGCGGCGCTAACTTGATGCGCTTTCCCGGCATGAGAAAGGAACGCGGAACCCACGTCGGCGCTAAGCGCGCGATGCCTTCACCGGCTTCCAGAACCTGCCGGACCAGCGACGTATCGACTTGGTGAGGAGTTGTCGCTTGTTTCGTCTTTGTTGCGGTGGAACTTTTCTTCGCCATGAGAGGTACACTCCAGGAGAGAGACCGCGACAGCGGGAATACATAGGGACGACGATCCGCTGTTCGCATTTTTTATGCCCGTGTCCGATTAAAGAGCGCCGTGCCGCCGACGGCAAGGACAAACCAAAGAATTTGGAAAAGCCACGACGATGGAAAGAAATCGAGACGAGAAACGAACTATTTGTTGAGAGCGACTGTCTGGAGATAGAGATCCGCGAACAGAAGAGGAATGGCCCATGATGGAAACCCACGGAACGAATGGCGTATCTTTACCGTGTCTGGTGTTGGCCCACCCGAACCAGGAGGCCGCCGCTCGCATGGCGCGCGCGTTTCGCCGTCTCGGATGGGATGTCTACTCGACGCGCAGCGGTCCCGAAGCGCGCCGACTGATTCTCATGCTCGACGCCGACGCCGCGATTTTGCACGCCGATTTGTGCGAAGAGAGCGGCTGGCTCACTTGCGACAAACTGACGCGCGAACAACCGCTGGCGCGCGTTATCCTCGTCAGCGATGAGGGTAGCCAGCGCGGCGAAGAGTTTGCCGTCTTCGTTGGAGCCAGCGCGCACGTCGGGAGTGCCGAGGGACTTACACCGTTGATCGAAGAACTCATGGGCACGACGGCTTCCGCCGTCGGATAAATCCCATCGGAGCCGGAAGCGTCAGCGACGGATCTTTTCAACCGTCGCTTACGCTTCCGGCTCCGATTCCTCCGCGATTTACACCGACACTTCAAACTGGCATTCGATTTCGACCGCGATATTCCCCGGCAACGATCCCATGCCCACGGCGCTGCGAACCCCGACGCCGGCATCTTCGCCGAATACCTCCGCCATCAACTCCGAGAAGCCGTTGATGACCAACGGCTGATCTTTGTAGTCGGCCGTGCAGTTGACCATGCCCAGCGTTTTGACCAACCGCTTCACCTTATCGAGCGAGCCGAGCGTCGCGCGCACGGTGCTGAGGATATTCATGCCGACGGAGCGAGCGCATTCCTTGCCTTGCTCGGTGGTCAGGTCCGCGCCGATTCGGCCGTGCGTCGGCGTTTTGTCGGTAAGCTTCGCGGGTCC
>JAJXWW010000047.1 GCA_021781415.1 Planctomycetota bacterium
GTACAAGCCGATCCGTTGATCTACAAAATGCACCTGCTGGCCGCCTCACCGTCGGCGGACACCAGCGAAGCGTCCGAACCGCCGACGTGTCCCTACTGTGGCAAGGCAGCCCAGCCGATCCGCGGCATCGTGGCCGAACCGGAGCGAAGGACGACTCAACTGGTGCCGCATATGCCCGATGTGGATGTCGCGGTGGTACCTGCTCTGGAGCGCGTGCTGACCGAGAAAAACAATCCGACCGCCGGATCGGAGGAAGCGAGCGAAGGGACGGTCGATCCGAATCTCGAAGCCTTGCGCAAGATGGTCGAAGAATCGTTCGACGCCGCCACGAACGCCGATGGCAGCTTGCGTCTGTCGGTCGATTGTCCTTTGGGTGGCAGCGTCCTTCACCTGCGCTACACCCACGGCAACCTGGCCATCTGGAAATCGCCGGACGCCAGCACGGCTCCCTCGAAATAAGAGACATGAAAGCTGCTTTCAAAGTCTTACGCTGATATTCGCTTCTCCTTGAACTCAGAGGCTGTCCCAATGCCCCTCTCCTCCTGTACTCAGCGGGGAGAGGGGCTTTTCTAATTCCCACCCACATACAGTCGCACACCCCCAGAGTCAGAGCCTGCGCAAATTGCTTGCGTTCGACGCGGTGGGCAGGTATATCTAATTATCGATTGAAAGACGCGCGGTTCACCGCGAACCCTACCCCGCCTGCAGGACCAGAGTTGATCCTCCTTCCTCGCGTTAGGACTCAGCCATGCACTCATCGAACGGCAAAACTCGCAAGAATGGCTCCACACGCCGCGACTTTCTGCGTATCGGTACGCTCGGCCTCGGCGGGCTTGGCCTGTCACAACTCTTCCAGGCCGAGGCGTCCGCCGGCGTTCGTTCCTCGCGGAAATCGGCGATTCTGATCTACCTCGTGGGCGGCCCGCCCCATCAAGATATGTTCGACCTGAAGCCGAACGCGCCCAAGGAGATTGCCGGGCCTTGGCGTCCGGCCGCAACCAACGTCACCGGAATCCAAATCTGCGAAGCGTTTCCGCGCCTGGCGCGCAACATGGATAAGCTGGTCGTGATTCGCTCTCTGGTTGGCAATCAGGCCGATCACGACGCCTCGCAAGTGTTCAACGGCCATAGTCCTCGCAAGAAGACCGCCTCGGGAGGCTGGCCTCAATTCGGCTCTTCGGTGGTGAAAGTGAAAGGGGCCATCGACCGCGCCACCCCGCCTTTCATCAGTCTGTGTTACAGCTGTACCCACGGCCCGTACAACGAGCCAGGCCCCGGCTTTCTGGGGACCTCGTTCGCGCCGTTTCGCCCGGTGGGTCCGGCCCGCGACGACATGCTCCTGCGCGGCATCACGGCGGCACGGCTGGGCGACCGAAAGACCCTTCTGAAGAGTTTCGACACCCTGCGCCGCGATGTCGATGCCAGCGGAACCCTGGAGGGGATGGACACGTTCTCGCAGCAAGCGTTCGGACTGCTGACCTCTTCGCGGCTGGCCGAGGCGCTCGATCTGTCCAAGGAGGATCCGCGCGTCGTCGCCCGTTATGGCACCGGCGATCCGAAGGTATTTATCGACGACAACGGCGCGCCGCGCGTGCCGCAAAGCATGCTGATGGCCCGCCGACTGATCGAAGCCGGTGCCCGCGTCGTGACGTTGAATTACAGCAAATGGGACTGGCACGGCGGAGCGAATAACTCGATCTTCAAACGAGAGAAGGAAGATTTTCCGATCTTCGACCAATGCGTCAGCGCTCTCGTCGAGGATTTGCACGAGCGCGGCCTGGCCGACGATTGCACCGTCGTCATTCTCGGCGAGTTTGGCCGCACGCCGAAGATCAGCGCACAGGTGGGGCGCGACCATTGGCCGCAGGTCAATTGTGCCCTCCTGGCGGGCGGCGGCATGAAGACCGGGCAGGTGATTGGCGCGACGGATCGCATCGCCGGCGAAGCCGTGTCTCGCCCCGTCACGTTTAGCGAACTGTTTGCCACGCTTTACCACAACCTGGGCATCGACGTGAGCCAGACGACCCTGACGGACCTCAACGGACGGCCGCAATACTTGGTGGAAGAAAACGCCCGACCCATGAAGGAACTCATCTAAGACGCGCACTTCGAAGCCGCGCCGCCGATCTGTCCCAAAAGTCCCTCTCCCCCCCGTACTCAGGGGGAGAGGGGGCTTCTGAGACGGTCTCACTCCTTCGGCGCTGTCTCCAATGTTTCATTCGGAGCGTTGAACGGAATGGAGTTGCCATACTCCTCCGTGCGGCGCATTCTCGCCCTTCGCCGTTGAGGATAGAATAAAGCCGGAATCCTCGGTACGCCGGTTTGTCCCTCTTGGGCGTTCCGGCTTGCTCGAAGTGACGATCGCCGGTCAGCGCCAAGGACAGCCATCGAAGGATCCTTCTGCAATTGGTGCAAAGTTTGGGCAAATTTCTCCCGCCGTTGGGGAGTACCGGCCAAGGTGTCCGCAAGCTCGGTCAAAACCCAAGGCGTTGTCAATAAACGGCCGCGATAGGCGGTCGTGAATGCGAGCGCTCGCCTCATCCGGCACGATCACTTCCACCTCCGTCCCGTTGGGAACCTGGATCGCTTGGTCCAAAACAAGGATCCCGTCGCGGACGGTCCCACGAATGGTCGTGGCCCACCTCCATTATCGAATCCGCGTTCAATATATCCGACGGTCACTTCTCCGTCGCCTTTTTGTCTTTCAACCACTTCTCGCGTAATCGCGTGAACCAGTCGCCTTCCTTGGGTGCGGGACCAGGCGGCAGCGCGCCGATGTAGCTCGGCCAAGCGCCGCCGGCACCGCCCTTGGCCAGCGGATAGTCCGCAGCAAGGCGCAAGTAATCGGCATCGCCCGGCTCTTGCGACAGGAAGGGAACGGAGGCAAGACGGTCGGTCGCATCCAGTGGAAGAAGTGTGGAACCCACTCGGCCCTGAAAAACATTGTGATGGTGCTGCCAGTTCTTGCTCGCCTCCGCCAAGGCTTTCTCGGCACCTAAATTCATCTGGAAGCTCTCGCGTCCGGTCACGAGATTGTTGCAAAGGCGAACCGTTCCTTGCGGTGCCGAGGCTTGGAAACTGACATTGCCCAACACCGTGTTATTGCTCACTTCCACTAGCGCGGTGGGCTTCTGGTCCCAAAGGTTAAGATAGGTGTCCTCGCCGAAGACATTAATGCGGACGATGAGTTTGCGGAAGCCGCCATTCGCCGTGCAGCCTTTGGATTTGGTAAAGTAATTTTTCTCCAACACGAAGTCCGTGCCACGAGGTTCCTTGCCGTCGATGTTCGTGTGAAAAACGACGCAACCGTCGAACAGGGACTCGCGAACGACCACCGGACGAACGAATTCGATTTGATTCGCTTGAATGCAAACGGCAAACTGTTGACCATCGCGGAAGTGACGGTCCCCTGCCGTGTGAAAGCAACAATTTTCCAGGACAAATCCGTCCGGCTGATCCACCAATAGTCCGAAGAAGGGGCCTTTTTTATCCGGCAAGGTCAAGCAAAAGCCGTGGAGACGAAAACCGGCGATGTTGGCAAGATGGTGGCCGGCGAACTCGTCATTGCCAACCTTGCGCCAATTCCCCCCAAATTCCAGCAGCGTGCCGTGCTCGCTGACCAACCCGCTGTCGGCAGGAACGTTCTCCAGAGTCAAACGCTCCCGATACGGCCCACGATCCAGCACCTTGACGACCTGTCCTGGCTTGAGCGCGCTTAGCGCCTCCTGGATGGTCTTGAACTGGCCCTTGCCGTCCTGCGACACCGTCAGTAGTTTGCGGCCCTTGAGCCATTCCGCCAGCGGCGGCGGCTCGGGTATCTGTACCGGTCCTGACATCGGTTTGGCAGCGGGAGCGCCATCGCCCCAGCGCTGACGCAGCCGCGTGAACCAGTCGCCTTCCTTGGGCGCGGGTCCAGGCGGCAGAGCGCCGATGTAGCTCGGCCAGGCACCACCGGCACCGCCTTTGGCTGCGGGACCATCCGCCTCGATGCGCAGGTAATCCGGGTGAGATGGGTCAACGGACAGGAAGGGCGGCTCGGCAAGGACATCGCTGGATGCCTTGGGCAATACCCCGCGGCGAATGTAGCAGTTGTGATCCAGCTGCCAATTCTTGATGGAATCCCCGAGGTCATTCAAGGCTTTACCGTCAAGGCCGAGCATTCGATCTGAGCAGTTGTTGCGGAAGACGACGCCGCTCTTTGGAGCGTTGTACGCGATGGAAACGGGATCGTATTTGCTAACGAAAGTGTTATTGCTGATTTCGAGGACCTCGCCGATTTCTTTCAAGTATTCAAACCACATGGTTCCTTTGGAAGCATGGTGGAAAACATTGTGCCGAATCACAACCTTTTGAAACCGCCGGGTGCCGCCAAGGTGGGTTTCCTTGAAGTAATTACGCTCCAAGAGCAAAATGGGCCCGTTTCCGGCCCGGCTCTCGAAAGCGACAATGCCGGAATGAAAGAAACAATCGCGCACTACAGCGGGTTTACTATCTCTCTGCTTTCCAGGCTCCAGGTAGAGAACAGTCCCTTGGTTGAGCCTGCTCCAGTCAAAGTAACAGTTCTCAATGACAAGCCCGGAAGGCTCTATCCAGTGGCATAAGGCGAACTTAGCGAAGGAAGGAGCCGCTTGAAAACGAAAGCCGCTCAGCCGGAAGCCTTCCAGGGGCCCGAGATAACACAAGGAGTCCGGCCCCGAGGCAGCTTCGAGCACCGTTTGCTGGTCGCTAATCAACCCTGTATCGGCGGGCAGGGCCCCCATTATCAAGGATTCCCGATACGGTCCACGGTCCAGTACCTTGACGACCTGATGCGGTTTGAGTGCGTCCAATGCCTCCTTGATCGTTTTGAATTGTCCCTTGCCGTCCTGCGACACGGTCAGAATCTTGCGCCCCTTGAGCCATTCCGCCAGCGGCGGCGGTTCCGGTATCTGCACCGGGGCGGTCGCCGCACGCTGGCGAAGGATCTGAGCGTGACCCTGGTAGACGCGCAGTTGCCACGAAGAAAACTCGAACGAATCTCGGAAACAGAATGCTCCCGGTGTCCGCTCGCCGGGGAAATTGGGATGGAACTCGATTCGCTTACCGATCGCAGTCAGCTCTCCGCTCCACTGCGCCGCGGCTTCGCCATTCACGGTGACGGTGACGCTGCCACGACGGCCATCGGCATCGAAGCGGACGCGCGTTACGATATGCCCGGAGTCGCCGACCGACTTCGGCCACGCGCCGATTTGGCTGCGGCGACCGTCTTCCAGCCCCAACTCGATCCGGCCGCCTATGAAAATATCCAGCCCGGTTTGCCGAGCCGGCGAGGTGAGCAGATCGAAGGTGAAAACAGAATTGCCGGACAGCCGACGGACCTGAGCATCGATCTCATAGTCGCGGACATTGTTCAGAGAAACCGGAACCATGACTTTGCCCGAATGACCGTCGCTCGTATAGGTGAGCTTGCCCGCAGCCTTGGTCCATTGATTCTTCTCCGTGAACCCCTTCACCGCGATGCGGTCGGAGTCCTGGAACAAGTCGATGAGATCGAGAATCTGGACCGGCTGCTTGTTCGCCTGTGCCGTAGCAGGTTTCTCGCCGGCCTGTCGTGTCACCTTCACCAATACGCGCTCGCCGCGCTTGAGGATGAACGAGTCTGTCTCCAGCTTTAGCCCTTCTTTGCCGCCCTTGAGCGCCACCCAATAACGACCCAGCGGCAGTTTGATTTCCTCGCCGGATTTCTTGTCGCGGACAACGTACTCGCGTCCGCCGCCGTCGAACACCAGCTCCACGTCGGGATCGACCGTCTCGATGGTGACGCTGCCTTCTTCCGGCTTGCCCGGACGGATGACGATGACCGTCAACATCGCCGCCAGCGCGAGAACGCCACCCGCCACGGCCACAGCGAGACGTCGCCGACGCCTCGGAGGAGCCGGAACGCGCGCGGCTTTGACGACAACGGGTTCGTCGCTGTCGAGAGCGTTCAGCGCGTCCGCCACCTCGCCGGCCGTGGCCGGACGCTGCGCCGCATCCTTGGCCAACAGACGCAGGATCAAGTCCGCCAGCGGCGGCGGCACATCGGGGTTGATCTCGCGCGGCGACTTCGGTTGATCGATGGCCAACGCCAACAATAGGCTCATGGTGTTGTCGGCCTTGAACGGCAATTCGCCGGTGCTGAGGCGATAGAGAACACAGCCGAGACTGTACAAATCACAGCGACCGTCCACGGCGTCGCCACGGGCCTGCTCGGGCGGCATGTACGCCGGCGTGCCGACGATGGCCCCGCTCTGCGTCAAATGCACATCGTCCGCGCTGGAGCGTGCCAGTCCGAAATCGAGGATCTTCACGCGGCCGCGCTTGCCCTCCAGCCAGATGTTCGCCGGCTTGATGTCGCGGTGGATCAAGCCGTGTTCGTGTGCCGCTTGCAGTCCGTCGGCGATCTCGCGGCCGATGCGCAGCACCTCGGCCAACGGCAGCTTGCCCTCGCGCTTGAGGCGGTCCTCCAGCGCTTCGCCTTCCAAAAACTCCATCGCCAAAAAGGGAGCGCCGCGGTCTTCGCCGACCTGATGAATGGTGACAACGTGATCGTGCTTGAGCTTGGCTGCGGCGCGAGCTTCACGCAAGAAACGTTGGCGAGCCGACTCGTTGGCGGCCAAAGTCGGCAGCATGGCCTTGAGAGCGACGATGCGTTGTAGCTGCGGATCTTCGGCGCGAAACACGACGCCCATGCCGCCGGCTCCCAGAACTTTGAGGACGCGGTACGGCCCCAAGCGGCCTAGTTCGTCTGCTGCCTGCGGCGGTGCGAGAAAGGAACACAACTCGCTTTCTTTCGCCTTCCGTCCTCGTGCCGCCACGGTCGGCGGGCTGGAAGACGACTCGGCTTTGGAGGTGCCGCTGGGAGCCGACGAGAGATCCACCGTCTCCGTGCCGCTCGCAGCCGCCGACGGAGCCGACATCACCTTGCCGCAGTGCGGACATTTCACCTGTTTGCCCGCCGCCTCCTCCTTGACGCGCAACGGTTTGCCGCAAGAGACGCAAGAGAAGGTTAACGCTCCGGCGGACTTGCCCAGCTGGATCAAGCGCTGCATCAACGGCGAGAAGTGCTTGTCTTGCGACGCCGACGAAGACGATTTCGATTGCCGAATCCATTCGATCAGCGTGTCCGAGGAGGGCAGCGTCTGGATTTTCTCCGCGCAAACTTCGCACGTTTCCAGATGCTGCAACAGCGATTCGCTCGCCGCGACGGCCAGTTGCCCGGACATCAACTGCCGATAAGCGTGCAACTCCGGACAGGGAGTGGATGCGATCATAGGCTACTCCGAAAACAAACCGAAATCGATCGTTTCGCGCGAAATTGCGCGAAACGATCGAACGATCGAGATAAGTACGAATCCATCCGCCAAACTGTACGCGAAAAAATCGGCGCTTCAATCGAGCATGCCGGCCATCTCCTGGCGCAGCCGATTGAGGACGCGAAACTTGGCGGCATAGGCGGCTCCAATCGTCAATCCCAACTCGGCGGCGACGGCGGCGGCGGAGCGATCCTCAACCACTTGCTCCCAAAACGCCTTCCATGTCCGCTGCTGAAAATCGCGGCCCATGATGGCCAGGGCGCGCTGGGCCAACTGTCGACGATATTCTACCTCCCAGAACTGTTCCGAATCGGGAACGGATAGCTGCTCTTGCAGCAGCGCGGGATCGCCGGGCACCGGCTGACGTTTCTTTTGCCGGTCGCGCCACTTGTTGAGAGCGATGGTGCGCAGCCAACCGCGAAAACTCTTGTGGCGGTCGTAGTCGAAGGAAGGCAGCGTTTGCACCAAGGTGACGAATACGTCCTGTACCAGATCGGCGGCATCCGCTTCCTGCAAGCCGACCTGCCGCGCCCACGAGTAAAGGAGCGGCGAATAAAGTAGGACGAGCCACTCCCAGGCTTCGGGAGCCTTGCCGTCGCGCAGACGTTCGAGCAAACTGGCCGGCGTTGGAGTCATGGCAACGTCCCCGCTTCGCCGTGCCGCGCGGCGGAGCGAGGCAACCCCGCGCTCCGCCGCGCGGCACGGCCCACCGAGAATGATTCGCGGACCCGATAGCGTTCGATACCCTCGCACCTTATGTACAATAAAGATTGGCGACAATACAAGGAAAAAAAGCCCATTCGCCGTCGCCGTCGATCTGCCTTTGGCCGACCGGCACGCGATACCATCCCAGGAGCGAGAGATGACAGCAAAGATGGAAGTTGTCAGTTCGTTTCAGCCCGCCGGCGATCAGCCTCCAGCGATTGCCAAACTCGTCGAGGGGTTCCGCGATAGTCGGCCCTTTCAGACGCTTCTCGGCGCGACGGGAACGGGTAAGACATTCACCTCGGCTCATGTGATTGCGCAATTGAATAAACCGACATTGGTACTCGCCCACAACAAGACGCTGGCCGCGCAACTCTACAAAGAGTACAAGGGCTTCTTTCCGCACAATGCCGTTCATTATTTCGTCAGCTATTACGACTACTATCAGCCCGAAGCCTATATTCCCCAGCGCGACATCTACATCGAAAAAGACGCCCTCATCAACGAGAACATCGACCGGCTGCGGTTGGCCGCCACCAGCGCCCTCGTCAGCCGACCGGATGTCGTCATCGTGGCCAGCGTATCGTGCATCTACGGCTTGGGATCGCCCAGCGATTATAAACGCATGATGATTTGTCTCAACAAAGGCGACACGCTCAACCGCGATGAACTACTCCTCCGTTTGGTGGATATTCAGTACGAACGCAACGACATCGCCTTTACGCGCGGCAAGTTTCGGGTGCGCGGCGATGTGCTGGAAGTATGGCCCGCTTACGAAGAGTTCGGCATTCGCATCGAGCTGTTCGGCGACGAGGTCGATGGGTTGGCGATTATCAATCCCACCACCGGCGAAACGACGCAGACGCTGGACGAGTTGTACATTTACCCGGCCAAGCACTTCGTCACGCCGGAGGAGCGCGTCAAGCAGGCCGTCGAGGGCATTCGCGGCGAGTTAGAAGAGCGACTGGAACAGTTCAAGAACGAGGGCAAACTGCTGGAGAAACAGCGCTTGGAGGCGCGGTCGCGCTTCGACATCGAGATGCTGCTCGAAGTCGGTCATTGTCCTGGCGTCGAAAACTATGCCCGCTGGTTTTCGGGACGCAAACCGGGTGAGCCGCCCTATACGCTTCTCGATTTCTTTCCCGACGATTTCCTCATGGTCGTCGATGAATCGCACGTTACTCTGCCGCAGCTGCGCGGCATGTTCGCGGGCGATCACAGTCGCAAACTGACGCTCGTCGAACACGGCTTCCGTCTCCCCAGCGCCCTCGACAATCGCCCACTGCGATTCGACGAGTGGGAGAAGCGCGTCAAGCAAGCGCTGTTCATGTCGGCCACGCCGGCGGCTTACGAGTTGGAGCGCTGCGGCGGCGAAGTGGTCGAGCAGATCATTCGTCCGACCGGCCTGGTCGATCCGCTGCTGCACGTTCGTCCGGCGCGCGGTCAAGTACCCGATTTGGTCGAGGAGATCAAGAAGCGCGCTGCCGTCAAGGAGCGCGTGTTGGCAACGACGTTGACGAAGCGTTTGGCCGAAGATCTGAGCAACTATTTCCGCGATGCCGGTCTGCGCGGCAAATGGCTGCACTCGGAATTGGATGCCATCGAGCGCGTGCAGGTGTTGCGCGAACTGCGCGAGGGGGCGTTCGATGTGCTGGTCGGCGTCAACCTGCTGCGCGAAGGTCTGGATCTGCCGGAAGTATCGCTGGTGGCCATTCTCGACGCCGACAAAGAAGGATTTCTACGCTCCGCAACATCGCTCATTCAGACGATCGGTCGGGCGGCACGGAACGTGAATGCCGAGGTGATTCTGTACGCCGACCGCGTGACGGATTCGATGCGCCACGCCATCGACGAAACGAATCGTCGCCGCGAGATGCAATTGAAGTACAACGCCGACCACGGCATCACCCCGGAGACGGTGCGTTCGGCGATCAACATGGGTATCGAGGAAGTGGTCGCCGCCCACAAGCTGGCAGCCGAGGCGGCGGGCAAGGCCGACGATGTCGTGACCGAGGAACAGTTGGAAGAATTGCACCGCGAGATGTTGAAGGCCGCCGACGAACGCCGCTACGAGGACGCCGCCAGGCTGCGCGATACCATCTCGAAACTCAAGGGCGAGCCAGTCGCCTCGCCCCAAGTGAAGAAGCCGCGCGGCAGACGCAAACGAACGAGCGAGCCAAAGGGATAGTGGTGAAAGAGGTCCGCTCATCGCACGGCCAGCCCGCTCGTGCCGACGCGCCATCCTCAATCGCTTGCCGACGAATTCTGGAACGAACGAGTTCGACCTCTAATCGGCCGCGCACCCGTCCGCATTGTTCCTCGACGGGAGCGGAGAGATCTCGTCGGCCAAACGGCTCACATTGTCGCGGGGTTGTCGGAGAGATACAGTGGGTGATGGGGCAGCCTGTTTTTGCGAACCGAGAGGCGACACATGGCCAGAGGCAAGTGGGTTCGGGAACATCCTTCGATTGAACAATGGGCCATAACGGAACTTCAAGTCGCCGGGTTCAAGTCGATCGTCGACAAACAAACGATCGAGATCCGTCCCTTGACGATCCTGGCCGGCGCGAACAGTTCGGGCAAATCGAGCATCATACAGCCGCTGCTCTTGCTGAAACAGACCTTAGAATCATCCTATGATCCGGGACCGCTTCTTCTGGACGGTCCCAACGTAAAGTTTACCTCGGCGGAGCAATTGTTGTCTCGCATCGGTAAAGGGCGTTCCTTGGATAGTTTTCAAACAGGTTTGCGCATCGATACTGGGGACAGCTTCGTAACCATCTTCCGCAAAGAGCATAAGTCGGGATTTGGGATCGAGCAAATGGAAATAACAGGAGCCTTCGGACAATTCACTCTGTGGCCCGAAATGTCTCCGGACGAGATCATCCAAACAGGTATCACGAATGGAATCGATTTATCGAATGCAGTTCCGAATGGTTTTAAGCCTGGCCGATGGCAGATTGAGAGAAGGCATTCCTTTCTCGAACCATTCTGGGTATCGAGAGGCCCGACTGGAGGCATTGCTTCCACGGGCGGGCGTCCAGGAATCATGTGGGAAAGTTTCATCCCGGAAGTCATCCACTTACCGGGGTTGAGGAACCGCCCTGGGCGTGTCTATCCGGTTGCCGCCGTCGGCTCTACTTACCCCGGCACATTCGATAATTACGCCGCCAGCGTCATCTTACAGTGGAGCGAAGAGCAATCGACGAATTTGGATGAATTGAACGCCGATTTGCGCTTGTTGAAATTAACCGGCGGGGTACTCGCCAAGCGACTTTATGATATTCAACTGGAACTCTATGTCGGACGCTTGCCCGAAGTGCCCCCAACTCGTCCGGAAAACCAAGTGAACATCGCGGACGTTGGCGTGGGCGTCTCACAAACGCTGCCGGTCCTCGTGGCGCTTCATGCGGCCAAGCCCGGCCAGTTCGTCTATGTGGAACAGCCCGAAACACATTTGCACCCGCGCGCCCAGTTCTCAATGGCGCAGATTCTCGCCAATGCGGCTAAACGTGGCGTTCGCGTTGTCGTGGAAACACACAGTTCCATTCTCCTGCTCGGCGTGCAGACATTAGTGGCGGAGGGCAACTTGGAGGCGGACAAAGTCAGGCTGCATTGGTTCCAGCGCGAAAAGGACGGTCGCACGGTTGTCCATCCGGGAGAGTTGGATGAAGCGGGAGCCTTCGGCGATTGGCCGGAGGACTTCGACAATGTAATGCTTGAAGTGCAGAAACGATACCTTGACGCCTCCGACAAACGGATGTTCGCCCGATGAGCAAGAAACAAGTTCCCACCTTTTGCTTCGTGATCGACGCTTCCATTGCCGAGGCAGCGGGGACAACAGAGCCTCCTCATTTGGCAGCCAAGTGTTGTCGCGACTTTTTGATTTCGGTTCGCAGCGTGTGTCACCGCATGGCTTGGAGCCAAGCCATCAAGGCGGAGTGGGACAAACACAAAAGAGGCTTCGCCACGCAGTGGCTTGTTACCATGAGGAATCTTCGCAAACTGCGACCCGTTCAAAACGCGCAGTTGGCCGATCTCCGCGAAGCAATATCGGAACACTCCGATGACCAGGGCGTTGTCGACTGTATGCTCAAGGATGCTCACCTGTTCGAGGCGGCTTTGGCGACCGACTTGCGGATCGCCTCATTAGATGAGAATGCTCGCGGACACTATACCCGACTCGCGGCCAGCTTCGATCCGTTACAGCACATAATGTGGGTGGACCCCGTGGCTGAGGGCGAACAAGCCGTTAAATGGCTGGAGGCAGGGGCACCGACGCGTCAGTCTCGGAAGCTAAAGCGAAAGGGAAAGGAAAACGGGTAGACATGGTCCACCAAGGTAAATCGGAAACACCGAATCCACCGTTGTCACGTCGTCCCGTCCGGGTCACTTATCCCATAACGGAGGCAACGTCTTGAGTGCGAAATCGGAGATCGAGTGGACGGATGCGACCTGGAATCCGGTGCGCGGTTGCACGAAGATCAGTCCCGGCTGCGCGCATTGCTACGCCGAGACGTTTGCCGAGCGATTTCGTGGTGTGCCGGGGCATCCCTACGAGCAGGGATTCGACCTCCGGCTGGTCCCAGAGAAGCTGGCGGAACCACTGCGCTGGGCAGCGCCGAAAATGATTTTCGTCAATTCGATGAGCGACTTGTTTCACGAAGGCGTGCCCGATAGCTATATCGAGCGGGTAGTGCGCGTCATGCGGAGGGCGGACTGGCATACCTATCAGGTATTAACCAAACGGGCCGAGCGGATGCGCGACCTGTTGCAGACCCAATTATCGTTCGCGGCGGAGTTACCCCACATCTGGTGGGGCGTCAGCGTTGAGAATCGCGCGCACGGCCTGGAACGGATCGACGTGTTGAGACAGGCCCCGGCATCGATGCGATTTTTGTCCGTCGAGCCGCTGCTGGAAGATTTGGGCGAGATCAACCTCGGCGGCATCGGCTGGATGATCGTGGGGGGCGAGAGCGGCGCGGGCGCGAGACCGGTCGAGAAGTCGTGGGTGGTCAACCTCCGCGAACAGTGCCGGGCGGCGAACGTGCCGTTCTTCTTCAAGCAATGGGGAGGCGTGCGCAAATCCGCTGCCGGGCGCGCCCTCGACGGACAGACTTACGATGAGATTCCCCATCGACGAGCCGACCGCGACGCACCGCCTCGGCGGGTGAGGCTAGCGCTGATCGACGAGGTGTAGCGCTCGGAGAGCATAACGAGCGTATTCGTAGTATGGTAATCCTTTATAAGGCTCGCCTAGGCGGCAACGAGGGTACGACCGAGCGGGGAAAAGGGGCGAACGATGAGCGCACGGAATTTCGATGTCATCGTCATCGGTGTCGGCGGGATGGGATCGGCGGCGGCGTGCGAGTTGGCGCGTCGCGGGCGGCGGGTGTTGGCCTTGGAACAGTTCGCGCTCGGCCACGATCGCGGCAGTTCGCACGGCCATACGCGCATCATTCGTAAAGCCTACTACGAGCATCCCGATTATGTCCCTTTAGTCTGCCGTGCCTTCGAACGCTGGTACGATCTCGAACAACGGCAGGGCATTCATCTTCTCACCGAATGTCCGTGTCTGTCGATTGGCCGATCCGATAGCCCGACGATTGCCGGCGTCCTCGCCTCCGCCAAGCAACATCGTCTGCCGGTCGAGACGCTGACCTCGTCCGAGTTGTGCTATCGCTATCCCGCGTTTTGCTTCGACGACGATTATGTTGGCGTACTCGAACGTTCGGCGGGATTTCTGTACGTCGAGGACTGCGTGCAAGCCCATGCCTGCGAAGCGGTGCGCATGGGCGCGACCATTTTGGACCATGAGCCGGTCGTGTCGTGGCAAGCGAACGAACGCGAGGTGAGCGTGCAAACGACGGCGGAGCGCTACACGGCGGCGCGTCTGATCGTCACCGCGGGACCGTGGGCGGGGCAGATGTTAGCGCGTCAAGGCGCTTGTCTGCGCGTCGTGCGACAGGTCGCACAGTGGTTCGGCACTTGCGACGATGCCGCCTTCCGCCGCGATGTTTTCCCCCTCTATCTCGCCGACACGCCTCAAGGACACTTCTACGGCTTTCCCGCGTTGAATGCCAACGGAGCCAAGGTGGCACAACATTACGGAGCGCCGGAGGTAACCGCGCCTTCGGAAATCGATCGCGCGATTAAGCCACAAGACGAGGAGACCGTTCGCGCTTTCTTGCGCAAACACTTGCCGGGCATCGACGGTCCCTGCCATCGTGCTTCGGTGTGCCTCTACACGCTGACACCGGATCGTCACTTTATCATCGACCGGCATCCCGATCTTGCCAACGTCGTCTTGGCCGCCGGTTTCTCCGGCCACGGATTCAAGTTCGCCTCCGTCGTCGGCGAAATCCTCGCCGACCTCGCCGACAAAGGAAGCACCGCGTTGCCGATCGAGATGTTCCGCGCCGGGCGTTTTTCAGAGTCTAAGGTGTGAGCGAGGGGTCGAGATACCCTCGCTTACGCTTCAGGCTCTGCAAGTGCCGACGCGTCGGATTTTTACATCCATTCATGGCCCGAATAGCGATCGGAAAGGATCCTCGATATGAAAGAGCGAACTCTCTTGCACGAACAGACCGACGCCGCGGGGGCGGTGTACGTCGAGGAGGCCGGCTTTCTCGTGGCGGCTCGCTTCGGCGAGGTTGAAGCGGAGTATCGTGCCGCTCGCGCCGGGATAGTCATCGTGGATCAATCGTCGCGCGGCAAGATTGAAGTACGAGGAAAAGACGCCGCGCGTTTTCTGCATAATCTGACGACCAACGACATCGTCGGATTGAAGCCTGGTGGCGGATGCGAGGCGTTTCTGACTACGAACAAGGCGAAAGTCGTCGCCTATGTGTCAATTTATCGCCACCTCTCGCCCGTCGATCCGGCGGGGTTCTCGCTCGATGTCGCGCCCGGCGCGGACGAGAGAGTGGTGCAATATCTCGACCGCTTTCTGATCTGCGAAGAGGTGGAGTTTGTGAATTATACCAAGGACTTCGCCCAGATCCATCTGGCCGGGCCTCAAGCCGCGGAGTCGCTCCGCCGTCTATTTGGCGATGTCGATATACCGGCGGAGTTGTTGCAACATGCGACTCCGGCCGCGGAAACCTGGCTGCGCCGCCACGATATGCTCGGCGTGCCGGGTTACGATCTCGTATGCCCCGCGAACCGGGCGGCGACCGTCTGGCATCGTTTGACCGATGCGGGCGCGCGGCCAATCGGGCTTGAGGCGTGCGAGATTCTGCGCGTCGAAGCGGGGTTGCCGCGCGAAGGCGCGGACATCGACGAAAACACTTTCGCGCCCGAAGTCGGACGCATCGCCCAAACGATTTGCTATACGAAAGGGTGCTATCTCGGCCAGGAGTCCATCGTCATGGCGCGCGATCGCGGTCAAGTCAATCGGATGCTCGTTGGCGTCAAACTACCGCAAGGGACGGTACCTCGCGGCAGCCTTCTCTTCGCCCAAGACAAAGAAGTTGGTCGCCTGACTTCTTGCATTCACTCGCCGCGCTTGGACATGGGTTTGGCGCTCGCCTATGTGCGTCGCGGACATCAAAAAGCAGGGACTCAATTGCAGGTCGAGACGGACGGGAGGCGTTCGCCCGCCGAGATCGTGGGCTTGCCGCTCGATAGCCTTTAACATCGAACAGCCTGGAGCGCCAGGCGATGAGACGGAGTCGCCCGTCGCGGACGCTCAAGGCTTGCGATTTCATTCGCGATCACAAGTCCTCAATGGGCAAGTCCGCCGGCGCTTTGTTGGCGACCGGGGCGAGCGCGAAACTGCCCGACCATAAGGGCGGTATCTGCCATTCGCCGAAAATGGTGCCCTCGCCGTCGTAGACGCCTCGATAGAAAACTTGGTGCCTTCCGAGATAGTGTTTGACGAGGCGAATCGTTCCCTGGTCGTCGTAGTCACCCTCGAAAGTGAAACGGCCGATGATGTCGCGGCCCTCGCCTTCGATCTTGCCGGAGCGGAAGCGCAGCTGGAGTGGTCCCATCGGTTGACGGCCCCAAACCTCTTGGTCCCAATAGCCGCGCCATTCTCCCGAAGGATACATGATGTAAACCCTCCGTTTAGTAGCCAACGGCGCAGCCGTCCTTGCGCGCCTCCGAGCCGCCGTGCAGCACGTTGGTTTTCGGATCGATCAAAATGCCTTGATAGCCACCGCCGTTGGTGCGTATTACGGCGACGCGATGACCGCGTCTTTTCAATTCCTCAAGCGTTTTCTCGTCGATGCCGCGTTCGGCGTAGACAGTTCCGCCAGTGCGGCTGCCGGGCGAACCTGTGGGAGTGGCCGAGCCGATGTGTTCCAGACGCGGTGCCTCGCCGGCTTCTTGCACGTTCATGCCGAAGTCGATCAGATTGACCAGCACTTCGACTTGCCCCTGTGGCTGCATGTCGCCGCCCATGACGCCGAAGACGAACCAGGGCTTACCCCCCTTCGTGACCAGAGAGGGGATGATCGTGTGAAACGGTCGCTTGTGCGGTTCGAGGCGATTGGCGTGCTTGGGATCGAGGGCGAAAAGGCAGCCCCGATTTTGCAGGGCGAAGCCGAGGTCGCCCGGTACGAAACCAGAACCGAAACCGTTGTAGTTGCTCTGAATCAGCGAGACACAATTGCGATCTTTGTCCACCGCGCACAAATAGACGGTATCGCCTCGTTCCAGTTTCGGATCGCCGGGGGGCACGCGCGTCGCGGCCTTGCCCATGTCCACGAGCTTGCGGCGCTCGGCGGCATATTCTTTGGAGATCAGTTCCTTCACGGGCAATTTGCCGAAATCGGGATCGGCGTAGAAGCGCGCGCGGTCGGCATAGGCCAACTTCTTCGCCTCCAGAAACAGATGCCACCAATCCGCCGAGTCCGCGCCCATCTTTTTGACATCGTGGTTTTCGAGGATATTGAG